>NC_014253.1:1547439-1894878 GCF_000196655.1 Methanohalobium evestigatum Z-7303 | reverse complement strand
TATTGTGTACAGACTTTCCCTGAAGCTATTATGATATCTGCAGACCAGGAGATGAATATAGAAGGTGTAAAAGAGGGAATCTTTTCATCGATTGATTTTATAAGGGTTTATATGAAGCCCCAAGGAGAATCTGCAGATTTGGAAGAACCAATGATTATAAGAAAAGGTTCTACTGTAGAGGATGTTTGTGAAAGCCTCCATAGGGATTTTAAAAAGAAATTCAGATACGCAAGAATATGGGGCTCATCAGCAAAGCATCCCGGTCAGAGAGCAGGAATCGATCATGTATTGCATGATAAGGACATACTTAGCCTTATAATCCAAAAATAATATTTTTTATAATATGAAAACTTTCAGGATCATGTCCTGAAATTTGCATAACAATTAAGTATTAGTGTGTCTGTATGGTATAAGGCAAAGTAGTCCCGTTGGGTAGCGGTCAATCCTGCAGGCCTTTGGAGCCTGCGACGGCGGTTCGAATCCGCCCGGGACTACCATTTTTTATTTTTGAAAAGCCTGTATTTTGTAGTTTTAACTTACTGGGAAATGGATTTTTAATTACCAATAAAATGCTGTAACTAGTGAACAATATGATTAATTTTCATATTGTTTTTGAGTATTTTTGCATAAAAAATAGATACCACCAGAGTAGGTGGTTGTTTAAATCATTCGTTTTTTGTTTCTGACTCTTTTAGTTCCCTTAGTTCACTGAATAACGATTCAAGTTTAGCCCTTTCAAATGGTAGTGTGCCCTCATGCAACTCTTTTCTTAGAGAGATAACAAGACAGTAAAGCATTAATGCCATAATTATCATGAACGGGAATCCTCCAATAAGAGATGCGGTCTGCAGGGCTGCCAATCCTCCAGCAAGAAGTAGAATTGCAGCAAACGCACCTTCCATAACTCCCCAGATAATGCGCAGTGGGAGAGGAGGATTAGGGTTGCCTTTTGAGGTAAGCATACCGATAACATATGTCCCCGAGTCTGATGACGTTATGAAGAATACCGCCACAGAAATCATGGCTACTGCTATAAGTATACCTGATATCGGGAAATGGCTGAGCGCTGTAAAGAATCCTAACGCTTCATCCTGGGCAACCACATCACCAATACCTGCTGCGCCAAAGTGTTGGATATACAAAGCAGCTCCTCCAAATACGCTGAACCATATCATACTGACAAGAGTAGGTACAAGCATGACACCGATTACAAAACTGCGTATTGTCCTTCCTCTTGAAACTCTTGCTATAAACGAACCAACAAAAGGTGACCAGGCAATCCACCATGCCCAGTAGAAGATAGTCCAATCACCATGCCATCCTTCAGGACTAACACCTGCAGGGTCTATACTGAATGACATAAAGAGGAAATTTTGTAAATATTCCCCAATGGAATGAGTGAACAAATCAAGTATAAATAGTGTAGGACCTACTATTAATATAAAAATAAGCAATAGTGCTGCAGCAGTTATATTTATTTCACTAAGCCATTTTATACCTCTATCGATACCTGTTACAGTGGACATAACTGCCAAAATGGTAACAACTGTAATTATGGAAAGCCAAAGTATGGAGTTGCTGGGTATTCCAAATAAGGATTCCAGACCTCCTCCTATCTGTATAACACCCAGTCCAAGTGTAGTGGATATACCAAATAATGTTGCTAGGACACCGATTGTATTAATGATTATACCCCAGGGACCATCGATACCCTTGCGACCCAGAATGGGTTCTAAACATGAGCTTAACAGCATTGGAAGCCCCTTTCGATATGAAAAGTACGCCAGTGATCCTGCAACAACTGCATATATAGCCCATGGATGAAAACCCCAATGGAAGAAAGAGTACCTTATAGCAGTATAAATCGCTTCATTCGTTCCTCCCTCGCCCAGTGGTGGCACCATGTAGTGTAAGATAGGCTCTGAGACACCCCAAAAAAGCAAACCTATACCCATACCACAGCTAAACAGCATGGAGAACCATGCCATATATGAATAAGCAGGTTCTTCATCATCCCCTCCGAGTTTTATATCTCCCATTGGGCTTAACATCAAATATACAATCAAAAACAGGAATGTACTACTTCCAAGAATAAATGTCCATCCCAGAGTATCTACAATCCAATTGAATGTCAAATCCATTCTATCACTAAATGGTTCTTGGAATACAATCCCGATAATAACAAATCCGACTGCCAAAGCAATCGAAACCAAAAATGTAGGTGTTTTAAGAGTATCTGTAAATGAGCTCAATCCTTTCTGTTTGCGTACCATTGTTTTACCTCGATTATTGTATAAAATTAATAGATTAAAAACCGGTTAACTTGAATAACAGCATTTATCTGTCGGTTATTTAGGTAAGGGATACTCATATATTCTATTATTTTTAACCAACTATTTTAAACTAATTTTTTAATGTAAACACTTTAAATGAAACTTAGTTGACGATATATAAATATTGTATTTGATTGAATTAAAAATATATTTTTTAAAAATCGATTAATAATTGTCAGTTTATAGTTATTTTGTGAAAGTGCTATCCTTACTAATACTATCAAACCCTACTCCTTTTTATCTGTGGATTATTTGAGACAATATATTTATACCCAATGAAATGGACACATAATAACATAATAGAAAGGGGTTATATCTATGGACACCGAAAAAGAAGATGATGGTCAACCGTTAAGTAACATCCTTGTGTCCGATACATCAGATGTAGAGGAACTTGAAAGCCTTTTTAATGTTGAAGAAGAATATGATGTATACTTGGATGCTGTAGAATTTTCGATTGCGCATTATTATTGTGAAAAAAATCCGGAATTAAAAGATGATGATGTAATTACAGTACTACTTAATATAAAAAACAATTACGATAAAGGTATTGAATCATTTAGTGGTCTGGAAAGAGATATTATTGAGAACCTAAAAGATACCATCAATGAAAAGCCCATAACTCATCATGAATTTAAACTGGTGATTGATTATATATTGTGGTCGATAAGAAACAGGTCATGGATGGAAGATGATCAGGCTTATGTTAAATGGGTATCTTATTATTGTGATGTGTTTACAGATAAAGAGGAAGAAGAGTATAAAGAATATATTATGAAAGTGGCAGATGAACTTGGATTGTCAAAAGAGGATACAGATACGATACTAACAAAACAAAAATCTCTACAATAAAACAGTCAAAAGTTTTAAAATTAAAAACCATTAGTCTTATAACTTATTATTGTTATAAATTTTCAGGAGACTCTCCATAGAATAAATTATAAACTGATAGTTTTATCAGTGCTATTACAATTATTTTCATTTTGATATTTTTAATGTTATTGTACTAATTTATTTTAGGGAACAATAAGTACTTCCGAACTGGCATGTTTTAAAACATTATCTGAGACGCTGCCAAGTAAAAACCTTACAACACCTGATTTGCCCAACGAACCCATAACGATAAGATCGATTTCATTTTTTTCTGCAAAATCTATAATTTCTTTAGCAGGGTTTCCAATAATAACAACGGATTCAACATTTATCCCATTATTGTTGCCGATATCTTCGACATGGTCGGTTGTATATCTGCGAGCTTTTTGTTTATCGAATACAGGTTCATCAAAGTAAGTACCAGTATTCAGTACATAGATAGCATAAACTTTGGCACCTGTGATTTTTGCAAATTCAATTCCTCTATATATTGCATTTTCACTATTATCAGAACCGTCCGTAGCAATCAACATTTTATTATAATGTGTTTTCATAAATCTGTACTCCCCCTATAAAATTAGGTTTATCACTGTATATATCTTTTATTAACACAGTTTTTTGGTTATACAAAAATAAGGTTGTATCAGTTAATGGTTATTATAAAAAGGAAACATTACTATTAATATACAAACGACAAAAAATGATTTAATATATAAAAAATTAATGATGAAGGCATCCATTCAACTAAGTAATCTCAAGAATTCTACATCAGTTATTTTCTATATTTTTGTAAGGTAACAAATTTAGATATCTTCAAAATCAGCCATAGGAGTACTCAAATAGCGTTCACCAGTGTCTGGGAGAACTACCACGATTGTTTTATCTCTGTTTTCAGGTTTTTTGGCAATTTTTAACGCTGCACAGAGAGCTGCACCAGATGAAATTCCTGCAAGGATACCTTCTCTTTTAGCCAATTCTCTGGCTGTTTCAAAGGATTCATCATTACTAATCTGGATGATTTCATCTACAAGGCTGATATCCAGAATATCTGGTACAAATCCAGCACCAAGGCCCTGTATTTTATGGGGGCCAGGACTTCCGCCGGATAAAACAGGTGAATCTTCAGGTTCAACAGCTATGGCTTTAAATTCAGGTTTTCTTTCTTTTATAACATTTGCAACACCTGTGATAGTTCCGCCTGTGCCCACACCAGCTACAAGTATATCTACATCACCTTCGGTATCATTCCAGATTTCTTCAGCTGTAGTTTTGCGGTGTATTTCCGGGTTTGCAGGGTTCATGAATTGCTGGGGTATAAATGCCTTATCGTATTCATTTGCCAGTTGGTTTGCTTTTTCAACTGCTCCATTCATGCCTTTTGAGCCGGGTGTGAGATCAATTTCCGCTCCAAATAGTTTGAGGATTTTTCGCCTTTCTACACTCATAGTGTCAGGCATTGTAAGAATCAACTTGTACCCCTTGGAGGCACAGACAAAAGCCAGGCCAATTCCTGTGTTTCCTGATGTGGGTTCGACAATAACAGTGTCACTGGTCAAACATCCGTCTTTTTCAGCGGATTCTATCATATTATATGCTATTCTATCCTTAACTGAGCTTAAAGGATTAAAGGATTCAAGTTTGGCAATTATTGTTGCCTGAGAGTTATTTGTTATATTGTTTAGCTGTATAAGCGGAGTATTTCCAATTGTTTCTGTAATATTTGTATATATGTTCTTCATTTTAACCCCCTCCCTGAATATTTATTTACGGTGTTTTTTATAGATTAATTTAGGTTCTTCTATAATCACGGTGTTATCTGGAGGAACTGATTTTGTAAGCCAAACGTTACCTCCTATGACCGATCGTTCACCGATCACAGTGTCTCCACCCAGTATAGTAGCACCAGCATAAATGATAACATCATCTTTTATTGTAGGATGGCGTTTATGGCCACGTACCATGTTTCCAGTTTCATCCTTAGGAAAACTCATAGCTCCCAGTGTTACTCCCTGATAAATTCTAACACTGTCTCCGATTTGACAAGTTTCACCTATGACTACTCCAGTACCATGGTCTATAAAAAAATGTTCTCCTATTTCAGCACCGGGATGAATATCAATACCTACAATACTATGGGCATATTCAGTCATAATACGCGGCAGGATTGTAATGTTTTGTTTATATAACTCATGTGCAATGCGGTAGATAGTTACTGCTAATACACCGGGATAACTGAATATTATTTCGTCATAACATTTGGCAGCTGGGTCGCCCTCATAAGCGGCAAGAATATCAGAAGCCAGAACTTCACGTAATTCGGGTATTTTTTTCAAAAAATCAAGGGCTTCTTTTTTTCCACGGGAGTGGCATTGAGAACATTTCTCACCATAACGCTGGCAATCATGCATGATACTGTTAGTTATTTGCTTGGAAAGTTTTTCAAAAAGGTCATTAACTTCTCCCCCAAGTTGATATGATAAATTTGCTCTGTCAATCACCTGATTTTCAAAATATCCTGGATACAATATACGTCTTGTAATATCAATAATTTCAATGACAGCATCTCTTGATGGGATTATCGCAGCGTCAACATGCTCAAAACAAGCTTTTCTGGAACAACTTTCCACTATCGTGTCAACAACATTTGGAATTTCTGCCCTGTATTCACTTTTGACATCATCTCCAATAATCATGCATTTGTTTGAATTTGTATTTTGTTCTGTATTGCTGGTTGTCATATGAAGTTCCTGTAATAAACCATGTTATTTGTTACAATTTACAATTATAATATAGGGTTTTCATCTTTTATTTAGCTTTATAGCCTGCATTTGAGACTGCTGATTTGATTTTATCAATATCTGTTTTTTCAGGGTCGTAATTAACTGTAGCACTACCTTCTTCAAGATTAATATTTACTGATAATATTCCGTTAACAGAATTCAGAGCATTTTCAACATTTTCCTGACAACCAGCACATTTCATTCCTTCTATTTTTATTGTTACTTCACTCATGAATAATCACCTCTATAAATACGGAATAGGGGGTATAAATATTTAATTCACACTGTGAATTGACAGTCTATTATAAAAATTTATTGGAATGTTATATGGGTTGTTTTTATAAGTATATTGGTGATGTCTGCCAAAATTATATATATCATATTCACGATTGTGAATTCACATATTTAATATATTTGATATCATTAGAGGTGAAATAAATATGAAAGAGTTTGCAAAAATATCAGAAAAAGATGTAACAAATGCTATAATAGAAAACTTTACCAGCGAAATCTTATCCTGTACATCCAGTGATGTTATTGTTGTAGGAGGTGGACCAATCGGTTTAATGGTTGCCAGAATACTGGCAAAAAAGGATTTAAAACACTGGTTATCGAAATCAATAATTACTTTGGTGGAGGATACTGGGTAGGCGGCTACCTTATGAACAAACTTACTGTAAGATACCCCGGTCAAAACCTCCTTGATGAGATTGGTGTTTCATATGAAGAAGTAAAAGATGGACTCTATGTTGCTAATGCACCATCTGCCTGTTCAAAACTGATATCATCAGCCTGTGATTCAGGAGCATTTCTCCTTAACATGAATAAATTTGATGATTTAGTCCTTAAAAATGATAGTGTAGCAGGTATCGTTACAAACTGGACACCGGTATCAGCACTTCCAAGAGCGATAACCTGTGAGGATCCAGTAGCTCTTGAATCAAAATGTGTTATTGATGCTACAGGTCATGATGCTGTAGTAGCGGAAACTTTGAAATCAAAGGGATATATTGATTTGAAAGGATTTGATGGGATGCATGTAGAACCATCTGAAAATGCTATTGTTGAACAAACTTCTGAGATATATCCGGGACTTATAGTAACCGGAATGTCGGTTGCAACTGCATTTGGACTGCCGCGAATGGTACCTACATTTGGAGGAATGCTTTATTCGGGTGTAAAAGCTGCAGAAATTGCAGAAAAAGTGGTAAATAGTAAATAATCGTTTTTCTTAATTGTAATTAAACGAATTATTTTATTTGCTGGTATTATTCTGATACTGATTTATTTATTATTATATTGGAACGGAGGTTTTTCAGTGACCGATTACTGGCTTGTGAGATACTCAGAGATTTTTTTAAAATCAAACCATGTACAAAAACGGTGGGTCAATAAACTTGTAGATAATATACAAAAACATATCCCTAACTGCCATGTTAAAACTGAAAGAGGAAGGATATGGCTTTATGGTGATGTAGAGCCTGAAAAGCTAAAAAATGTTTTTGGTATAAGATCATATTCTCCCTGTATCTATTGTCCACTCGATGAATTAAGTAAATGTTTACTTGAATATTGTGAAAACAAAAACTTTGGTGATGTGCAAACTTTTGCACTTCGTATCAAACGTGTAGGTGCTCATGATTTTTCATCTCAGGATAAAGCAAGAGAACTGGGTAATTTAATAAGGAAACATTATCCACATCTTAAGGTTGACCTTGATAACCCAGAAAAGGAGATATTTATAGAAATAAGAGACAGTGATTGTTATCTGTTTTCTGAAAAAATAGCAGGTCCCGGAGGCATACCTCTTGGTGTTGAGGGTAGCCTTGTTGCTTTAATGTCTGGAGGTATTGATTCACCTGTTGCTGCTTATATGATGATGAAACGTGGATGCAGTATTATACCCATCTATGTGGACATAGACCCATATCTTGGAGAAAAAGGGAAAGAACGTGCATTTAAGGTTGTGGATGCTCTCAAGCAATATCAACCTGGTATAGAACTTGAAGTAATTGGCGATGATTATCTCTACACTGCTAAAAAAATACTCAAACATTATAATTCTGATAAATACACCTGCCTTATATGTAAACGTCGGTTATACCGGATTGCAGAAGATTTAGCGAATAAATACAAAGCACTGGGTATTGTAACAGGGGATTCTCTTGGTCAGGTTGCATCTCAAACACTTGACAATCTTTATGTATTGGATGAAGCTACAAATCTACCAGTTTATCGACCGCTAATCGGTTTTGATAAAGAAGAGGTAATTGATATTGCACGCAGGATAGGAACATACTCATTATCTACTATATCTACCGGTGGTTGCGGAGCTGTTCCTGAAAAACCAGCGACTAAAGCTAAATTAGATATTGTAAAATCTTTTGAAAACCTGTATAATGAGTAGTTTTAGGTATAATTTGCCATATTCACAATTTTTATATATTACAAAACCATTGCATTAAATGTTCACACATGTGAAATCCAGATGGTTGGGTGGCAGAGTGGCTATGCGTCCGACTGCAGATCGGGGGTTACGTGAGTTCGATTCTCACCCCTGCATTTTTAACTGAAATAGGATGAATCAACGTCATTGTAATTGATAAACTTAGTAACATTAGATAACTAATTTTATTATCAGTTACATTCGTGAGATATACTCACCGGGTGTAACGCTACACCCTCTATCCCATCTAAATCAGGGATTACTTTTTTCATAATATTATAGGCACCATTTACATCGGCATTGATTATAGTGCCGTTAGATGATCGGAAAAGCCCTCTTTTAATTCTTTTACCAATATAAGAAGTCCTTCTCTCAACTGGTTCACCATCGAGGAACGAACACTTCGATGTATAGGATTCTTCTTGCTCAATCACTTTCAATCCAACATCTTCGGCTTTGTATTTTAGTTGTTCAAGAAGTCTATGAAATGGAATCTGTGTAAACTTTTGGTTATTGCGTTTACCCATATACACTTCTTGCTTCCACCCTTCGTTATATCCAATGACTAGTGTGCCGATGTTGTGTTTGACACAAAATCAACAATCCTTCTACTTGCTTTATGGAAGAAGTCATTGATTTTCAGTTTATATTTATGGTATAGTTTTTTCTAGTTTTTTGCTGTTTTTGATGCCTAATTTATCATAAATGGATTTTAGTTTTCCAGCTTTTTTGTTGTAGAACTGGTTTATTGATTTTGCGACTCCGCCCTTAATAACAATCGGTTTTTCACCGATGTTATTCACCATAGTGACGATATTATTAATTCCCAGGTCGATACTGGCGATGTTTTCTTCGTTTAGATTTGGTGATTCTAAATCCTTCTCGTAAACAATTTCACACTTATAACCAACACCCATAGGAAGAATTCGAACTTGATTTAGTTTAGTGTCATCTGTAAGACGAGTTTCTACTTGCAGGTTCGTTTTCTTCGGGAACTTGAGGACTCCATTTTTTATCTTACACTGTTGGTTTGTGAAAGTTAGAATATTTTCGCCATTTTTCTTTTTATATTTTGGTGGGTTGGGTTTTGAATAGTAATTTTCTGGGTTCTTTCCCCAGTCTTTAATTGATTGGAAGAAAGATTTCCAGTTTTTATCCATCAGTTTTAGTGTCTGTTGTGCTGTTTGTGTGGGTAAAACAGAATAATTTTCAGTACCTTTTAACTGTTTATTTAGTTCTTCGTATCTTACCCAATCACCTTCATCATTTAGAGATTGTTTAACTATGAAGTTTGCCTGGTTGTATAAGTTCTTGGAAATATGACACAACCAGCTAAGGTTTTTTATCATAATTTAGGTATATCGTTTCGGTTCTTTTTACCATAACAATCTCCATGATGAATATAATTGATTAACTGATTATATTTTCTGTTATCAATTCTTATATATTTTACTTATAAAGTATACTATATATATATGAAATTGATAATTCTGATTTGGAACTTACACCTGAAATCAAACCATTTCTTGTAAGTATTGGGTCTGTACAGGTTAACCCTTCAATTGAATTACTTGGACTTACTACAACCATTATCATCTATTGTTAAACAGTTGATTTTTTTAACATATTCATCGTTATTTAAAGAATCTCGTCCATACTACCGCTGCGGTAACCCTCTATATCGACTGTTATATAGGTTATACCAAGGTCTTTAAGTTCTGATACTACATTTTTTCTGTAATTTAAAAAGGACTCCAGCTCTTTATCCGATATTTCTATTCGGGCTATTGCACCCTTGCCATGTAACCTAACTCTACCCTGTGTAAATCCGAATGAAGATAGTAGATTTTCCGCCTTGTCAACCTTTTTGAGTTTATCTTCTGTAAGGATTTCATTGTATGGTATCCGGGAAGCAAGGCATGATGATGATGGTAAATTCCAGAAATCATAGCCCCTTTCTTTTGCGATTTTTCGGATATCTGGTTTACTTATTTCTGCATCTACAAACGGATGTGCTATATTTTCTTCTTCCCCGGCGGCAAGACCGGGTCGATATTCACCAAGGTCTGAAAGGTTTGTACCATCAGCTATACAATTAAACCCTTTATTTAATGCATAGCATTTTAATAATTGTGATGAAGCCTTTTTACAATGATAACATCTATCTTTTGGGTTATCAACTATCCCGGATTTGTTAAGAGCTTTAAACGGTAATATTTCAAAATTTAAATCAAATTCATTTGATATTTTTTTAGCCTGTTCTATACTGTGTTGGGGAACAAGCGGTGAATCAAGAAGTATGCACAGATGTTGGTTGCCGAGTGTTTCTTTTGCAAGCAGAGAAAGCAGACTGCTGTCAACACCGCCTGAAAACGCTATAACCATCGGTCCTTTTTTAGCGATAACCTCTTTCAGTGTATCTACTGGTTCATAAAGGGTCATTTTTACTCTGAATGTTTTTAGTTGATCATTCTGGTTTTTCTTCTTCTTTTTCTCCCCACAGTGGAAGGTTCTGTTTTTGACGGTAATCGTTAATAGCTTTATGGATGGCTTCTTCTGCCAGAACTGAACAGTGCATCTTTATTGATGGTAGTCCTTCAAGTGCATCAGCAACTGCTTTGTTGGAAACATCCCATGCTTCCTCCAGTGTTTTTCCTTTTATAAGTTCTGTAGCCATGCTGCTTGATGCGATTGCTGCACCGCATCCAAAGGTCATAAATTTTGCATCCTGTATTATATTATCCTCTATTTTGAGATACATTCGCATAATGTCTCCACATTTCGGATTACCAACTTCCCCCACTCCATCGGGATTTTCCATTTCTCCTACATTTCTTGGGTTCATGAAATGGTCCATTACTTTTTTACTGTACATTGCCATAAAATATTCCTCTTTGTTATTTTATAGTCATAGGTGACATTGAACGTAGCCGTTCGATTATATTTGGTACTACTGAAAGCACATAATCCACATCTTCTTCGGTATTTTCTTTACCCAGTGAGAGACGAAGTGAACCATGAGCAATCTCATGCGGCAGACCGCAACCTACCAGTACATGGGATGGCTCAAGTGATGCGGATGTACATGCACTTCCTGTAGATGCTGCAATTGAATATGAATCAAGCATAAGAAGTATTGATTCTCCTTCTATATATTCAAAAACAATATTAACATTATTTGGCAACCTCTCTGTTGGGTGACCGCAAAGATGTGTTTTCGGTATTTCCAAAAGTCCGTTTATAAGGCGATCACGTAGAGATTGCATCCTTTTTGCATGGTTTTCTATATCACTGGTGACATGTTCTATAGCTTCCCCTAATCCAACTATTCCGGGAACATTTTCAGTTCCAGCACGCCGCTGTTTTTCTTGTGCTCCCCCGTGCATGAAATTGTCAATTTTTACACCTTTTTTTATGTAAAGTGCACCAGTGCCTTTTGGTCCGTAGAATTTATGACCTGATAATGATAGCAAATCGATGTTCATATCTTCTACATCAACGAGCAACTGACCTATAGCCTGGACTGCGTCAGTATGGAAATATACACCATTCTCTCTTGCAACTTCACCGATTTCCTCAATCGGCTCAATGGTACCAATTTCGTTATTTGCAAACATTACGGTAATAAGTATAGTCTGGTCTGTTATTGCATCCCTGACATCATCTACACTTACACGTCCATATTTATCAACTGGTAGATATGTAACATCAAACCCCTGTTTTTCAAGCCACTCACATGGGTGTAGAACTGCATGGTGTTCAATAGCAGTAGTTATAATGTGGTTTCCTTTATTTTTGTTTGCAAAGGCAACTCCTTTGATTGCCCAGTTGTCAGATTCAGTCCCTCCACTTGTGAAAAACACCCTGTCGGTTTTAGCATTTATCGCGTTTGCTACTTTTTCCCTTGCTTTTTCAATTGCTTCTTCTGATTCTTTTGCAATGGTGTATGGTGATGATGGATTTCCGAAATATTCTGTAAAATATGGAACCATTGCATTTACTACTTCTGGATCTGTAGATGTAGTAGCAGCATGGTCCATATAAACCAATTTTTGTTCTTCTTCACTGTTCTGCATAAACAACCTCATTATCAATTATCGGTTTCAAATTAGTTATAATTTAATGTTGGTTAGCCAAAATCTTTATACCACTAGATGTTTATAAGTATATTATCACAATTGTGAATATCATCTGTATAATTAATGTGGTTTAAACGTTGTGGTAAGGGATGTTTAATATAAACGCTGAAAATTTGCGGTATTTAGTATATTTTATATATAGCCAAAAATTATATGCCAGATGATATAAAACTTTATGTATCTGCATTTCTGTGGGTTATTGTTTACATCCTTTAAAATAATCAAGTGATAAAATGAAAATGAATACACCATGTCAGGTAATAGTATGGGATGTTCTTCCTGCTATCCGAGCAGCACTTGCATCAGAACTGGTTAAAAATGGAGTTTCTCAACGTAAAGTTGCAGAATTGTTTGATATGGCGCCCTCTGCTGTTTCGCAATATATAACCAAAAAACGAGGATATCGTATTGAATTCGATGAGGATATTAAAAATTCTATATCACAGCTTGCATCTGAAATTCAGAAAGGAACTGTAGATGATGTGTCCGATAAAATATGTGAAATCTGTAAAAAGCTTAGAAGCAACGATGGGGGCTGTCCTACCAGTTCAAATAATAATGTATCACTGGTCAATTAAATATCTAATATTAGCCGGTACTTTTTTCTTCCTTTTGAATTTAATAACTTGTAAATAACTGTGACCTTGTGACCTCAATCAACCTGTAAAAAATTTTAAATATTCTTAGTTAGGTTACAGCAAAATTACAGATGGGATTATTAATGTGTTTAAGTAATCTTTATAAGCAATAACTAAATATGTATGATATCTTTCTGATATTATGGGGGTGTATCTATGCCAAACAAGTCTTTTATTACTTCAAAAAATATGCTGATTTTTTTATTGGTCGTGGTTGTTGTAATATCAGCTTTTTTGCTTCTGGATTTTAAAGCTGCTACAAGTCAGACTAATTCTAATACCCAGTCCAATTCGTATTCTACTAACAATACTGGTATAAATTTTTCAAAAGAAGTATTTGTGTATATTGATGGTAACGGCAGCATATCAAAAGGTATGGGCTCTGAGATAATAAAGGGTTTTAATAATGCAGGGATGCAGATATCCCAAATAGATGAATTCAAAAACAAGTATCAAAAACCTGTTTTTATTGTAACAATCAGGAATTCTGATATTTTGTATACTCCTTTCTATTCAACAGCAAGTATTGAAGCTTTTTATTTTTACTCTTCAAAAGGTGATACTAAATACTACAAGGGTTTTAAAAAAGGTGAAAATCCGACTGTACGGTTTTACAGTAATGAATCAAAAAACGGTGAATATATAAAGCAGGGAGCACTTAGTATGAAAGATTCTACTAAGGGGCTTATATCATTAAATGCATATACCAATCATCTGGAAAAAAACCTTGCTACAAATATTATCAAAAGTTTTCTGCCTGTTGAACAACAATGGAGAATAAAATGAATATGGTTTATATTGGATAAATACAGAAATAGTAGAATATTTTAAAAAGTTTGAAATTGTAGGCAAAATGTTTACTATCCAATCTGTAAATAACCCCCTTAAATTATAAAATTATACAGATTGGATAGATAAGGCTACTTTAATACCTTTAACCAGCATTTGCCTGATGGTTGAACCCCACTCAACCATAAACTCCGCTCATCCACTACTTTTTAACAGATGTAGAGTTTCCCTTCATTCTCTACATCTGTAATCTATACCTACAATAGGTGATATAAATATATATAATAAATGATGCAATCATTTTTCCAGCGTAAAATATTATAAAGGCGTCCAAAATTTTAAAGCCTTATATAAGTTTAAAATCAGGAGTTATTGTACTTTGCTGATTTTAACCATTTTTTTGGTTTTTCTGCATTATTATTTTGGAGAGTTTGGGCTTTTTTAAAACAGAAAGGATTAACTTACATAAATCAATAATATTTATATGTAGTCTTGACATAATCAGGATGTTTAAAAGTGCTTATTGTAGTGGGTGTGTTATGCACAATATACTTGTTATCGAAGATAATAAATTGAACAGACAATTAATGAATGACTTTATTGAATTAATTGATTCGGACAGTTATAATATAATAAATGTAGAAAATGGTCTTGAAGCTCTTAAAAAAGTAGATTATTATAAACTTGACTTAATATTATTAGATATCCAGTTACCGTTGATAGATGGTCTGGAGCTTTTATCAAAATTTAAAGAAAAACCAAATGTAAAAAATACTCCAATAATCGCGGTAACTGCTTATGCTATGGAAGGAGATAGAGAAAAATTCCTAAATGCTGGTTGCGATGAATACTTGCCAAAACCATTAGATGTTGATGATTTCGAGGATAAAATTAAAAAGTTTTTAGATTAAGTATTTGCTATCCATTTGTATTTAAATTCATTTACAACCGTTTTAGACATTTGGCCATAATGTTAACAAACAGATTTTTAAGACCAACAATACAGTAGTTGATGTTTTTTTATCTCGTAAAGTGTGGGATAAAAGAAATTCTTATAACTGATTAATATATAAGGCATTGAATTATCTTAAATAAATAAGAAAATTAATATATTTTTTAATTTTTGTCATTCTTTCAAGAGGTTCTTACTGGCATGAGTTTATCCACTGTATTGTTGAATGTTACTGGTGTCACAAAAGCACTGGATGTTATCAGTGACCTTACTGGTGCAGGTTATGGTGTCAATTCTTTCATACTTATTTTTTTGATCGGCCTCTTTGTAACTGGAATATTTGTAGCTGCGATTTGGCTCTATGAAAAACTGGAAATAAATAATTAATTATAAAAAAGTTTCAACGACCGGTTTAGGTATTTGCTTATTTTATCTATAAAATTATACATAACCTGATAAAAGTTAAGTAAATTTAGCCAGATGAAATTTGGTGGAGAGTTGCAGAATTAAAAAAGCTATACAATCTGGTTAAGGATTGGGGTAGTATATGAGTTTCTGCAACTCTCCTTAAATCTTAATATTTTTTAAAACTAATGAATTTAATTGTTGATAATTGAATTAAAAATCAGGTATAAACCATGAATTATTTTATGAGATTCGACTGTTGGGGTGGGAATCATCCAATAATTAATATGCAGCTGGAAAAAGCAATCCTAAATAGTATAGGTCTGGAATTAAATATTTATTCCTATAAACAACAGTATGAAGCTGTTAGTTTATTAAAATCTGTAAACAATGTATTGGATTATAATGTACATATACGAAAAAGTGGGGAATTGGGTTTCTATTTTTCAGATGACATCCCGGAAAGAAATAGGAAATATGTTGAATCTGCAATTGAATTTTTAACCGGTACGTCAGGTACAGGTTACATTGTCCATGATGAAACAGACCCTTACCTTACAACTCTTTCTGATTCAAGGTTAAACAGTTATATCAATGCCTTAAAACTGATTGAACCTTATCTTAAAAATCTTAACAATAATTTGTATATCGAATTCAGTAATACGCTTGAAATTAATTACTATCTCAAGTTGATAAGACAAATATCCCACACAAATATGGAACATATCGGCTCATGTATAGATATAGGTCATGTCTATTATTTTTACAGGGTTAAACAGGGATATACAAAAAACGAGTCGATTGAAAAGTTGAAACAATTTATAGTTGATGTAAAAAACACTGGGGTACCAGTGTATTATCATGTTCATGATTGTGATCCTTATAATCCGCACCCGTGGTACGGGGTGGCAGACCACAAATGTATAGGTGATGGTGAGATAGGGATTGACGGTTTTAGAAGAATAATTCCACTACTGGAAAATGAAAACTTGAATCTAGAAATTTTGCCTGTAAGTAATTATCATGACGCGATTCTTACAGAAAGTGAAACACAGAAATTAATTGCATATGCAAAAAAGCATAATCTTGATGCAGAAAAACAGATTAGGGATGGAAAAATAATAAAACAAACACTTGATGATATTGTAAAAAGTAGGAATATTCTGGATAGTTTGGTAAAAGAAAAACGTTAACTTTTAGATTATATGTAAGACCTTAATCACTGCTGAATTTAACATGTACTTTTCTGTTTCTGGGTCCATCAAATTCGGTAAAAAATATACCCTGCCATCTACCAAGCACTGGTTTTCCTTCTTCTATTATAACTTGCTCTGATGTTCCAATTATCGACGATTTAACATGACTGTCTGCATTCCCTTCCATGTGCTTGAAATACGATTGATTTGCAGGGACAAGTTTGTTAAGGAATTCGATAATATCATGCTGTACTGATGGGTCAGCATTTTCATTGATGGTTATACCACCGGTTGTATGCCGGCAGTAAATGGTTGCGATTCCGTTATCAGCGTTGAGTTCTTTCAGGGCGTTTTTTACTTCGCTTGTAATATCTACCATTTCATTGCGCGATTTAGTATTTAAATTGAATGTTTTGTACATATTAGTCACTCCCAGTGTTTATAAACCAATTATCCTGATATAAACTTTAGACCTACTATACCTGTGGCAATCAACATTATACATAAAACCCTTCCTATATTATATGGTTCATTAAAAAGGAATACTCCAAGGATGGCAGTTCCAATTACTGCTGTACCAGTCCAGACAGCATATCCTGTTCCGATGGGCAGATTTTTGACGGCTTGGGACAGGAAATAGAAACTTAAGACCATGAATATGACCATTACTATAGTGGGGTAAAGTTTGCTGAATCCTTCGGTATATTTTAATGATACCGCCCATCCGATTTCAAAAGTGGCAGCAATAAAAAGGTATATCCATTCCATTTTTAGACTAAGGTCTTTTATACTAATATTCATTTAAAATTTAAATGGTTTATGTATGGTTCAAGTCCAAATTCTAAAAATAAGTGCTTTATTTCATCTATTGGATTACTTTTTCTATAAAACAGATGAGACTGGCAGGAACAATCACTACATCCAAAATCAGGGATGTAATTCCAGTTGTTCTGGATTAACTTCTGTGCAACCAAACATTCATATTTTTTATCTGTGATTGCGCATATTGTTGCAAACAATTTGAAACATTGGCTGATATGAAGATTATCTATATGCCATCTGGGATTTTTATCCCGGTTTTTAGATAGACTAATATGCCTCTTAACCCGTTTTAATCCACCGGGTCCAAGAGCAGACCCTACATAAACATGATAACCCTCTTTGAACGATATATATCCAAGTTTTCCGGTTGTTACTTTAGATGGCTTATTTTTAAATATCAGAAAGTAAACACCCTTATTTGAATAATCAAAACTCATGTAAAATCCACTTTATTAGGTTGTAAATTATCTTCTAACTCTGGTAATAATCCAGAATCCAATTAATATTAGTATACCTGGCCAGAGTACATCCCATCCTAACCACCAGAAGACATTAAACCTGTCAATAATAAGAAAAATACCAAGAATAATTAAAATAACTCCAAGCCATAAGGTGCGGTCAGTACGGTTGGATTTATGCTGTGTTTTTGTATAGGTATCATTTTCGCTGTATTCATCAGTACCGTTTTCACTGGTTGTGTTTTGTTCAGGCGTTTTATCGTTGTTCTCAGGTTCAGGCATAACGATAGCAAGGATGATATATAACAATATACCAAGTCCATTTACCAGTGCAAGAACCACAAAAGCAACTCTTACAAGTACCGGGTCAACATCGAAATATTCAGCAATACCTCCACAAACACCGGCAAGCATACGGTCACTTTTGCTTTTGGTCAATTTGTCTCTACCGGTTTTATCTGTATCTTCCATTTATCTTCCTCTGAAAACATGGTTATGGCTGTTAGACAGTATTTAGTTTATTGTATATAATCTCTCTTTTGTTTATTCATTAACTTCTTGGTACATACCATATACTATAATTGGTACAAGAAGTACAGCAAAAAATGTTTTAACTTCTGCAGGAAGTATTTCACTTGCTTTTCCTACCTCAGCCATTGCCTCGATTCCAAGTTTAAAATATATCATATCTAGGATAAGACCGAAACCGAGAGAACATATAGCAATTATCATCAGATATATTATGGCTGTAAACTTACCAAGATATCGGGTAACCATTGTCAATGTAGCCGTATTTGTGGCGGGTCCTGCAAGCAGAAATACAAATGCTGTACCCGGACTTGTCCCTTTTGCAATGAGTGCAGATGCAAGTGGAGTGGATGCACTGGCACATATATACAAAGGTATTCCGATTATAAGCATTATAAGCATGGAATTTATTCCACCGCCAAGATATGACTGAATCCAATTGTCAGGAACAGCATATGATATAACACCGGCAAAAATAATTCCAAGGATGAGCCATTTCGAGATATCACCAAGAAGTTCGACAAAGGAGTATCTAAATCCTTCTATAAACCGCTTTGACATTTTTTGTTCTGTATTTACCTTATCCAAGTCACATGATTCACAGGCGCAGTTAGATGATTCATTTGAAGGGTTTGAAAAGTTTGGTATTTCATCTTTTATAAATATATTGTTTGTGATACCGGCACTTAATGCGGTGATGAATGTAACAACCGGTCGAAAGACTGTCATTATAGGGTCGATTAATGCATAGGTTATAGCAATCGAATCAACTCCGGTTTCTGGAGTTGAGATTAAGAAAGAAAGTGTAGCTCCTCTTGTAGCACCCCGTTTTTTCAATGATATTGCAGTAGGTATAACTCCGCATGAACACAGGGGAAGTGGTATGCCTGCAAGTGATGCATTGAGTACAGATTTAAACTTCCCTGCTGATGATCCCAGATAATCCATTATCTTTTCATCTGGGACAAAAATGTGTATTAGTGCAGCAGCACCAAAACCCAGAAACATATAAGGAGCAGCCTCTTCAAAAATAAACCAAGATTCTGATAATATGCCCAGTATATAGTTATATACATTCACCCATATCATGTTTACTGCTCCGTAATATGTTCCATGCACATGTCAATAAGAGTTACGAAGATGGGGCAACAGGGGTACGTGAAAGCCAACGGTTTCTAACCGTTTTCTTTAAAAGACATCTTTAAACGAAGTTTAAAGAATGATGAAACAACCCCGTTGGTTATTGTTTTTTGAACCAATATTTTTTTATTTTTGTATAGTATATACAGTATTATAGATGTAGCAATGCTTTCAGTGTACAGTTGCTTTGAGCAAGCTGCCTGATGTAAGACATTGTTCAGTCGGTTGTTTGTGTATCATCAGGTTCTACCAAACATTGCCTGGTGTCGAGCACAAACGATGCGGTGCAGACAGAGATGCATCGTACGGGAGTACTGGCGCCCCGCAAGTGGCAACGTCAAGATGGATGGTGACCACACAACCCTACGGATTTATCCGTTGGAGTACGTCAGAATATGCTCATCTGCGATAGAATATATAGTTTTACCTCTTTTATCCATTCTATCAAGGTCAAGATAATTCAAAACCCTAAGACTGTGTGAAATGGCAGACTGTGACATACCAAGTGCATATACCATTTCACAGACACGCATACTTTTTTTAGAAAGTATCAATAGGATTTTTAATCGACTTTTGGATTGGAGAGCTTGAAACACTCTGGACATTTTTGAAATAGTGTTATCATCAGGAGCTGACGATTCCAAACTTTTTATCAGTTCTTCATCTAAACGCTCACATTCTCTATAATCCATGAATAAATGAACATTTGTTTATATATAAAATTTTAATTACAGGGTATAACTAAAAAATTAAATTAAAAACATAAAAAGCAGAACCATTACAGAAATCCCTGACAGAACTGTCCAGTCTGCATTCTTCATTTCAAGTTCGAACAAAGAAGTTCGATATATTCCCTGATAACATCGACTCTCCATTGCGATAGCTATGTCCTGGGCAGTACGCTTTGTACTCATTATCAACGGAACAGCTACCGATGAAAAGCTTTTGAAAATATTATGTTTAAAATCCACACCTCGAGACATTTGTGCATATTGTATTTTTTTTGCATTATCAAACAAAAGTGGAATAAATCTGATGGAAAGTGACATCATGGTTGCAATGTCGAACGATGAAATCCCTATGTATTTTAAAGGCAGGGGGCGGATTAACCTTTCAATCCCACTGGTAATCATAACCGGCTGAGTTGTTGCAGTGAGAAGAGATGCAAATAGAATCAAAAATATGAATCTGGTTGTTATCTGTAGCCCTGTTATTAAACCTTCATAAGTGGGATTAATAAATCCGATTGTAAATATTGGTTTGCCGTCACTTAAAAATAGTTGAATAAAAAACAGAAAAACAAAAAATAGGGACATGGGGCGCAGTGATTTAAAAAATATCCTGTAATTAACACCTGAAATAAAAGTAATTATAACAAAAAACCCTGCAATTGTAATCAGTTCTGAAAAAGTTTCAGCATTGAATATGAATATGCTTGCAACCATAACGGCTAATAATTTAGTTCTTGGGTCAAGATGATGTATTAATGAATTTCCCGGAACATAATTAAAAAAAAAAGCTGTGCATAGTGACTACACCCTCTATTTTTTCGTCAGCAGTTTTCTAATTTGTTCGTATGCATCGTCAACTGTTAATACATCATTTCGTACGTTAAATCCCTTACTTTTAAGCCCCTGCATAAGTTGGGTGATTTCAGGAACAGGTGAACTTATATTTTCAAGATATTCAGAAGGTGTTCCGGCAAATGTAATTTTTCCATTATCCATCAGTACAATTTTATTCACCAAAGGCAGCAAATCATCAATTTGATGAGAGACAATAACAACACATGTTCCGGTACCGTGTATCTTTTTTAGGTTTGAATAGAGTTCTTTTTTACCTTTTATGTCCATGCCTGATGTAGGTTCATCCAGAATAAGATATTCAGGTTTCATAGCCAGAACACCTGCAAGAGCTACTCTGCGCATCTCTCCACCGCTTAACTTAAAAGGTGAAATATCAGTTATTTTTGTATCTAAACCTACAAGGTGAAGGGATTCATGGACACGTTCAGTCAGCTCATCACCTCTAATTCCGAAATTGGACGGAGCAAAGGCTATTTCCTCATAAACGGTTTTAGAAAAAATCTGGTCATGTGGGTTCTGGAACAGCAATCCCACTTTTTTTCTGGTTTTTTTATCTGAAGCATCCGCCCCGTCAACATAAACATATCCATTATCTGGTACAAATAAACCGTTAAACAATTTTATCAGAGTTGATTTCCCGGAACCGATTTTGCCTGTTATGCCTACAAATTCGTTTTTATCTATTGTCAGATTTATGTTTTCAAGTACACGGGTTTCAAGTTGTGTATTTTTATTGTAGGAAAAGTCTACGTTTTTTATATTGATTGACATAAATCCTCCAGAAGCTCTTTATTTGAAAAAGGCAGATATTTGTTATTATATGTATCTATAATCCCATCTTTTTCCAGCTTGTTGGCAAGTTCTACTATGGGAGGTATTTCAATCCCTGATTCTGGAAGAGAAGGTTCTTTTAAAACCGTTTGAGGTTTGTCATTATACAGGATACTGCCTTTTGATAACACAATAATCCGGTCGGAATTGACGACATCTTTTATCCTGTGTGTGACATAGATTATCGTTATTCCGTTTTTCTGGAGATATTTCATGATATCAAATATCGTTTTTTGCGATTTATCATCAAGCATGGAAGTTATTTCGTCCAGAACAATGTATTCGGGTTTCATAGCCAGTACACCGGCAATAGCTACACATTGTTTTTGTCCACCACTTAATGACATAGGGTTGTATTCTTTAAAATCCAACATTCCTACCTGTTCCAGTGCATCATCCAATCTGGTTCGAATTTCATGGTTGGAGAGTGCCAGATTTTCAGGTCCGAATGCAACGTCTTCCTGAACAGTAGTACCTATAAACTGGGATTGGGGGTTCTGGAAAACCATCCCCACCTTCTGTCGTATAGACCATATGTTGGATTGTTTTTTTGTATCTAAACCTTCAATCTGCACAGTTCCTTTTGAAGGGATAAGTATAGCATTAAGGTGCTGTACAAGAGTTGATTTTCCACATCCGTTTTCTCCTACTATTGATACAAATTCGCCTTTTTTAACCTGAAGGTTTATGCTGTTCAAAACCGGGTATTTACTGTTGCTTTCATATTGATAAACCAGATTTTTGATATCTATCATTTTTATATCTCATATTTTGTGGTGATATATGCAGCAATCAATATTGATATTAAATCACCGGTTACAAAGGGAGCGACACCTGACATAATTGCTTCGATTGGTTCAAGCTGTGCTTCAATCATAAGTTGTGTTGCACCCAGTGTATAAATTATAATTAATCCGATAATCATGTAAAAGCTGTTTAGAACTAAACCTGCAGATTTTACTTTTTCTGTCAGCATCCCGATAACAAAGGTGGCAAGAACAAATCCTATGATATAACCACCTGTAGGTCCAAACAGGACACCGATACCAGAAGCACCACCGGCAAAAACTGGTAATCCGGCAACACCCAGAAGTATGTAGACAATCATACTAAGGGGGCCCCATTTTTTGCCAAGTATAGACCCCGCCAGAAATACAAACAAAACCTGAAATGTGATAGGAACAGGACCAATAGGAATCTTCATATATGCACCTATTGCAGTCATTGCTGCAAAAAGGGACGCAAAAACCATTTTCTTTATTTCAGAAGAACCGGTTATATTTGTTTCTGATTCATCGCCATCCATATTGTTAACCACTAAAATTTTATATCAACATTGTCAACATCAAGTTGACAACGGGTTAACAATTATTTAAAAATTTTGTCAAAATGGAACGATATCTTTGTAATTCTTTTTATTTGGTATTTTCTCTTATAATCTCATTGATTGTTTGTGCCTGTTCGATTGATGAGCCTTTAAGACTTACTTTGTATTTTTCACTGCAGGTAACAAAAGTTACTGAGAGTTCTCTCAGAAATTCTCTTATCAGGAATCCAGCGACAAAAACAAATACGCCTGCAGCCATAACTATAGAACCGGATTTTGAAAATATATCCATGGGGTTGTAATATCCGGAGGTTAGGTATAATACAAACCCTGCCAACAATATAACCGGACCTGCCAGCAACATCCAGTAATGGTTCTTATAACCTGTAACAATAGATGAAATGTGGGTGTAGGATATGTCTTTACAATTTTCCTTTTTGTTAACCAAACCTGTAGGTTTCAGGGATATTATTCTTTTATTTGTAAAACCGATATCGGCTCTGTTTCTGCTTTTTACTTTGTACAACAAATCTTCACCGTCTGCCAGATATTTTTCAAATACGCTCAACATATACACCTGTATAATCTTTTTATGTCTATATTATATAAATTAAAAAGAATACATGAATATATTGCTGGAAAAATTAAATAAACTTTAAATGGGATATCCTTTTGAGGTGCACTCAGATGGATGGGTTTTTTTATTTTCCTTTTACCACATTACTGGTTATATTTACTTCATTCCTTATTGTAAGAGCATCATCTATTGCTTTAATGATGACCGGTCTTGACCAGAAGAGATCCAGATTTCAGGCATTATCGGCTTTTACAGGGACAGGTTTTACAACAAAAGAAGCTGAATTGATTGTAAACAATCCCAGAAGACGCCGGATTATAATATGGCTCATGATTTTAGGTAATGCAGGGATTGTTACAGTTATTGTAACCATGACATCAACTGTAGTTGTTAGTGAAGGGTTTCAGATACCGATAAATATAGTCATTCTTTTTCTGGGTCTGGTTGTTGTCTATAAAATAGCTACTCATACAGGTTTTTTACAAAGATGGGACGTGTTTATAGAAAACAGACTTTTAAAAACCACTAATTTTGAAGAAGAAGTTACTGAAGGACTGCTCCATCTTCTTGAGGGTTATGGATTGATAAGAGTTATAGTAAAAGAAGATTCTATCCTCTCAGGAACATCATTAAATGACCTTAAATTGTCAGAGAAAAACCTGCTTGTGATTGGTATTGAGCGAAATGGTGAATGGATATCTGTACCCAAGTCAGATGAAGTTATCAAAGAAAATGACAGACTTGTGGTATATGGACCGCTTAATGCGTTAAAATCCACATTTGAACAATAAAAAAAGAAAGGGAATTTACATTCCCATCGGCATTCCACCCATGCCGCCACCCATGGCGGCTTCTTCTCCTCCGCCGGATTTCTCGCTTGTAGCGACAACGTCATCGATTCTGAGAATCATTACTGCGGCTTCAGTTGCTGCATTGATAGCCTGAGTTTTAATTCTTAATGGTTCGATAACATCATCTTCCCACATGTTAACAATTTCACCGTTGCGGACATCAAGTCCGGCATATTTGTTGCCTTTCTCATGCTGGGAACGGAGTTCTACAAGTTTGTCAATTGCATCAAGACCAGCATTTTCTGCCAGTGTCTGTGGGATGATATCGAGAGCTTCAGCGAATTTATGGGCTGCAAGCTGTTCTCTTCCTTCAAGTGATGCGGCGTAGTTGTACAATTTCATTGCAAGTTCGACTTCAGAAGCACCGCCACCGACAACGACTTTGCCGTCTTCAACTGCTACACCTACAACACGTAGTGCATCGTTTAATGCGATTTCAAGACTGTCTACTACGTGTTCTGTACCGCCGTGAAGGATTACAGAAACGGATTTCTGTGATTCGCAGTCGGTAACATAGGTCATTTTTGTTCCGCTGACATCCTTTTCTTCAACGTTACCGGCAGACCCGAGGTCGGATTCACTGATTTCATCGACGTCCTGTACGATGTTGGCACCAGTTGCTTTGGCAAGCCTGTCCATGTCGCTCTGTTTAACCCTTCTGAGTGCAAAGATTCCCTCTTTTTGCAGGTAGTGCTGTGCCATGTCATCGATACCTTTCTGACAGAATACAACGTCTGCGCCACTGTTGATGATTTTATCGACCATGTCTTTAATCATTTTTTCTTCCTGGTCGAGGAACTGCTGCATCTGGTCAGGTGATGTGATTTTGATTTCAGCATCCATTTCTGTCTTCTGGAATTCAATAGGTGCGCTCAAAAGCAGTACTTTTGCATTTTCTACCTTCTTAGGCATGTTGGTGTGCAGACGTTCTTTATCGATTACAACACCATTAATAAGTTCAGAATCCCTCATGCTTCCGCCGGCATGTTTTTCGATTTTTATTTCGTCTGTATCAACGGATGTGCCGGATTCAGTCTTTTCAGAAACAGCCTTAACAGCATCTACTGAAAGTTGTGCCAGTGTGTCTTTGTATTCTTCTCCTCCTTTGCCGGTTATTGCGGTTGATGCTATCTTCTTTAAGGTTTCGGTGTCATCAGGAGATACATCAACAGCGATTTCATTTATATACTCGGCTGCTTTATCTGCTGCATTTCTGTAACCTGAAGCAATGATTGTTGGATGTACACCATCATCAAGTAATTCTTCAGCTTTTTTGAGTAATTCACCAGCTATAACAGTTGCACTTGTAGTACCGTCACCTACTTCATCATCCTGTGTCTTGGCTACTTCCACAATCATTTTGGCGGCAGGATGCTCGATATCCATCTCTTTAAGTATGGTTGCTCCGTCATTTGTAATAACAACATCACCCATGGAATCAACAAGCATCTTGTCCATTCCTATTGGACCGAGTGTACTCCTTACAGCGTTTGCGACTGCTTTACCTGCCATTATATTGTTGCTCTGTGCGTCTCTTCCTTTGGTTCTCTGGGATCCTTCTCCCAGAATGTAGATTGGTTGTCCGTTTGGTGCTTGTCCACCATATTGCATTTGTCCTGCCAATTTATAACCTCCTTGGGTTCTTGATGATTATATTTTAATAACACTTTAAATCAATATAACCAGAATATTTTTTGTATTATCCAAACAGGGAAATATCCCATTCTTTTGGTTCTAACATTTGTGGATGTAAGAGGTTCTATATAAAATTATTCTATAAAAAGAAGATGAAAATGAAAAGTATATGCTGATGATGGCTGAAATCTTAATTCTTTTTGATATATTCTATCATCTTAGGTGTTAGATATGGTATCAATTGAGGTAGCATATTAGGCATCAGATTTTCCATGGCTTTCGGCATCAAATCCGGCATCTGTTCTTTTATATAATCCGGCATTGGTACTCTTTTTTCAACAGCCTTAAGCATACTGGGCATAACCTTTGGCATAATTGATGGCATCAACATGGGCATCATTTTCGGCATCATAGGTTTCATCAAGGCATCCATGCCGGGTACATACTTCACTGATTTCATCATAGGTTTCAGGTAGGACGGCATAGCTTCCATCATTTCTGGCATAAGTTCTTCCATCATATCAGCCATGTTCTGCGGCTGCAAAAGCTCAATCATTTTATCGAAGGTAAGCCAGGCATCAAGAGTGTCCTGTGTAGAATCCGGTATATCGTATCCGAGGCTGCGGGCTACAATCGCACCAAGGTCCTGGATATCCATATTAAGGTTATATTCATCCACAGCAGTCCTGAACTGTACAAGGCAGCATGGACACAATGTGGCAACGACATCAGCGTTCACATCTTTTGCTTCATCAAGACGAATGTTGGCTACATTATGCGCAACGTGAGGGTCTGCAACAAGGGTCATCACAGAACCACAGCAGTGAGCTTTGTCTCTATTGTTTTCAAGTTCTTTGAATTCAACACCTGGTACTGATTTAAGCAATTGTCTGGGCGGCTCATACACACCACCGGCTCTTCCTATATGGCATGAATCATGCCAGGTTACAACCTTGTTCAACGGTTGTTTAAGTTTTGGTTTCAAGACATCCAGTTTATCAACCAGTACTTCTGAATAATGTTTGACTTCAAAGTTGTATTCAATACCAAGTTTTTCAGCCCACTCTGGATATACATCATGCCACATCATCCAGCAGGCGGGACAGGATGTAATTACAGTTTCAACTCCTTTGCTTTTCATGTTGGATATGTTCATCTTCATGATTTTCTCGAACACATCCCATTTACCAGCCATAAGCATAGGGATTCCACAGCAGGATTCTTTATCACCAAGCACTGTGAAATCGATGTCAGCATCATCAAGCATGCGGGCTGTACCAACTGCAATATCCTTTTCAACAAAGGATGCTGTACATCCTGCAAAGTATCCGTACTTGGATTCATCACTTATTTTCTCTTTTAGGTCATCAGGTATCCAGTCTGCCCTATTCTTCATGTAATTAGCCCAGATGTTTCTTTCTTTAAGCAGACTCTGAGCCATAATTTCAAATGGCGGTATGGTCATCATTTCTTTTTCTTGGACAAGTTTTGGTCTCAGTTTCCTCCATGATTGCTCAATCGGCATGTTGAGTTCGCATCTGGTGTCACACATCTCACAGGTAGTACAGGAGAGGAATGTATTGGTCTGCCCCTGGTCGAGTTCATCTCTGCCTGCCAGGTATTCTTTGATGAAGAACCATTTACCTCTTGGGGACTGGGATTCCCATCCGCGTCCATAATACTGGTCACATTCACTGACACAATATCCACACTGGGAACATGAATATGCAAGTTCAACGACCTCGGGAGGTATTCCTTTTTCTTCTTTGGTAAATTTTTCAGACCCGATACCTGATTTATTCCCTATCATCCTTCCAAGAGGTTCGAATTTTTCGCCAAGTGATATGGCAGTGTTAAGACCCGATTTTCCAGTAAGGGTATCAGGATTCATCAAATCATTGGGGTCGTGCTGCTTTTTGAAGTTCTGGATATCTCTGTAATTATCTGCAAACACACTTTCGGCTTTTTGTGCAAAGTATAGACCTGATGAATATATACGTCCTCCATATTTTTCAGCAATATTGACAATACTGAGTGAAAGCGGGAATGCGGTGTTAAACTTCAGGGAGCGTTCTGAATGTCTCATGAAACACAAAAGGACGACATATCCGTCATTGCTCATCATCCCTTCCACAAGAACAGGCAGGTCTATATGATTGTTTATTTCGTCAAATACTTTGTCCATATTTTCCAGTGGTACCAGAACTTCGGCAGGGATAAATGATGGACCCAATCGTTTTATCTTCATGGATTTGTAGGATTCGTTAATCTCATGCTCTGCGATTTTATCGGGAAGTACTTTTCCTCCAGAATTCTGGATTATGTCTTTTAGGGGTCTGACATCATTTTCTCTTGATTCAGGGTAGAGGAAATTGCACACGTATGCTACCGGCAATTCTGGATTCGGTATTTTGTCAGAACGACCATGCTGATGTTTCTCAGGTGTTTTGTTTTTCAGCTCAACCCAGTTAGGATTCAGAAATGTGACCGACCACAGAGGAATATTCTGTTCATCAGCAGAATGGATAGCTTTTTTCAGTGATTCCGCATCCTTGAACTCAGCGGATATACCCTTTGTATCTTCATAATTTCTAAGTTTGAGAGTAATCTGGGATATAATTCCGGTTGTGCCCATTGTGCCGGTAAGATTTTTTATCTGATCCCCTGAAAACTCTTTGACTTCGCCGGTTGGAAGGACAACACGTGCTGATTCCATTGTGTTCTGTGACCATCCGTATTCAAAACTTCCGAAACCTATACCGTTTTGAGCAAGCCATCCACCGACAGTTGATGAGGGGGCACTTGTAGGTAATGCCTGTACTGATAACCCCTGATTGTTGAGTTTTTTTTCAAGTCTTTCCCATCTTATTCCTGCCCCGACGGTAGCTTTGAGGTTTTCATGGTCAATATCCTGTATCTGGTTCATTGTTGTAATGTCGGCTACAATACCGCCTTTTGTAGGGATAACACCACCATATCCGGATGATGCTCCAGCTCGGGGAACAACTGGAATATTGTATTTGTTGGCAAACTTGATCAGTTTTACTGCTTCATCTTCATTTTCCACTTTTACAACAGCGGAAGGTTCACTTTTTCCAAGCATTGGTTTGACCAGAGTTGGAAGTGTCCCGATATCATGGCCGTAATAGTGACGTTCACGTTTTTTGAAATTTACATGGGGTCCAAAAATATTGCTAAGTTCTGATTTTTGCTCCCCACTTAACTCTGATATATGTTTTACCATTATTGAGTCCCCTTAATATTGATTTGAATTAAACTGTATTTTAATAATTGGTTATTTTTACATATAATCGTATATTCTTCAATCTATATAAACATTTGTATGGTTTATCAAAAACCACACAAAACCGATTGCATAAAAAATATTATAGGGGGTTAAGGGATTTTAACTTTTCAATGTGGTTTCTGGTTCGGAAATAAACATACTCTCTATACAATTCGGGGTTTTTAATATCATAAAATGATACATCTTGGACATGCCATACTGGGTTTTCTATCAGGTTTTTCTCTTCCATATCAGCTGTCAACGACCTTAATTTATCAAAACTGTCTATGTAGTTTCTCCAGTCACTGCCTCTCATATCGTAGGGATTTCCCTCTTCAAAGATTTCAAGTTTTTTTAATATGAATCCATAAATCTGGAACCATTGTGCATCATCCTTTGATGCCTGTATTTCTCCTTGATTTATTTTATCTTCCAAGTTTTTTGAAAATGATAATAAATCAGATGATTCTAATGTATTGGCGTTAATTTTGTTAACTATGGTATCAATTTCTTCCATCATATACACACTCCAAATAACCCCTGACTAATAATTGCCTATAACAAAAATTGGTATCAATACAGATAAGTATTTCTTTTTAAAAAAAGTAGAATATATGTAACGTCCCGACCGAGATTTGAACTCGGGTCTAAGGCTCCGCAGGCCTCAAGGATGTCCGCTACCCCATCGGGACGCGTTGGATATAGTTAGCAATTCCCTAATGTCCTTTTATAATATAAATATTATTGATTATCACGTCTTGAATAAAAGTTAAGTCCTACGGAGGATTAGAAAAAACCATGTCAATAACCATAGGTCTAGCAGGAAAACCGAATTCTGGTAAATCCACATTCTTTAAATCCGCCACAATGGCGGATGTAGATATAGCCAATTATCCTTTTACAACAATCAGTGCCAATCACGGAGTTACTTATGTAAGAACCGAGTGCCCATGTATGAAGTTAAACCAGCGATGCGGTAATTGTGTCGAAGGTATTCGTTTTGTACCAGTTGAAGTGATTGATGTTGCAGGACTGGTACCTGATGCATGGAAAGGTCGAGGACTTGGAAACGCATTCCTTGATGAGTTGAGGCAGGCAAAAGCAATTATACATGTCATCGATGCTTCAGGAAGTACCGATATAGAGGGAAATCCTGTTGATAAAGGTGGCCATGATCCCATGGATGATATAGAATTTTTAAACCGTGAAATAACCATGTGGATGTATGGAATACTGAAACGTAACTGGGACAGTTTGTCCAGAAAAATCAAAGCAGAAAACCTTAAACTTGAAGAAGCCTTAGCCAACCAGCTTGGAGGTGCAGGGGTATCGGATCATCAGGTTCATGAAGCACTGGTGACATCAGAACTATCAAGAAACCATGTAAAATGGACTGATGATAATCTGGTAACACTCTGTGATAATATCCGTTCCATAAGTAAACCGGTAATTGTTGCTGCCAATAAAATCGATGTGGCTTCTGAAGAAAATATAGAAAAACTACTCAACCTTGATATAATGGTTGTTTCTACAAGTGCGGCAGCAGAATTTGCACTCAAATCCGCATCCAAAAACAATGCCATAAAATACTTGCCCGGCAGTGATGATTTTACTATAATTTCTGAAAATATGACAAAGGAACAGAAAAAAGGTATTGAAGATTTGAGAGATTTTCTTAAAAGCAGGGGAGGTACAGGGGTACAGGAATGTATAAACAGGGCGGTTTTTGATTTACTCGATATGGTTATTGTGTATCCTGTTGAGGATGAAAATAAATGGACTGATAAAAAAGGAAGAATTTTACCTGATGCCTATCTTATGAAACGAGGTTCTACACCTCATGACCTTGCCTATCAGGTACATTCTGATATTGGTGACCATTTCCTTTACGCTGTTGACGGTAGAACAAGGATGCGTATGGGTGAAAAACACGAACTTGACAACGGTGATGTTGTAAAGATAGTATCCTCTGCCAAATAAAAATATCAGACTCAAAAACATGAATTTGATAGCATTATTATATGAAAAAATACTGTTGAGAAAAATCAAAAAATCACCTGATAAGGTACCCGAACATGTAACAATAGTTCTTTCAGATACAGATATATCTGGCAAGGACGGATTATCAAAATTGTTTTCTGTAATTTTGTGGTATAGAAAACTTGGTATAAATATAATCAGTATATATGTTAATTTATCCACTGGCGGTAAAAATCTGTCTATAAACGGAATTTCTTACCCTGTGGAAATGCTGGAAACCAGATCACATAGGCTTCCTAAAGATGTCGGATTTGAAATTTATGATAATAATGGGTATTTAAAGAAGGAGCACAAAGGCTCATCAATGCATGTATATCTATTTCTTGGATTTGGTGGAAAAAGTGAAATCACAAATGCGGTGCGTTCGGTGTTGTCTGATGTCAGTTCACAAAAAATTGACCCGGAAGATATCGATGAAAATGAAATCGAATCCCGTTTACTTGTAAAACACGAACCTGATATGATCATACGTGCTGGAGGAAAAAACCTTTCTGATTTTTTGATTTGGCAGTCTGTGTATTCAGAACTATACTTTACCGATGTAAACTGGGACAAGGTGAGAAAAATCGATATGATTAGAGCAATCAGAGATTTCCAGAAACGCCAGCGGAAATTTGGGAAATGAACAAGTTCAGGAAATTGTCTTTTCCATGACAATCGCGTTGTCATCAATGTAATATTCTGGTACAATGCCCTTTATATAAAATCCGTTTTCATGGTAGAATCTCTGAGCGTTGATATTTTTCTCTCTGACTTCAAGAATTAAAGCATCTGCCCCTCTTTTTTTGCCAAACAGTTTACACCAGTTAATAAGGTAGGAACCGATTTTCATCCTGTGGTATTTGGGATGGACTGCAATATTTGCTATGTGTGCATAATTTTTGACAATATCGATTACTACATAACCCACAATGATATTATTTTTCTCATAAACGACAAAACCGGGATTGCCAAGAATAGTTCTGAAAAGATAGTCAGGCCAGGGTATCTGGAATGATAATTCTTCTATCTCTAAAACAGCTGATATATCAGATTTTTTGGCTTTTCTTATCATTGTCTTTTCCGGATGATTTAGTAGGGATTGATATTTAAAGTCTAATTGTATGATAAATCTATTATTGAATTAATGTATTTCAAGGTCAAAAATATGTTTCGATATGCAGTAATAGTCTGTACAAAATGCAGGCAACATGCACAGATTATTGAAAACGACAATAAAAAAACTACAAAATGCCAGAACTGCGGTTCAACTTTAAATGTAGATAAACTTCGATTTTTCTATCAATGTGATAACCTTGATGATGCGGTATCTGCCCGTACAAAAGTCCAATCCCAGATACAAGGTCAGGAACAAATTCAGGATATATCAAAACATATGGGGTTTATAGACGCAACTGAATTCAGTGAATACAAACCTGTATCCCATTCTGACAAAGATAAATCAAAACACACCAGTTTTAAAAAAGATGAGAGAAAAATAATCATTAATTTGCTGGAATCAAACAACGGTGAAATGGAAATGGGCAGACTAAAAAGCTGGGCTTTTGAAAAAGGAGTGGATTCTGACAAATTTGAAAAAATAATAGATTCTATGTTTAAAACCGGTGAACTATATTCACCATCAATGACTGATATTTTAAAGCTTGTACCCTGAATATATTAATGCTTTTTATTTTTGATTAATCTGCATTCATAAAATTTATAAACAAATTATCCAATATAGGTTTCTTTCAAAGATACAACTGAATTATGAATACTTAGTATCGCAATATATATTTAACACAAATACCTATTCATAGGTTCTGGATATTCTTAATTCATTATAAACAATACATCAAATATATTACATTTTAAATTTATAAATCAGGTAAAAACATGTCCGGTGAAACTTTAGATATAGTAGAATTGCTATTGACTGCTGAGGTTTATAACAAGTATTCTGAAATGGATGTAAACGACCTACCTAAACAAATACGTAAAAATTACTGGGATCGTGAAAAAAAGACAGTTCCAAAACCAATCAATGTTTCAGTGTCTGATATTAAAAACATCTATGAAATAGAAGATATAAAAAGTGCTATAAAGTCTCTACCATTTGTGGATATTGATGAACTGCAATTCACAGTGAAACTTACTGCTTTTGATATGGGTGCAGATTGGTTCAAAAAGCAGGATGGTGCAATGGACAGGATTGGGAATAATCCCGCGTTGTCTTTCTATTTTGAAAAGAAAGAGACCGAGGGTGTCAGTTATGAAAGTACCCGGTCAAAAAGTGCACCAAAAGAAGTAGACAGGGAATGGGTGGATTCTCTAATAACTGAAATTGAGCAGGAAGAAGGGGGCGAGGATATGCTAAAACTTGCCCATATTGAAGCCCCTGAAGATATAATGCAGACTTTTGAAGATATTGTTCTGACAGATGAACAGGAAGATGAAGTTGAAAAGATAGTGAAGGCTATCCAGTATCGTGAACATCTTAAAACCATAGGAATGTATGATATAGGTAAACTTCTTCTGATAGGTGCACCCGGTACAGGGAAAACTTCGGTAGCCAGAGCCGTATCACACCGTTTATCACTGCCGTTTGTAGAAGTCAGACTTTCAATGGTTACAGACCAGTATCTTGGAGAAACAGCCAAAAATATCGACCGTGTATTTACACTTGCCAAACGATTAAACCCCTGTGTGCTTTTTATTGATGAATTCGATTTTGTTGCAAAAAAGCGAACCTCTGACGAAAGTGCTGCACTCAAAAGAGCAGTGAACACCCTTCTCAAGGCTATTGATGAGGTAAGCCTTACAAATGATGGAGTATTATTGATAGCAGCAACCAATCATCCAAATATGCTGGATACCGCTGCATGGAGGCGCTTTGATGAAGTTATGAATTTCCCATTACCTGATATGGAAATGAGAAAAATGATTCTTGATAGAGTAACCAGTGATATTGATGGTGATTTGGATACCGAAGAAATAGCACAAATAACTGAAGGATATGCTGGTTCAGACCTTCGAATGGTAATTCGTGAAGGAGTATTAAGTGCCCTGATGGAGGACAGAAAAGCGCTTACACAGGATGATTTGAAAAAGGCGGTGGAAAACTTCAACCAACGTGAAATAGTTAAATCCGATGAATACGCATAAAACCACAGGATACCAATGAAAATCACACTTCTTGGAACCGGTGATACGACAGGAGTACCTGTAATAGGCTGTCACTGTCCAACCTGTACAGATGCATATTCAAACGATAAAAACAAAAGGACACGCTTTTCCATACTGGTTGAATCTGATGCAGGAAAGATTCTGATTGACACCAGTCCAGATATGAAATGGCAGTTAATAGCCAATGATGTAAGCGGAGTTGATGGTGTAATCTGGACACATGGGCATTATGACCATTTTGCAGGTTTCCCTGAATTTTACAGGGTTCAGAAAAAAGTGGATGTGTACGGTGTACCAGAGACTCTTGACTATATCATGGACTATTTCCATTTTTTAAAACCCAGAAGACATGATGTCCAGCTCTATGAACCCTTTGAATTGATAGGATTAACCTTTGTACTTTTTGAAGTAAATCATCTTCCGATTAAAAAAGCGGTAGGGGTTATGGTCTGTGAAGGTGAAAAAAAAGTTGTTATTACAGGTGATACCAACAAAGATGTTCCTCAAAAGAGTATGGATTTAATCCACAAACCCGATCTTTTGGTAGTGGATGCAATAGTACCTCCCAGTATAACCTCCATCAAAAAACATATGAATGCCATACAAGCGCTTGATTTTTCAGAAAAAATAAAAGCAAAAAAAGTAGTGTTTGTTCATATGAGCCACTTTTTCAAACCGCATGATGAAGAAAGTAAAAATTATCCGCTCGGATATGATGGAATGAAATTTGATATTTAAAGATCACGAGAAATGAAGCAGGAAGCCAACAGTTTTAACTGTTCTCTTTAAATCCGAGATTAAAAGATATCTTTAAACTTGGTTTAAATAGTGATAAATGCGTCTAAACTTAAATAAACCATTAATGACCAGCAGTAACATCTCTGATTCATAATTAGTTTATATATGCATGACATATTTGTAGATAGCATGTACCTGACGTTAAAAGTAAAACTGAATCCTGATAGAGAACAACGCGCTAAACTATTGACAACCATGCAAAAGTTCAACGAGGCCTGCAACTATGTTTCTGAGACTGCATGGCACAACAAGAAATTTGGTAAAACCGGGATTCAGAAATTGACTTATTATGACATCAGGCAGGAATTCAGTCTGTCTGCCCAATTGACTGTCAGGGCAATCGGTAAAGTAGCTGAAAGCTACAGCAACGACAGAAAAACCATGCACAAATTCAATAGAAGAGGTGCAGTGGTCTACGACCAGAGAGTTCTGTCGTTCAAAGAAAACGATACTGTGTCCATACTTACTCTGGACGGTCGTGAGAAGATTAGTATTTCTTACAGTGATTTTCGACCTCTGGATAAAAACAGAATCAGAGGTCAAACAGATCTGATTTATGAAGACGGTAATTTTTACTTGATGCTTGTGATGGAAGTAGGTGAAAACGAGGTTGAATATAATGATGATGTCATGGGAGTAGACCTTGGTGTTGTTAATATAGCAACCACTTCTGATAACGAAGTTTACAAAGGTACTAAAGCCGATGAGATACGAGAACGATATACCAGTCTGAAATCAAGATTACAATCTAAAGGCACTTGGTCAGCCAAGAAGCACCTCAAGAAATTATCCAAAAAGGAACGCCGGTTCAAACGCGATCTGAACCACCGGGTTGCTAAACAGCTGGTCAAACGCGCTAAAGACACTTCCCGGGCTATTGCACTGGAAAACCTCAACGGTTTTCGTCCGGAGGCTACGGTTACTAAAGCGCAGAGAGACAGATTGGGTAAATGGGCGTTCTCTGAATTGACCGATTTCATATTATACAAATCAAAACTTGAAGGAATACCTGTTGTGATAATCAACCCGATGTATACCTCTCAGCAGTGTTCTGAGTGCGGGTACATCGATAAAAATAACCGTCAGAAACAGTCTAACTTCAAGTGTAAGAAATGCGGTCATAAAGACAACGCCGACTACAATGCTTCGAAGAACATTGCACACAGGGGAGCCGTCAGCCTTCCTAATGTCCTCCGCTTAGCTTCTATTAGTTAAGAGATGGAAGGACAAGCTAACCACTTCAGTAGTTAGTAGCTGACAATCAACGCTTCTTTTCATTTTCTAATTCATTTAGCCATTCATGCTCTTTTTTAAGCTTCTTTCTTTCATTGCGGTAATATAGTACAACAGCCAGAGCTCCCAGACTAAGTCCCATTGATCCTACTGAAAGCATTAATGGGGCATTTTCTGGATAGAATTTTACATTTATAGAATCCTGTGAAAACTGCGGTTCTTCTGAATCATCAGAACCTGCAAAATTCCTTACACGGTCAAATATTGAAGCTGGGTCGCCTTCAAAATTGTACCATATAAGGTTGAGTCTGCCTTTATCATCATAATATTTGTCATCAGGAGATGGTCTTGGTCTTCCTATTACTGGATTACCGGTTGAATATCCTTCGGGTATCACAAACCGGATGATAGATGGTGAGGTAGGGTTATATGTAAAATCCTGTTTGCTGGGTATATCCATTGTGTATGCTACAAACCCTGTTATAGACTCATTGAATCTGATGTAGATATGTTTTTGTCCGCCTACAACATTATCGGTAACCGTGTGGTTTATGTTTAAAGGGTCTTTTCTGTCAGAAAGCCTTTCAAAATTTTTTATAGTAGCATGTGTATTATTGGCATTTTCGGCTATAACCACAACATCTGAGATGATATTTTTGTCCACTCCGCCCAGTTCTTCTATCGGAACAATATCCAGTTCCTTTGAATTTTTGACCATGTGAACAGCTTCTACACTCTGGTTTGTTGAAAGGTAAAATGTGGTGGTGTTTACAAATGTATCATTCTCAGTTTTATCCAAAAACACTTCCAGTTCATATTTTGAAGTGTCAGGTTCATCATTTGTTTCATTCATCGGTACTATCTGGTCTATACATCCCGATGCAAATAGGGTTGGAATCAGTACCGAAACCAGAAGTAGTGCTGTTTTGTAATTCATTTTTATACTCAAACCCTTAATAGGTACATTCTTTAATCAAATTAACGCTAATCAGGTAAAAAGTAAAAAGGGTAAATATAAAAGCCACCCTTAAATGGTGGCAGTTTTAATTATTTGGCAGTTATTCCCATTCTGTGAAGTGCATCAGCAACTTCATTGTAGGCAACATAAAGTTCTTTTCTCTGGGTGTCAATGTATTCAACTTCAGGTTCAGATGCAAACCAGATTTCATTTTCGGTGTTTCCTCTGGTTATGGATATACACTGTAGCATATCAGCATGAGTCAGGCGATATACTGAATCATAACCAGTGGACGTGACCCATGCAGGGTAGGAGGATTTCAACTGATTGACGAATTTACCCCAGTTTATGGTTGCTGAAGTTTCTATGTTCAGATGAAGGTGTCCCCTTTCTCCAACAACTTTTTCTTCGATTCTGTTAAGGAATTTATTGTATCCAGGGTCTGATTCATCTATTTCTTTTGAATAGTAGGTTGAAAGCTCTTTTGCGGATTCTTTGAAAAATGGTGCAAGATTTATGTTGCTGGATTTTTGGGTTGCAAACGAAACTCCAAAGAACGCAACGGCACTAAGAAGCATACCAACGATTACACCATGGCTTCTAAGAATCGGATGTATGGTTTGAAGATACGGCTGAGCCATAGAACCAGTGTTTGCAAGGTCTATCACAGTGAGTGTAATCTGGGCGATAGCTCCCACAATGAGACCTGCAATAGCACCTTCTTTGGTTGCTCTTTTCCAGTAAATTCCTCCCATTAACGGGAAGAAATAGGATGCACTTGCGATATATGTTGCAATATGTATAGCATCAAGGATACTTGTAATATAAAACGATATTATTGTTGCAGATGCAACAATAAACAGTACACTTATTCTGTTAATAACACGCATCTGTTTCATTGTTGCATCGGGTTTTATAAATCTCTGGTAAATATCGCGGGATACACAGGAAGCCCCAGAGGTTGCAAAGGTATCGGTACATGACATGGCAGCGGCTGCAAGCCCTATTGCACTGAGTCCAACTACAAATGTTGAAAACGAACTGTTTATAAATTGCAAAAGTGCGGTTTCTGCTCTTGCCATTCCTGCAGGAAACCCGGCTTCAGCAATGCCTGGATAGAGTGAATTCAGTCCCAGTGCGATAACAGCACAGGCAGCAAATACAACAGTAATAAGGAAAGCTCCAAGAGTCATTCCAAACCTTGCTGATTTCCTATCTTTTGCAGCCCAGACTCTCTGCCATGGATCCTGTTCGGTAATCCATCCGGGAATTATTGCAATCAAGAATATAAGTGCAAATGGTATACCCACAGAGAAAGGATTCCACCAGGATGAATTAACATTGCCAAAGACGTCTGATACTGTCATTGCAGAAGATGCTTCAAATGCACCTGAACTGGCAGCTCCGACGGTGACAATAGCCATGGATATAACAAATAGTGATAGAAATGTAAATTGAAGGACATCTGTCCATACAACAGCAGAAAGCCCTCCGAGGGTGACATATATTGATACAGCAATTGCGACAATGGCAGCTGCATAAATAGGGCTCAAACCAAAGAAAACTTCCAGAACAAGGGCAAACCCTTTGATGTCAGCAACTGCAAAAAGAATCATTACAATTGTAATAATAGTAGCCACAGGGGCACGTATAGCACTGCTGTATCGTTGTTCAAGCAGTTCCGGTTGGGTGATGGCGGGAAGATGTTTGATTCTGCTGACAAGGATTGCAATTATTAAAAGAGCAAGAATATTGGGTACAACAAATCCCCATATCGAACCCATACCATTTAACAGATAAAGTCCTATAACAGAAAGTAAAGCTCCGGCTGTAAGCCATGATGCAGCAGCAGAAAATCCTACTCCTATTGATCCTATGTTTCTGCCCGCAAGCCAGAAATCCGTTATGGATTTTTGTCTTTTTGTAAAATACCATCCAATCGATACAAGTGCTGCCAGATAAACAGCAAGCATAATTAAAAATATTTGATAGCTTTCCATAATGAATACCTCGATATTTTTTGTGCATATTGTAAATATATTTAAATTTTGAGATATGACCTTTAAATCCGTAGATATAGATTTTCTTATATAAGCAGTTTTAAAAATATAATTTACATTTTTTAATTGAAATTTTTAATCGTGCTGGATAATAAACTGGTGAGGTAATTATCCTCTGGATATATGAATGGTATTGAAAACAAATAATACTGATTACTATCAATAGAAAGAATTATAAAAAGAAAAGTTACAGTTATTTATATATTAAATCCATTAATCCTAATTATAAACCATGACCTTAGAACCAGTTCATATAAAAGAGATATCCCAGCTTGCATCTAATATTGATGTGTCTTTAGAAGATAAAGATGAATCCGAAATAACAACCGATATTTTTAGTTATCTTCAGGAATTAAAATATAAAGGCAATATAGTACTCAAATCAATGGAAAAACTGTACCGTGGTAAAGTCAATGTAGAGTACATAGCTCAATCCAGTGACCCTTTTGATATAACCTATGCATGTGACAGCGGCAGTACTAATCCAATTCCATTTGATAGCGGATTTTTTGTAGATTTCTGTCATTGTGCACTGGCATCTACACCTACTAATCTGGATTTACATATGAAACGTACAATTGTAGCAGCTACCTATAATCCCAGTGAAACTGTAACCATAAAAACTACTCAGGGGTGGAAGGAATTTGATGATGGTTCAGGGCGTAAAAAAATCATACGTATCCAGCCGGGGCTTTTGAACAAAAGAATTGGTCGTATGGTACATGATATAGCACTCTATCTGGCGGAATCTGAACATATAAACTGGATGCTTGATGGGCTGGATGATAATGGTGTATTAATAATGGATGGTCCAGTGTATCCAAAACGACTTATGTACTGGTTGGTAGTGGAATCCGAAGATATCCAGATTCAATATGATCCGCATACAAAGACCATACTTCAAAATTATATTGACATAATGGATGAGCATATAAAAAAACAGAAACCTCTGATGGGATTTGTTAAAAATCCAGAGGACATTCAGGTTATGCAGGCGATGAAACAAAACGGTATGAGGGGTATTCCCTGGACGATGGATGCCCAGTTTTTCAAAAATCTTCTCTCATTAAAAAATGATGATGCAGATGAAAATAAATATATTACCTATACCAACTGGTTCATTCAACCCAACAAATTCTACGAGCGAATGCTTAACACAACATCTCCTTTGGTAGAAGATACACTTGAACATAAATATCCTGCAGATGATTATTCATTGACCTTTTTTATGGTATATGTGCCATGGATGGATGTCATCTTCAAAATTGAATCACCGTATGGACTTACCAAAAATGAAAATATAAGAGACATGGTAAAACGAAAAGTCCTATATGACATTTCTATAAACGGGATACCCAAAGCATTATCCAAGGCTGATTCAATAGCAAAAATACGCAAGTCCGAACGTGAATATATAAAACAACAGTTCAATACTGGAATTGACACCTCATATAACGATATACGCTGGAGTGAAACCGATGTCTGAAGACAGGGATATCCTTTCTTTCTCATCAGAACAATTTGATTCTGAAGAAGGAAATGAGACTGATAACAAAGAAACGCAACAATCCGATGATTTTGATTTTGAGGAATATAAAGTACCAGATGTAGATACCAATGACACAGACCACGCTTATGGTATTGTAACAACTGGTATAGAGCCAGTGGAAATAACTGAATCTGATGCAACTCTTACAGGGTATATAACAACAACCAGAAGGCAGGATGTGCGTCTTGGAACTTATGTTCTTGTGCCCTATGGGGATGAAGACCTTTTTGCAAGAATATGGAAGTTGCGCTATATCCAAGAATTTGAAGTTGATGATGCAACAGAGATTCATTCCCGAAGAATGTTAAAATCCAACACTACAGATGAAGAGGATTACAAATTTCTGGCATTTCTTGATCCAATATGTATATTGTACAATGAATCTGGTGGAGATGGTCAGCTAACCCGCCGTATGAGTGACAGGATTCCCAAACCCAACACTTCAATTCTTCCTGTCGATGATAAAATCAAAATCCAGACCGGGTTAAATATTCCGAAAGAGGGTATATTCTTGGGACATCTTAGTGTAGGAGGGGAACTTGTAAAAACCAGAGCTGAACCACCTAATGTACCTTATTACCTTAGAAATGATTATTCCATGGGAGACCCACTTGTTTTTAGGCATATGCTTGTCTGTGGAAGTACAGGAACAGGTAAGACTTTTATGACAAAAAACATTCTTCGCCAATTCCTGAGTGATGGTAATCGATATGTTCTTCGAAGTGATGAGAACAGGTGGAAAAACCCCTGTGTTGTAATAATGGACCCACAGGATGAATATTCCCAGGTGTACGAGGAAAATCCGGAAATAAATACACAGGATGAATACAGTTTCAATTCTGAAAATGTTGAATTTGGTTCATGGTCCAATACAAAAACTTTTGTTGCAAAAGTGGATGGATACTCTTACAATGGCAAATCCAGAGCCCAGCAGGTAGAATTTACCATCCCCTTTGAGCTTGTGAAAAACAATTCATGGCTTATCGCAGCGGCAGGTCTTACTGAACTCCAGTATCTTGCTCTTGATATTCTTCTTGAGGACTATTTCAAAAAGAGTGGTGAACATACCTACCGCGGATTCCTTGATTATATTGAAGACGAGGCAACAAGATCGGCTTATGTAGATAGCGGTAAAATCCATGAATCCTCATACGATGGGATTGTAAGAAGAGTTAAAAACCGGGCTTTTGAAAAAGTATTTGATCAGGATGCTCGACCTATAACTGATATCCTTGATGAGGTTTTCAAACCCGGACAGGTCAGTGTGTTTCCTACAGAATACATCAATTCACCACTTATACGCGACCTGATTGTACTAACCCTTATGACTACAATTGTGGATAATAAATTAAGCACCTCTGGGAATGAGTCGGTAAGGAAAACTCCAATAGTTCTTGGACTGGATGAAGCACATCGCTATCTTGCAAAGGCATCAGGTGAACACTCAAGGCGAATCATTTCAAAATTTGCGGATGCTGCACGTCAGGGTAGAAAGGAAGGACTTGGATTGTTCCTTATAACCCAGGATCCACAGGATATAGATGATACAGTATTCAAACAGATAAACACCAGAATAATACTCAACCTGACAAATGACAATGCTATCAACGCTTTAAACGTGCCCAAAGAATATGAAAAACGAATACCCTATCTTAAAAAAGGTCAGATGATAGTATACAGTCCGGATAACAGTGATATAGTAGAGATTATAGGGTTACCAAAATGCGTGGTTAAGCACTAAATAAATTTACGAGGATGGGGCAACAGGGGTACGTGAAAGCCAACGGTTTATAGAGCTTGTCCGACAATTCGATACTGTCAATCTATTTTTATTTCTTATTGAAATAAATATAGGTTAAAAATTAATTTATGTATTAATAGCATTTATCCAATAATCTAAAAACCAGTCACGGATGCTGTCACTTGATATAAGAGAAACAATCAGGACTGATAATTTATGTTACTTGGTAGGTCATTTTGTATAAGATATCCACTTTAATATTAATTGTCGGACAGCCTGTTCTAACCGTTGGATGAAACAACCCCGTTGATCTTTGATATGTTTTATTATAAACATTAAAATCGCTATCATTAGGATAATTTATATAGTTTAAAAACGTATAAGCCATCAGGGTATACCGTGGGGCTCGCGGGAATGAACGGCTGTGGAGATGGTACCTCTACGAACGGTCTTGGCATCGGTTCGCAAGTACCGCCGATGAACCAGCAAATGCTCGACCTCGCCAAAGGTTGAGGCTCTCAAGGTTCAAGAGAACCTCACGAGTTTACTCGTGAGAGAGCAGTCAGCATCCGAAACGTATATATAACCACAATACGATATGAACACCGGCTTTGCCGGTTATGGGCCGGTAGCTTAGTCAGGCAGAGCGATAGACTCTTAATCTATAGGTCGAGGGTTCAAATCCCTTCCGGCCCGCTGGTATTTTTTAAAATAAAAAAGTTAAAGACTTTTGATGTATTCCAAACTCTTTATTCCGTCTTCAAGAGTTCTTAATTCTGTAACATATCTTCCTTTATAATTCGATAAACCCTTGAAAACCTTTTTCCAGTTGATATCACCAGAACCTACTGGTAGATGTTCATCTTTTTTACCGGTATTATCATGGATATGGATATGTGTAATCCAATTTTTACATTCATTCAAAAAATCATCCACCATGTTCAAGGTGTTTGCATGCCCAATATCAAAGGTAATACCCAGATTATCTCTGTTTACCGATTTTATGATGTCTATCATTTCCCGGGGCTCTTTACCGAATATATGAGGAATGTTTGGCATATTTTCGACTGCAATCTGCATATTGTAGTCATCTGCATAATCACAGATTATTTCCAGAGATTCGATAGTTTTATTCCAGGCTTTTTCCGGAACCTGTGCACCATGAGGGGACTTATATCCCGGATGAATGACTGCGATGTCTGCAAATTCGGATGCAATTTCCAGATTATATTTCATCTGGTTCAAAACTTCTCTATGTATTCCGGGATTCAAACTGGAAAGATTCAGGTCTGAAAATGGAAGGTGGGTGGTTATATCCAGATTAGTGGTTTCGTACAGTTCTCTGACATTTTTTAGTGAATCATTATCCAATTTCTGGGAACCTTCCTGTACAATTTCCCACCCAGTATATCCGTAATCTTCCAGTTCATAGACCCAGTTGAATGGATTATCAACTACTGAATGGGATGAAAAACTAAGTCTTTTGGTGTTCATAATTTAGAATTGCCTTATTTCCATTTCAAATTTGGGTCTTCCCTCTTTTGTAGGGGGGGTCAGCCAGTCGAAGATTTTCTCCATTTCATCTTTTGAACTTGTGGTAATGGTTACGTGTATAGACCCCAATGGTTCCTCATCTGCCGGAAAGTTCATCCTGCCCACTGATGCCACCTGTTTGTTAATAATAAAATGTGTGGATAAACCATCGATTGAAAGCCCTCCCTCCAGCTGCATTCTTCCTGTGTCCAGTATTTTTTCTTTTCTAAACATTTCATGAAGATTTTTCAGGGTTTCAACATCACCAGTACCTGATAACCGTTTTTTGTGCTGCTGTGCGGTGTCCAGTGTTTCAAGTTCGATATCACCAAAAATGTTTTTTAGGGCATTTGCTACATAAGTCTCATTTTCGGTGGGATTGACAACCGCAGAAACTTCCACCTCGACCATGAGATATTCTACAAGGGATTCGATTTTATTTCTGAACTCATCAAGTGTACCGGTATTTTCTATAACAATATCTGCAATTTCCATTGCTTTGTCCATACCCCAGCTGAGTTCTCTTTCATCCCTTTCTTTTAATTCATTAATGTCAGCCATATCATCGCTTCTTTTGCGTTTTTGAACACGTTTAAAACGCATATCAAGAGGTGAGTCAATAGATACCAGTGTAAATTTTTCACCAAACTCTTTCTTAAACCTTTCAACTTCAGCAATCCCGCGGATACCATCAATAGCTATCAGGTCTTCAGAGAGTTTCATTATTTTTGGAACACTTCTTTTTGCAACTACATCAAATCCCTCTTCGTTTCTAAGCTGGTTGGCAACACCACCGATATTGGCATCAGTTGGTTCCAATGACCTTCTTTCTACTTCTTCTCTGATGACATCACCCATGTTGACGACCTTAATACCCAGTTTTTCCACAACAGATGATGCTTCAGATTTTCCAGACGCTGGCATTCCTACAAAAGCTATAATTTTCATGATTGTATCCTGGATTGTTTTTTATATATGATATAATCGTTCTGAACAAATAAATGTTATAGGTATTTGGATTTAACAGAACGAATATGAGAGGTTTATATATATATTTCTATGTTAAAAATTGTACTTATAATAAAAATAAATACCGGGCAGAAGGTTTATAAATTTAAAAGTACAATATTTAAATATGGCGAATTTCAAGGTAAATCTTGAAGATTTTACTAACAAAGATTACCGAGTTATTTTTAATTCATTGACGAAAAAAGAACCAGTAAGACTCACATCATCTCTTAACATGAGAGAGGATTATGGAGTGGACTATATATCATCAATAGATATAATTCCTCATCAAGAAACAGATACACTGTATTCAATAGGGGCGCGAATGGATCTTGGGGAAGATACAGAATCTGAAAAAATATGGCAAAGTTTTCTGGAAAATTATCAGGAAAAATACAGTATAACAGGTTTTGACAAGGATTATAAACTGTTTTACGGTTCCAACTTGTACACACTTTCTTTTCTTACAGATATAAAACGTTCAGCCTATCTTTCAACTACAAACAATCTCAATCTGGAAATGCTGAAGGATAATATCCCACCGTTTTTTGAAATACTTGAGGATTACATTAATACAGTCTATGATGTATCTGAGGAATATATTGATTTTAGCCTCAAACCGCAACCTACACTTAGAACCTATTATTACAACGAATCCAATGACAGAATTGCTGAAGAAAAAGGTAGTGAATCGGAAAAATTTGAAACCATATCACCTGAACAGCTAAATGTTAAGTTTGATGATATCGGTGGATGTGAAGAAGCCAAAAAGGAGCTGGATATGGTTGCCTATGGTATCAAGTATCCCTATGTATTTGAGGAATACCAGGCTGAACATCCTCATGGGATACTGCTTTTTGGTCCACCGGGTACTGGTAAAACCCTCCTTGCAAAGGCAGTTGCTACAGAACTTGAAACGCCTTTTATACACGTGCATGGTTCTGATATAGTGTCCAAGTGGTATGGTGAAGCCGAACAAAACATTAAAGAAATGTTTGAAATATCAAGGTCAAGACCTCATACAATATTGTTTATAGATGAAATCGATTCCATAACACCTGCAAGAGAAGGTTCTCATGAGGCAACACAAAGGATTGTATCAACCCTTCTCGATGAAATGGATGGTATAAAAAGTTCTGATGATGTCATATTAATGGGAGCAACAAATAGACCTGAAAGTATTGACAGCGCTTTTATGCGTCCCGGAAGGTTTGATAAAAAGGTACATGTCCCACTGCCTGATAAGGAAGCTTTAAAACAAATCTACAGTATCCATCTGGAAGGTAAAAAACCAGAAAAAAATATAGACCTTGAAAAAATAGCTTCAAAAAGTGAGGGTTTCAGTGGTGCAGATGTTAAAGGTGTAGTTGACCTGTGTATAAAGAAAAAGATAAGTACGCTTAGAGGAAAGCTTTCAGAAAAACCTACCAAAAATGAAGTAAAAAACCTCGCTGAACCCATTGCCACTCAGGATATTTTGAATGCTATTGAAGAGTATCAAAAAAATCTGGAGAATTTGAGGGCATTTGGAACCCCTGGACACATACCCGGATATATCTGAATAATTTCCTGTATCAAGAATACCAATTAATTTTATTTTTTAATTGTGTTATTTAGCGTTACCTTTTATTATCCACCAAAAGATTAAATATGATTTTACACAATTAAACATTGTAATTATGGCAACATTCTTAATTAATATAGGAATTAACAATGTTAAAAGTAGTGATTTTAAATATTAATCGGTTATGACGGCAAAAATAGAATTTATATATTAATATTTGCCTGAAATATCAAAATTATCTACTATTTCCACACATGGTAATGGAGAATATAAATGAAAGAGATACGAGTACATGGTCGAGGAGGACAAGGATCCGTTACTGCTGCTGAATTGCTTGCAATAGCAGCTTTCAGTGATGGTAAATTTAGCCAGGCTTTTCCGTCTTTTGGAGTTGAGCGTAGAGGTGCACCAGTACAGGCGTTTACCAGAATAGGGGATAAACCCATAAGATTGAGAAGCCAGATATATGAACCAGATTATGTTATAGTCCAGGACCCTACGCTTATCGACATCGTCGATGTTGCACATGGTATGGATGAAAACGGAATTGTAATAATAAACAGCGATTTTAATCCTGAAGATTTCAATATTGATACAGATGCTAAAATAATGACAGTCGATGCTACAAAAATCGCACTGGATATCATCGGTCGACCGATTGTAAATACAATACTTCTGGGGGCTTTTGCAGGAGCAACAGATGAAATAAACCCTGAATCAATTAAAGAAGCTGTTAAAGAGAGATTCCCCGGAAAGATAGGTGATAAAAACGCTGAAGCAGTACAAAAAGCCTACGATATGATAAGGGAGGGCAATATATAATGACAATTTCTGCAGGCGGTGTCTGTGAACCCGGCACTACTAAAAAGAACAAAACAGGCGGTTGGAGAAACTATAAACCGATTTTCCTGTACGATAAATGTATCAAATGTAAACTCTGCGAACTTCTGTGTCCAGATGAAGCGATTAACCCCAGAGAAGATGGATTTTTTGAATATGATTATGATTACTGCAAAGGGTGCGGAGTCTGTGCAAACGAATGTCCGGTTTCAGCAATTGAGATGGTTTTGGAGGAGAAATAAATGGTTGAACTTCGAAACATCACAAAAGATATGATGACAGTTGTAGAAGGGTCGTATGCGGTTGCACATGCAACCAAAGTATGTAAACCCAACGTGATATCAGCTTACCCGATAACTCCACAGACCCATATTGTAGAGGACCTTTCACAGTTTATAGCAGATGGAGAAATAGAAAACTGTGACTATATCAATGTAGAATCAGAATTTTCTGCATTATCAACTCTTGTGGGTTCATCTGCTACAGGTGCAAGAACTTATTCATCAACAACATCCCAGGGTCTTGCACTCATGCATGAGGTATTGTTCAATGCCTCTGGTATGAGGTTGCCAATTGTGGTAACAGTGGTAAACCGTGCATTGAGTGCACCCATTAATATCTGGAATGACCAGCAGGATTCTGTATCAGAAAGGGATTCTGGATGGATACAGCTTTATGCTGAAGATGTTCAGGAAGCGGGAGATATGATAGCACAGGCTTATAAGGTAGGGGAAGATCCTGACGTAATGTTGCCTGTTATGGTATGTATGGATGGTTTCCTTCTCTCTCATGTCTATGAGCCGGTGGTTTTGCTTGAAGAAGATCTGATAGATGACTATCTCCCACCTTTTGATCCTGAATACAAACTTGACCCGAAAGACCCGAAAACATTTGGTGCTTTTGCACCACCTGCAAGTTATACCGAGTTCAGATATGCTCAGGAACAGGCAATGTCAGCAGCACTTGACAAAATAGAAAAAGCTGCAGATGATTTTTATGATGTATTTGGCAGGTATTATGGAGGTCTTATTGACGAATATAAAACCGATGATGCTGAAATCATAATAATGGCAAAAGGTTCTATAATAGGTACAATTAGGGATGTAATCGACAGTCTCCGTGAAAATGGTGTGAAGGTAGGACTATTAAAAGTAAGAGCATTAAGACCTTTCCCAAAGGATGCTATAAAAGAAGTAGTAAAAGATACCAGTGTTGTTGTAACACTTGATAAAAACATTTCACCCGGTGTTAATGAAGGAGCACTCTGTACTGAAACCAAGGCATGTATGTACAACTCTGATATTAACGTGCCTGTAATAGGATATATGATTGGTCTTGGTGGACGGGATATACCCGAAGATACTATTGAAAATATAGTTGACGAGGCAAAAGAAGTAATAAATTCAGGTATTTCTACTGAAAGTCAGTTTACTGATTTAAGGGAGGATTTGATATGAAAGAAAGTTTACTCTGTTCAGGACACAGTGGTTGTCCTGGATGTTGTGACGCAATGATTGCAAAATTCGTGCTGAGAGGGATTGGTGAGAACTGTATAGTTTCCACTCCAACCGGTTGCCTTGAAGTTATGACTACACCATACCCGGATACATCATGGAATGTACCGTGGATACACTCTCTTTTTGAAAATGCAGGTGCTGTAGCATCAGGTATTGAATCAGCCTGGAAAGCCATGAACAAAGATGATGATACAAAATTCGTGGTTATAGCAGGAGATGGAGGTACTGTAGATATAGGTATGCGTTCAATCTCTGGTGCATTCGAACGAGGGCATGATATTACCTATATTTGTATGGATAATGAAGCTTATATGAATACAGGTGTACAGAGAAGTGGAGCAACACCCTATGATGCATCAACCACTACCAGCCCGGCGGGTAAGGAATCATTTGGAAACGAACGTCCGAAAAAGAATATGCCCGAGATAATGGCAGCACACGGTTCACCTTATGTAGCAACAGCATCACTTGCTTATCCCAAGGATTTGATGAAAAAAGCCAAAAAGGCAGCTGATATTGAAGGGCCGACCTATATACATGCACATGCACCATGTACAACAGGTTGGGGATTTGACACTTCAAAGACTGTAGAAGTCGGTAAACTGGCAGTACAGACAGCACTCTGGCCTATGTACGAGATGGAAAACGGTGAGATAACCCAGGTCAAAAAGGTCAAAAATCCAAAACCTGTAGAAGAATATTTGAAACTACAGCGCAGGTTCAAGCATCTTTTCACCAAAGAAGGAGGAGATGAAGAAATTAAAAAGATTCAGGAAACTGCCAATTTCAATATCAAACATTTTGGGTTGCAATAACCCAAATTCCTATTTTTCTTTTTTAAAGTTGGTTAAATTATGTCAGAAGATAATACCAATAACTTTGAAAATATATGGTCATTGCTACAGAAGGAATATCCCAATCCTGAGCCTGCATTACGTTTCAATAATCCTTTCCAGTTATTAATAGCAACTATACTTTCAGCACAGGCAACGGACACACAGGTAAATAGGGTGACAGAGCATTTGTTTAAAAAGTATCCTTATGTGGATGACCTTGCAAATGCCGATATCAAAGAACTGGAAAAAGATATCTATTCTACCGGGTTTTATAAAAACAAAGCCAAAAATATCAAAAAATGCGCCCAGATGATTAAATCCCAGTTTAATTCAAAAGTACCTGACAACATGAATGATATGATGGAACTATCGGGTGTCGGAAGAAAAACTGCTAATATAGTACTTTCAAGGGGTTTTGGTGTGCATGAAGGGATTGCTGTTGATACTCATGTAAAACGTCTGTCTCAAAGACTTGGTTTGACTCAAAATAAAACACCAGAAAAAATCGAACAGGATTTAATGAAACTTGCAGATAAAAGAGACTGGGATACACTCTCACTGATATTAATCCTTCACGGGCGCAAAATATGTCACGCGAAAAATCCTGAATGTGAAAATTGTGTAGTAAATACACTTTGTCCATCCAGCAGGGTTTAAGTTAAGTCTTGTTTTAATACTTTAGGTTATCTAATAAAAAACTGGTTTCCAATAAACCTGAAACTACCTATTCTATAAAAGACCCTGGTTAAAACAGGTTCCATACTGACAGGGATATTTGAATGATAAAAAACTATATTAACCCAGCTAATACTTTATTAAGAGGGGAGTTAACATCGTCAATATGAAAATTTTTTGTTGATGTATTCTTACAGAGAATAATCAAGAGGGGTTTTATGGAAAAAGATAGAATTTCTTATCATGGTTCGGTATTAAAAGTATATAACAGAATAAAAGAAGATGGTATGGACAATATCTGGGACAGATATGAAGCACAGGGTATAGGGGGAGACCCTGATAGAAGATGTCCATTTTGCCAGAAAGGGATAAGATGTGACCTATGTTCAAATGGACCGTGTCGTGCAGACGCATCCAAGGATAAAAGAGGAGTATGTGGGATAACAGCAGACGGGATGGCAATGCGGATGATGTAGTTAAGGAATGTCATGGGAGCATCCACCTATCAGTATCATACCGAACAAACAATCAAAACATTAAGATCAACGGCACAGGGTAAAACACCGTTTGAAATCAAAGAACCTGAGAAACTGAAAACATTTGCTGAAAGATTGGGTGTTGATACATCGGGTTCAACAGGTGATATTGCAATTAACCTCTGTGATTTTGTAGAGTCCGATTTCAACAGGGAATATGGAAAACCCAGCAAAATTGTGGAAAAACTTGTCCCTAAAGAGCGACAGGATACATGGGATAATTTGGGAATATATCCTGACGGTATCCACAGTGAGATGATGAGAGCAACCAGTTCATGCCTTACAAATGTAGACGGGGATTATGAAAGTCTTACTTTTAAAGCGATGAAACTAGGGCTTGCAATGGCTTATCAGAGCCAGATTGTCAATGAATACTGCCAGGATGTTATATATGGTGTTCCAAAACCTCACAACATGCGTGTTGACCTTGGCGTTCTTAATCCTGATTACATAAATGTCTTACCCAACGGACATGAACCGTTCCTTGGGTTTGCACTGGTACAACAGGCAAGAAAACCTGAATGGCAGGATAAAGCAAAAGAAGTTGGAGCTAAAGGTTTAAGAATCATTGCCAATATTGAAACCGGTCAGGAAATGATTCAGAGATGGGACATGGATGATGTATTCTATGGGTTTACTGGTAACTGGATTATGCAGGAAGCAGTTCTTGCAACTGGCAGTGTTGATGTGTTTGTATCCGACATGAACTGTTCCATGCCAATAGACCCAAAATATGCGGAAAAATACAATGTAAGGCTTGTACCGGTAAGTGATTTGATATCATTTGAAGGTATTAATGAACGTATTAATTATATTCCTGAAGAGGCTGAAAACCAGGCTAACCAGCTTTTACAGATGGCAATTGACAACTTCAAAAACCGCAGGGAAAATACTAAGCCTATAACCGATTTGCCGATGAATGAGGCAGTAGTAGGCTTTTCTACAGAAAGTTTTGTAGACGCGCTCGGGGGAAGTGTTGATCCATTGCTGGATGCTATTAAAGACGGGACTATCAGGGGAGTTGCAGGTCTTGTATCCTGTACAACACTGAGAGATTACGGTCATGATATGCACAGTATAGATGTTGCTAAAGAATTAATCAAAAATGATGTGCTTGTTCTTTCAATGGGCTGTGGTAACGGAGCAATGCAGGTAGGAGGTCTTTGCAGTACAGATGCACAAAAATTTGCAGGACCCGGACTTAAAAAATTATGTGAAAAATTGAACATACCACCAGTATTGAGTTATGGTACATGTACAGATACCGGACGATTGGGTGACCTGCTGGGTATAATTTCTGGAACACTTGGAGATGTAGCCATACCTGACCTACCAGTAGTTGCCAATGCTCCCGAATATATGGAACAAAAGGCAACAATTGATGCCATGTATTCAGTGGCTCTTGGTTTATACACTCATGTAAATCCAGTACCCACTATTACAGGAGCACCAAGACTTGTTAAACTCCTGACAGAAGAAAGTAAAGATATAACTGGTGGAATGGTAGATGTAGAAACAGATACAACAAAAGCTGTAAATTCGATGCTTGAACATATTGGAAACAATCGTAAAAAACTTGGTATTTAAATATAAAGGATGAAAACATGAACAATGAAAATATGCATCATGGGAGTCATCAGGATCATCATGCAATGATGATGGAGGATTTTAAAAAAAGGTTTATCATTTCCACCATCCTTACAATCCCCATTTTTTTGTTATCTCCTTTAATCCAGCAATTTCTGGGTATTAGTATAGGGTTTACAGGTGACCAGTACCTGCTCTTTGTTCTGTCGACTGTGGTATTCTTTTACGGTGGTTACCCGTTTTTAAAAGGGATTGCAGATGAACTGAATAAAAAAGAGCCCGGGATGATGACGCTGATAGCGGTGGCTATAACGGTTGCTTATGCCTACAGTAGTGCAGTGGTTTTTGGACTGGAAGGCAAGTTCTTTTTCTGGGAACTGGCATCACTTATAGATGTAATGCTTTTGGGTCACTGGATAGAAATGAAATCTGTTCTCAGTGCATCCCGTTCAATGGAAGAACTGGTCAAATTGATGCCTTCTGAAGCTCACAGAGTCAAATCAGATGGTGATTTGGAAGATGTATCATTAACAGAGATTCAGGAAGGAGATATAGTACTTGTAAAACCGGGTGAAAAAATACCTGCTGATGGAGATATAGTAGAAGGTGAATCCTCTCTTGATGAATCCATGCTCACTGGAGAGTCCAGACCCGTTTCAAAAAGTGTAGGTGATGAGGTAATAGGTGGTTCTATAAATGGGGAAGCTTCACTTAAAGTGGAGGTTAAAAAGACAGGAGAAGATTCTTTCCTTTCACAGTTGATAAACCTTGTACAGGAAGCCCAGGGAAGCAAATCCAGGACCCAGAATCTTGCAAACCGGGCTGCACTCTGGTTGACAATAATAGCACTCAGTGGAGGGGCTATAACTTTTGCGTTATGGACCATTGTAATGAATACAGACCTTGCCTTTTCACTTGAACGTTCGGTTACTGTAATGGTAATAACCTGTCCTCATGCACTGGGACTTGCTATTCCACTGGTAGTGGCTATTTCATCCACACTTGGTGCAAAAAACGGACTATTAATAAGAGACCGTTCCGCCTTTGAAAATGCACGTAACATCAATTCCATTCTTTTTGATAAAACAGGAACTCTTACAAAGGGTGAATTCGGAGTTACTGATACAATACCTTTTACAAATGATTTGGATGAAAATCAGATTCTTAAATACGCCGCTTCATTGGAATCCAATTCAGAACATCCGATAGCAAAAGGTATAGTATCATCATCTAATGAGCATTTTTATGTAGAAAACTTCCAATCAATACCAGGTAAAGGTGCTGAAGGTACAGTTGAAAGCAGAAATGTTAAAGTTGTAAGCCCGGGTTACCTGGATGAGAACGGTATATCTATTCCTGAAAATAAACATATAGATAAATTGAGAACTCAGGGTAAAACAGTGGTATATGTCCTGCTGGACGATGAATTAACAGGTGCTATAGCTCTTGCCGATATTATCAGACCGGAATCAAAAGAAGCGGTTTCAAAACTTAAAAGCATGGGTGTCAGGTGCATGATGCTCACCGGTGATAATGAACAGGTCGCCAGATGGGTGGCTAATGAAGTGGGTCTTGATGAATATTTTTCTGAAGTACTTCCACAGGACAAGTCAAAAAAGGTCAAGGAAATCCAGTCCAGAGGATATATTGTAGCCATGACGGGTGATGGTGTTAATGATGCTCCTGCGCTTGCACAGGCTGATGTGGGGATTGCCATAGGTGCAGGTACAGATGTAGCCGTTGAAACCGCAGATATCATCCTTGTAAAAAGCAATCCAATGGATGCGGTGTCTATACTGGGATTGTCCAGAGCTACGTACAAAAAAATGATACAGAACCTGTTCTGGGCGACAGGATACAACGCAGCTGCAATCCCTCTTGCAGCAGGCATATTGTACAATCAGGGAATTCTGCTGTCTCCTGCTGCTGGTGCAATCCTTATGTCGCTTAGCACTGTTATTGTAGCGGTAAATGCAAGATTTTTATCTTTTAAATCCTGACTTTTGATATACAGAGCATTGAATTAGGTAAATTTCGAAGAGTATATGTAAGGTAACACATAATGTAAATACAATACCAGAATATAGTACTATATAAGGGGTGTTTTTATGGAAGTTAATGGAGTAGAAGTAGAAGAAACATTCGCAGAAGCGTTTCCTATAAAAGTTAGTAGAATATTGATAACAGCCGCAACTAAATACTGGGCAAAGGTTGCTGCACAGGAAGCTACAGGATTTGGGACATCGGTTATCATGTGTCCTGCAGAGGCAGGAATTGAAAGGTTTGCAAACTGGAACGAAACACCTGACGGCAGACCAGGATATTATATCCAGATATGCAATTTCAGTTATAAAGACTTAGAAGATCAGGTACTCAAGCGTCTCGGACAATGTGTTCTGACTGCACCCACAACAGCGGTTTTTAATGGTCTCCTTGAAGCTAAAAAACAATTCGACACCGGTTACAAACTCAAGTTCTTTGGGGATGGAATGGAATCCGAAACCCAGATACTTGATAGAAAGATGTACAGCATACCTATAATGGAGGGCGATTTCCTTATAGAAGAGTCCATAGGAGCAGTTGAAGGTGTAGCGGGTGGTAATTTCTTCATATTTGGAGATTCACAGATGTCTGCACTTAATGCAGCACAATCTGCAGTTGAAGCAATAAATAAAGTAGAAGGAACAATCACACCATTCCCTGGCGGTATAGTTGCAAGCGGTTCCAAACCCGGTGCAAACAAATACACATTCCTGAAAGCAACTGCCAATGAAAAATACTGCCCGTCAATCAAAGATAAAGTAGAAGGCAGCATGATACCTAAAGATGTCAATGCTGTGTACGAAATTGTGATTAATGGACTGGATACTGATGTGGTCAGTGAGGCCATAGAAACAGGTGTTAAAGCGGCAGTAACATTACCGGGAATTAAGAAAATCAGTGCTGGAAACTACGGTGGAAACCTCGGACCTCACCAGTTCTACCTGAAAGAAATCTTAAAATAAGTAATAGGTGGTTAAAACTTAACCACTTAACTCTTTTTTACTTTTAAAGCCCTATATTACGCAGACCTGCTTCGATGACTTCTGTTGGGTCAATGCCTGTAATCTGGAGCATCACATATACACCCAGAAATGTACCTATCATACTGCCGATATTGGTAAGTGCGGCTACAAGAACTACTCTGAAAAGTCTATTGTTAAACATCTGTTCTTTTGTTTCCATCTGGGTTATTGTTTTGAAATCCTGTTTTCTGGGTTTCCGCTGTTTTGCTTCCATTAATCCTGCAAACCACCCTGCTGCCATCATCGGATTAAGGGAGGTGAGCCATGCAGTAGAAAACGCAGTAAGGACAGAATAGGGATGTCCTCGAGCGATAAATGTACCACCGGCGCTCAGGGTGCCGTTTATCAGGAACCATCCACCGAAAGCCATCAATAACAGCTCAAGAGGTGTTCCTGAAAGGATAATAAGCAAAAATGTAGCAATAGCAAGACCAACAATTGCAAATCCAAAAGCCTTTGTTATACTAAATTTTCTTTTTTTTGGAAGGGTATTCAATTCATTAAGAGATGGAATTGTATCCGGCTGTGAAAGATACTTCTGGATACCTGATTTGTGCCCTGCACCTACCACTGCTATAATTTTTTTCCCACTACCTGCGTTTGCTGCAACATTAACAAGACTGCCTGCAATATAGGCATCCCGCTCATCTATAAGGACTTCTGCAGCTGTAGGTGCAATTTTTCGCAGCTCTTCTACAAGCATTGTAACTACATCCTGATTGGTGATGTTGTCCATGTCCACATTTTGCATCTGTTTTCCGCCAATACCAACAATTCCACCTACAAGAGAACCTATCATCTTTATTTTTTCAAAGAACCCCATTTTGTTCCAGAACCGACGAAGGGTAATCTGGATGTCCCTGTCAACAAGGGCTATATCCGCACCGATTTCTTCGGCTGCGTCAATAGCACTAATCATTTCAGAACCGGGTTTAACACCCATTTCTTTCCCGATTTTCTTCTGCATGTAGGCAAGTAGCCATTGCATCAGAAAGAAATAGATTTTACCTTCACCAATCAGTTGTTTTATAGATACCTCTTCATTGGATTTATCTTCACCTTTTAACCCTTCGTATCGGCTCCTGCAAAGTTCTACTGCAACTATATCGGGTTTTTCTTGCTTTATAGAATCAACAACTTCATCAATACTTTTTTGTGATACATGTGCTGTACCGATAATTTTTATCTGGGTTGGTTCGCTGGAGTCTTCTGGGGCAGATGGATTATTGGTTTCATCTTCCATATCTTTGTTTTCAGTTACAGCCTCTTCTTTAACAATGCTTGAAGACTGGGATGTAGTATGATATTTATACATTGTATAATCTGGTTGTGAATTGTTGATTTTATTTTCTGAATTTATTTCTTCGTCCATTCTATTCTCGCCTTTGAAGACTACTATCAAAATTAATAATGGTGTTGTATGATAAATCAGGAAGCTTCTTCTTCCATGAATCTCAGTGTTCTTATCAGGTCTGTTCTTGATACTATGCCTTTTAGTTCACCATTATCAATAACCAGAAGTCTACCGACATTGTTCCTTGATATGAGTTTGAAAGCTTCAGATGCGTTTGTATCCGATGTTGTTGATATGATATCCTTTGTCATGATATCGGAAACGCGCATTGCAGACCTTTCTTCAGGCATTACTTTACGCACATCTGTAAATGAAACAACACCTTTTAAATTATTTCCTTCCATTACAGGATATCCCATGTGTTTTTTTTCAAACATGAAATCAAGCAGTTCCTGTATACTCATCGATGGATTAACTGTTTCTACATCGGTGGTCATTATATCCTTTACAGTGTATTTTTCCAATGTGACAGAAACAGTTGTTGATTGGGCTTCCTGTGAAGCACCTATATATATAAAAAATGCAATCAATATAAGCCAGGGGTTTATCAGCAGACCTATCAGTCCCATAAAAACCGCAAAAAATTTGCCAACCGATGCAGCTCTTTGTGTTGCTCTTATATACGACATTCTCCTTGCAAACCAAGACCTTAAGATACGTCCACCATCCATTGGGAATGCTGGTATAAGATTGAATATACCAAGTACGATGTTGATTGTACCTATAATGAAGAATATACGATATGGGTAGCTTTCTGTGAATTCTGGTAATACCGATGACAATCCAAAATTTAAAAGCAGCAGGGTACCACCAATGATGAAACTTACAAGTGGTCCTGCAAAAGCCATTTTACCTTCTTCACCGGGGTCTCTTGGAATCTCTTCCATGGATGAGACTCCACCGAACAGATGTAATGTGATATTGCTGATTTTAACCCCAAATTTCTTTGCAAAATATGAATGTCCAAGTTCATGAAGTACAACAGAGGTAAAAAGTAGTATGGCGGTTGTAAATCCGAGTATATATTGGAGTGGCGGCTCCACATTTTCATATCCAAATGGCTCGGGAGCAATTGAAAATACTGTTGCAAATATCGGTAGTATTAACAGAAATGAGATATGTAACCGAATAGGTATACCCATTACATAGCCTATCTGAACGGATGTTTTCATATTTGTTAATATGGTTTAAACCTTATTTAGATTTATCCATCAAAAACCGACATTGTCGCCTGTTTATTGTACATTTTTAAAGCCGTTAAAAACAACGCATTTAAGACCAATCAAAACAATCTGTGTTATATGACAGAGGATAAAGGAACAAAAACCAGTGGTAAACATCCGGTTTTATTGATGATACTGGATGGATGGGGATATCTTCCCAGAAAAGAGGGTAATGCTGTATTTGCAGCAAATACACCCAACCTTGACAATTTACTGAATAAATACCCTTCAACTATTTTACAGGCATCTGGTGAAGCAGTAGGGTTGCCTGAAGGTCAGATGGGAAATTCGGAAGTAGGTCATCTCAACATCGGAGCAGGAAGGGTGGTATATCAGGATTTTACAAAGATTAACAAATCAATTGAAACTTCTGAAATTTATAAAAACAAAGTATTAACAGATGCAATAGAAAATGTCAAACAGAACAATTCTAAAATACATCTAATGGGTCTGTTTTCCTATGGTGGAGTTCACAGTCATATGGACCATGTCCATGCACTTGTAAAAATGTGTGCGGATAAAGGTGTCGATGAAATCTACATTCATGCGTTTCTGGACGGGCGTGATGTTTCTCCATACGCAGGTCTTGATGATATCCAAAAGAATGAGCCAGTTTTACAGGAGAAGGGTAATGCCAAAATTGCAACGGTATCAGGTCGATACTATGCAATGGACAGAGATAAAAGGTGGGACCGTACCAAACTTGCATACGATGTACTTACACTGGGTAATGGACTTTATGCAAAAGATGCTGTTACTGCTGTCAGGGAAAGTTATGATAGAGGAGAAACCGATGAATTCGTTAAACCGACTGTTATAACAGATGAAAACGGAAATCCTACAGCTACTATCGATGATAACGATTCAGTAATATTTTTCAATTTCAGACCTGACCGTGCCAGACAGTTGACATATTCGTTTGTACTGGACGATTTTGATGGGTTTGAGAGACAGAAACATCCAGATGTATATTTTGTATGCATGACAGAGTATGATAAGACACTTGATGTTCCTATTGCTTATCCACCAGAAACCATTGAAAATACACTTGGCAAGGTCTTAAGTGAAAACAATTTAACCCAGCTTCGAACAGCAGAAACTGAAAAATATGCACATGTCACATTCTTTTTAAACGGAGGTATTGAAACCCAGTTTGAAGGGGAACATCGGTGCCTCATACCTTCTCCAAAAGTAGCAACTTATGACCTTAAACCGGAAATGAGTGCTTATGAAGTCACAGACGACCTTGTTCAAAGAATAAATTCGGGTGATTATGATGTGCTTATAGTAAATTATGCAAACATGGATATGGTGGGTCATACAGGTGATTTTGATGCAACTGTAACTGCTGTAGAAGTGGTTGATGATTGTGTGGGTAGAGTAATCGAAACCCTCAAACGTTCAGGAGGGAGAGCTTTTATAACCGGAGATCACGGTAATGCTGAGCAGATGCAGGAGTATGACGATGGCTCCAAAATACATACTGCACATACTTCAAATCCTGTTCAGTGCATATACATTGATGATAATAGTGATTGTGAACTTTCTGGTGGTTGTCTATGTGATATAGCACCTACTATACTGGAACTTCTGGGTATTAAAAAACCCGGAGAAATGACTGGTGAATCCCTGCTAAACAAGTGCAGGGATTAACCCCTACTAAATTAATTAAAACCACTGGTCAAGTGTCTTCTGCTGAGAACCAAGTTTTGAATCCAGACGGTCGCATGCTTTTGCCACACGTTCTTCTGAAAAATCATGTTCTTCACAAAGGAACTGTATTATTTTGTCTTTGTTTGGTCTGTTCCACTTAAGATGATAATCATCGGTGACCTCTGGGTTCATAAAAAAATCTTTAACCTTGTCAACATTTTCTATATTCTGCCCGGTTTCATCAATTATTGATTTAATACTATCGTGCGTCTTTACCAGTTTAAGAGCTCTTTTCGGACCGATTTTTTCCAGACCCTTATTGTAATCTGTACCTACACATAGGGCAATGTCAATAAGTTTGGAACGTGTGATTCCCATAGATTTCAGATTTTCTTCCATATCGATAGTTTCGGGTTTTAAATCAATGTATGTATTTTTACCGGGAAGTTTCCGTTTTCCTGTTATTGTAAGGTTCCTGATAACATGGGGAGCACCGAATAGGAGAGCATCATAGTCTTGGGACCCCACATAATCCGCATCACCTTTTTGGACCATGTGAGCCGCCTGTGCTTCACCTTCAGAAGGAGATTGAAGGTACGGAATACCCATAGATTCAAGCAGATATTTTGCATCATCAAGGATTTGATCATCTATTCTGGCAGAACCCTGTGCATATTTATAGGCTTCTTCTGTCAGACCCTTCTCCTTTGCTTCATTCCATTTCTGGTTTGCGTTTTCTCGTGATTGTTTACGTTTTTCAAGAGTATCTGTTTTGAAATCAGGAGGTTTCCCGTCAAAAACAAAAACAGGTTTGATGTCTTCCTCAACCAAATTTGTAATTCGGTACAAAATACCTGATAAATGAGATGTCGTTCTACCTTTTGAATCCTGCAGTGGAGTACCATCACGCTGCCGTATAATACTTAGAAACTGGTACAGAGTATTGTAAGCGTCTATTGCAACAGTTTTGTTTGAAAGATTGGATATTTCAACCTCTTTTTTGTGTAAAAGTTCTCCTATATCAACGCCCATGGTTTACCTTTATTGAACCTCTTTTTATTTAATTGTTGATTAACATGTAACAATAACTATCTATTAGAAACTCAATCAATCAGTGATATATGAGTGTAGAAACATCTGATTACAGCATTGACTTGACCCAGCCGTGTGTTGATGACCCCAGCAAATATATAGCCCAATCAAGATTTGTTAAAAAAATATCAATGGATATTTTATGCCAGATATTACAGCAATACCTTAATTTTGGTTCAATATCACAGTTGAGCTGTTCTGAAAAACTCGGGGTGGCAAGGTTTGATTTTATGGACAAGACCATTATACTTTATAAAAGCGGTAAAATTGATGTCAGGAGGACATCGGGAGTAGAAGATGCCAGAAATACCATGAAAAATGTGGAAGATATGATTTCTGGGTCTTTTAGCGATACTTTTTCCGATTAAGCTCATCCATAGCGTTGTTCACAGAGTTTTGAACATCACCAATTCTTTTGTCCAGATTGTCTTCTACACTCTGTATGTTTATACGCAATGAACGCTCCTTTGTTTCCATCATCTGCTCAAGATTTCGAAGCCGGGTTATTATGGATAGTATCAGTACAGCCAGTGAGCCGACCATTACGATGGCTGCAAATATTATCAGGGGGTTCTTTGAACTTTCACCAAACCTTCCGAGCCATTGATATGTCAGTATGAAGGCGGATATTACCATAATAACTGAAAAGACTATATCCCGTGTTTCCATTGTTTTTCACTCTTTTAACCTAAATCAGTTATTTATTTCTGTTTTAAAAACTATTGAGTAGATAATTTATATAATTTCTGTTATGTAACTCAGGCATAGTATTAAATATGGGGCAAATACTCTTGGGAAATTACCTTATTTACTTCATAAAATTACAAAGGGTTGAAGTTATTTGAGTTCTAAAGATTCCAAGTTTAAAGAGTATTCACCACTACTTATAATGGCTGGTATACTGTTACTTGTACAGATTCTGGCACTGACATTGGCTATGCCTATGGAAGTTAATAATATGCGTGCCTTTGAAAATCCGGAATCCGCTTCCAATTCCTTTTATTATATCGGAATTATTATAGTCTTTACATTGATTCTTCTTCTGGCGATAAAAAGAGACCAGCAATGGATAATACAGCTTTTTATCCTTTTTGCTGTGGCATCAACACTTTATTACGGTCTTTTTGCGTTTACGTCAATGTTTAATATAGCTCCAACTCTTGGAATGTCTGTATCATTAATATCTGCTATCGGAATGACTGGAATACTTTATAAATTCCCCGAATGGTATATTATAGACATAGTGGGTATTATTATCGGGGCTGCGGCCAGTTCTATATTTGGAATATCTCTTGCTATAATGCCTGCAATTATATTACTGGTAATACTTGCTGTATACGATGCAATTTCGGTGTATAAAACCAAGCATATGGTTTCTCTGGCAGAAGGAGTAATGGATTTAAAATTACCTATCTTGTTTGTAATTCCTAAAAGGCTTGATTATTCTTTCAGAGAAGAAAGTTTCAATAACGATGATAAAGAACGTGATGCATTTTTCATGGGTCTTGGAGATGCGGTAATGCCGACAATACTTGTGGTTTCTGCTAATGTATTTATTGAACATTCAGGAATAATATCGTATCCTGCACTTGGTGGAGTGATAGGTACAGTCATTGGATTTTTTGCACTGTCGGTTTTTATTATGAAAGGGAAACCACAGGCAGGTTTGCCTTTCCTAAACAGTGGTGTAATTCTGGGTTATTTTGTAGGTGTGATATTATCAGGAGCTCCAATCTTTTGAATTATCATCGTTATTACCAGCCAAATCGCAAACATCTCCTTTTTGGCATCCGGTTTCCTGCTTATCTTTATCATCTTCGCCAAGTTCTGAATCAAGTGCTCGGGTGCCTTCAGCAAGTACAGATGCATTGGACAGTGTACCACCAATCATAATAGCATCAAATATTTCTTCTTTTGACAGACCCAGCCGCTTTGCAACTCTTATATGCATCTTTAAACAGTGTTCACATCTTAGAGCTGATGATACACCTATGGATATCAATTCAACTGTCTCAGGGTCCATCCGTTTGAACTCTCTCATTATGGAGTTGTCATACATCACTTTTGGGACAAATAGTTCAGGCATATTTTTCATGAAATCCAGTATATAGGGTACTTCTCCATAATGTTCTTTGATATCATCCAATAGTTCGGATACAGCATCATCTGGTTCTTTGTCCAAAACCTCTTTTATTTTTTCAAATTCCATAATTCAATCACCAGTAAAAAAATTGTTGAGGTGGGTTAATTAATATATAATATCCATAAAAATAAACTTATATAGAGTATCCTACTTCCGATTCTGGTTTTATTTTCACCAGTATATAGTTTTTCATTTTTGAAGGCATTACATCGGCTATTTCTGAAAGGACGACTCCCTCATCAAATTCAAGGTTTTCTATATTTTTGTGATAATCCTCATATGGTAGTTTTATTCTGAGCCCATCCAGTTGTAGAGTTATAGGTGCAGGAGACAGTACATTCTGGATATCTGAAATTTGTCTTTCTATTTCCTGCATTACACGTGCTGGAATTACTGACAATGGGTCTTTTGCAAGCTTTTCACGTTTGTTTTCAATCATTTCTCCTACTTTTTCATTCAAAACATCCAGTGAATTCAGCTCTCCTTCTTTTCGCATGCGGTGGGCTATCCTTCCAATACCTCCCACATACATGTCAGCACCGGGGACATCTTCTGTATTGAGTTCAGGGCCTCCTGTTGCTACAATTGGTACTTTTATACCTTTGAATAGTTTTGGCTTTTTATTAATTATACAGTCACTAAAAACCCCGAATGAAAATACAGCAACATCATGTTCATTGATAAGTTTTCTTTCATAATCTTCAGATAATGAAACCCTTCTCCCCATACCTCTGGCAAGTCCTATCATATTGGTATTTGAACCCCCTCGCCGAAGATATTCTGCGACATCACATGCTGAATGGGGAAGATGATGAGATGCAAGAGTAGGTGACACAACAGCGATTTCAGTACCTGTAAGCGGAGCTTTGGTTAGTGTACCGAGTAATTTTTTGGCAAGGTCCTGTACAAGATGGACATCCTCTTTTGGAATAAGCATAACCAGTGTAACTTCTGACCCAGCAGGTGTTTTCTGAACCAGATATCCTCCAAGGTCTTCCAGAAGTTCCAGAATCAATCCATGTTTGTACATTCCGCCTTCATATATATAAGGTTCAAGAACAACACCCATTTATTAATCCTCCTTGTCTGTAAGCTCATCCAGCATCTGATGAGCTTCCTCAATCCATTCCTGTTTCATTGCATCTTCGGATGCTACAAAAATAAAATTATCACCTTTAAGGGAATGATATCTCACCCTGAAACCTTCGGGTGCTACTCTTACAGCCATGTCAACAACCCTTTTTTTTAGAGTGTTTCTCGGGTCATCAACAATAATATATTCAATATCTGATATTTTATCCATGGGGTTTTCAGTTTTGACAGCTACGGTTTTACGTTCTGGCTGTCTTACGTTCAAACGTCCATATTTATCCCAGAGTATCTTGAGCAACTGGGATAGATATTTTTCATTGTTTATTTTGATGACCACTTCATTTTTTCCGAATTCACCAACATTAACATCTGCAAAATCACTTGTTTTGACAGGAGAAAGTCCTCCTCTTAAAACCAGTGCCATCTGAAAAAGTGATTCATCGGGTCTTATGACTACTTTAATCCTTCCGATGGATTGGGCAAGCACCATGTCCGATATAACATCTTTCAGGATTTGTCTGTACTGTTCAGATTCGGACTGTTGGGGAGCTTCCACTACAAATGTTTCAAGAGGTTCCATCTCACTCCTCCTTTATATAGCCGGACGCAAGCATTGAAGCACCTACAGCTCCGATATATTGAGAATCAGGAGGTACAATTACCTCTACTTTAAGGAATTTCTCCAGAGTCCTTGGTATACCTTCTATAAGTGACGACCCACCAACCAGTATAACCGGTTCTCTAATGTCAACTTCCTGCAATTGCTGCTCGAATATCTGTTCTATGACACTGTAACATGCGGCTGCAGCAACATCTTCAGGAGATGCACCTTTAGCAAGTGAATTTACAAGAGACTGGATACCAAAAACAATACAGTAACTGTTCATCTCTATATTGTTCTCTATACCTTTTACTGCAAGTGACCCGAGTTCAGTAATATCAACACCAAGCCGTTTAGCGGTCATTTCAAGAAAACGACCTGATGCACCGGCACAGACACCACCCATACTAAACATACCCGGAATACCGTCTTCAACAGTTATCGCTTTGTTATCCATCCCACCGATGTCGATAACAGTTGCACTTCCCTTCTGTTTGTCGGCAAGATAGACTGCACCCTTTGAATTGACAGTAATTTCTTCCTGACTAAGTTGGGCATCGTATTTTTTTCCTACCAGAAATCTGCCATATCCGGTGGTTCCTATAGACTGTATATCTTCTCTGTTTACACCAGCTTCATCCAGAGCCTTTTTATATGCTTCTTCAGCGCTTTCAATGACTTTTATAGTGGGGACCCATCCATGCCCGATGACCTGGTTGTCCCTCATGACAACAGCTTTTGTAGTCGTTGAACCAGAGTCAATACCGGCTGTTAGACCTTTTTGTTTTTCTCTTGCAAGCAGATGCCTTCTCCTTGCAACAGTTGTCAGGGCTTCAAGACGGGTTAGCAGTGTTGATGCGGTTGTACGTTCAGTGAATGAATAACTGATAACCGGGATGCTGGTATTTTGGTGAATATATCTTCTAACTTCATTTCTGACAAGTGCACCTTCAGCACATCTAAAACAGGAGGCAACAAAAACAGCATCAACTTTGGCTCTACCCTCTACAATGGCTTTTGCACGAGCCATTAAAAGTTTCAGGTCAGCACTTGCTACCTCCAACCCGAAATCTCTTCCGATTGTATCCAGTTCAGAAACATCCATTTCAGGATATACAAGTTTGGCGTTTAATGATTCAACAGCGGATTCTATTTCGGATTGCACTCCTGAATATTCGGGACCGCATGCAATAAGAGCAATTGTGACCTTATCTTCCACATCCTCATCTCTGCTCATTCGTTTTCTCCCTCACGGTTATTTTCTTTAGCACCGGGAAGTGATTTTAAAAAATCTGCTATTTTATAAACGAAATCCTTCCCTTCTTCCTCAGTGCTGGGGTATTCAAGTTCCAATATAGGGATGTCTTTTTGTCTTGCCATGTATTTGACCATTTCATTAGTTCGTGCACAGCCCATACAACCAAAACTTATTGCTGAATCATTTACTATTATGGCAGCTTCTGCTTTCTCTATAAGGGGTCCCGCCATTGCCAACCTGCCTCTGACACCTGAGGGGACTTCTACCGCAGCATACTTCAATCCGTATTTTGGGTCTTCTGGATTAATATTTATGGGTGGAGAATCAATTCCTGGCGTGGTTATTTTTTCATGGACTCTTCCCATCATGGCAAGGGGTTCATGACCAAATCTTTCTACAAGGTCATACAGAATAAGGCTGTTTGTGGGATAGATGAATACTTTAGCCAAAATTTCACTCCTCTACATTTGATTCAATAATGTCTTTTAATTTGGAAGTTTTCAGTTTTTTGGATTTCTTAGTTTCTTTAACTGAAACACCTTTATCATAATCATCAAGCGCTTTTCCGATTGTTGGCAACATGTTAACCTCTTCTCTGAGGAAATAGTAACCGGGTCTTGGACCTCCACCTCGCACTGCACGACATCTTCTTTCATCACCAGGTGGAAAACCTCGTTGTTTAACAAAAATATGGTTTCTGTCCATAGAGACAACATCTTCAACAGCCCGGTTAACAGCTTCACTCGGTCCATGAACCATAAGTCCAAAGCAGGTTTCCTTGACTGTAACCTCGGTTTCGGATTCATATATTTTCATTGCAGCATCAGAGGGGAGTACCCAGTCAGAATCAATAACTACAAGTTTTGTGATAGTATCCTGCTGATTATTATTGTTTGTATTGTTTTCTGGCATTTTCAATCCTCTCCAGAGGATTCAATTATATACATGATGTCTCCATCTTTCAGGTTCTTTAATTTCTCAATGTCCAGTATCCTTCCTATTATATTGGTGCTGGAAAATTTCTCACCAGTGGGACCGAACATGTCATCGTCTTCAGTTTTAACACCGATGTATCCCATTCTTTTTGCAGCCTGATTTGTAATTCCGACATCTCCTGCATTAACTTTATTTTCAGGGGTATTTTCTGGCATTATTTCTTTATATTTTTCAGCTTCCAGTTCAGCTTTGAAAAGATAGGTATTTTCATAGGTGAAATATACCGATAGATGTCCTACATTTTTAAATTGAAGCCTTGCAGCATGTCTGAAAAAATCGACTGTTTTGGGTGCTGAATCATCGAATAATTCGATTTTTATAAGGTGTGATTCAGGAACTCCATAAGCTTCGACTTCACCCTGATTGAAAATATCAATCGTGTTTTCAGGGTTCTGGCTGACGATAACAGCATCATCTTCGGTATGATTTTGTCTTGTAAGTTTAATGTCAAGGTTTTCCAGCCTTGATTCGGCTTCTTTAAAACCTTTCCCAAGCAACATAATCTGGTTTGGTATTGTAGCAACCGAGAGTACATCTTCCTGTTTGGCTATTTTTATCAATTCAATACCTTTTGTAACATATCCAATAACCGAATGTGCAATACTTGATGGTCGGTCTTTTCTTGATATATACGTACGTCCGGTATTATAACCCGCGGTTCTGATAGATACTGCTCCAGTTTGTCTTGGTTCAAAATTCTCATATTTTGACATTTCGCCTTTCAGCGTGTCATCCGCTATGAATGAACTTGCTTCAAAATCGATTTTGAATGTACCATCTTTTACAAGTGCAAAAAAACTTTCAGCACCTTCAGGAGCGTCAGGATTGATTTCCACTTCAAAATGGGTATAGATTTTGTTTCCGTCAGAAACTTTGGTAGAAAGGTCATTTGTAGTGTAGCCTTCTCCTGTTTCTTCCCATTCTATAACAGGTTCTACTTTTTTGATCGTATCGGATTGTTCCAGATTTGAAACAATCTTTCTTCCACTTATAACATGAGCAAAACTTCCATCTTCTGGGATACCGTATTCGGCTTTGTGGGGTTCTTTTATGATAATAATAAATGATTTGTCGGGATCAAATCCTCCTGTGCCGAACACTATGTCAAATTCTTCAAACTTGTAGGAATCAAAAACAGGGCTGATATTACTTTTGAATGAACCAAACGCCAGTGCGTCATTATTTTCCCATTCAACTTTTAAGTTATCAAAATCTTTGTAGTTCTCAATCCAGCGTTTTTTTGATTCGGTTTCATTACCATATAGTTCTATCTGGAATTCACCCTTGGATGTCGTTATTTTGTATTTATTAGTTTCCTCTCTACCCTGACTTTTTTTCTCTTCAAATATGCCAATTGAAGCTCCTTCTTTGTAGGTAACATCGGATTTTTTCAGGGCATCTTCAAGTGTTGATTCTTCTGGCAAGGTTATTTTTTGACCATCAACTTCAACTTCTATTTCGTTATCCGTGTCAAAAACCTCCTGTTCAACCCCATAAAGCAGTTATTGGCTAAAAAATTATTGTTCTTTATAACATCGACCACCACCTCATCGGATTTAAAAAGTTCCCTTAAAGATTAGATTTGCTTTTCGGCTTCAAGTAATGGAGCCAGTACATTCTCGGGTTCTCCGATGTCCATTATTCTGGATTCCTGCATCAGAGCAACTCTATCACATACATCAACCAGAAAGTCCATATCATGTGAAACAATTATGAACGTATCACCCATTTTATCTCTTGTTTTTAATATCGACTTTGTCACATCTTTTTTGGTCACAGGGTCCATTGTACCGGTAGGTTCGTCCATTATGACAATGTTTGGTTCTTTCATAAGCACCTGTGCAAGTGCAACTCTGTGGCGTTCACCTTCACTTAACTCTTCAGCCATATTATGCAACAGGGACTTAGCTTCATCTTCAGTAAAACCAGTGGTTGTTAGTGTACTAATTGCTTTTTTAACAGCAAGTTCGTAGGGTAGGTCGATTCCTATTGATTCGGTAAGGTTATCAATAACGGTCCTATTGGTATATAATCCATATTCTTGATGAAGAATTCCCATATACTGGGTTGCATGTCCTCTATTTTCCGCACCCGGCACGGTCATATCGACCCAATCATCGCCAACTCTTACTTCTATACTGCCTTTTGTAGGCTGGACATTTCCTATAAGTATCTGTGAGGTAGTAGTTTTACCAGCGCCACTGACACCGGCTATGCCAAAAATTTCACCTTCGTATACATCAAAGGATACATCATTTACAGCGTAAATCACACCTCTTGTGACAGAAACATATTTTTTGGACAGGTTTTGAACCTGTAAAATTTTATCTCCTATTTCTCTTTTACATTCTTTTTCTATACTGCAGGCAAGATTTGTAAATTCATCAGCCATTTCACTGGGGTTGCCTTCATTTACAATTTCACCTTTGTCCAGGATAATTGCTTTATCTGCCATTTGTTTTATTACATCGGGCCAGTGTGAAGTAATGGTCATTGTCATGTTGTAACTATTAACAGCATCTGAAATAACATCATGTACTATTCTGGCAGTTTTAGGGTCAAGTGTACCAGTAGGTTCATCAGCAATAAGCATCATGGGATTTCGAACCAGCTGTCTTGCAAGAACGACACGCTGTTTCTCTCCACCACTTAAATCACGGGCTACGTGCATCATCCGGTGTGACATTTCCACTTCATCTAGAAGTTCCATAGCTTTTGACAGTGCGTCTTTACCTTTGTATCCTATTTCTTTGAGTGAACTTATGACGTTGTCAATAACCCTATCATCACCATAAAGTGCAAAAGTACGTTGAAGCATTATAGCAATGCGTTTTACAATGTTTCTTCGGTTTTTGTCATTGGAAGGGAGTTTGAGGAGGTCAACTTCATATGATTGTAATTCCTCTCCACATTCTCTACACTCTTCACCAACTTTGCTCGGTGGCTCAATATATCCACATTTACTGCATCTTGCAAGGTGGTAAATAACTTCACCAGAAGCATTTTTGTATTCTTCAACACCACGTAAAACATGCATGAGCACGGTCTTACCAGCACCACTTCTTCCCAGTATACCAACAACCTCTCCTTCATTGATATTCAGGTTAACGTTTTTCAGGACACTGGTACCGTCAAAATCCACGGTCAAATTTTTAATTTCGATGAACAATGTCATTTTATTCCTCCACCGGTTAGATAAATGATTTTAATATTGGTTATTCTTATTTGTTACAAAACCATGAATAATCCACTACGTACAAACACATATATTTTGATTAATTATATTCATCCATTATATCAAGCACTACATAAACATATCGCATATGTATATCGCTGTTAACTTTAAAAAACAAAGCAGGAAAACGTGTATTATTATATCTGATTTATAACATCTACTACTTCTATAATGTCAGTTATAATTGTATTTGCTGAATTTCGGAGTTTCTCAGGTCGACTATCTCCCTGCTGAACGGTTAAGATGCCCATGTCTGCAGCTTTTAGAGCAAATATATCATTCATTCCATCACCGACCATAGCTACAGTATTGTATTTGTTTTTTAAATCATGGATAATTCTTTCTTTATCATGGGCATTGGCAATACCAAAAACCCCCTCAATTGGAACATTTATGGAATGTGCAAGTTTTTTCAGATTTTTTGTACTGTCACCTGACGCAATATAGACATCGATGTTCATGTTTTGTAGTTTTCTTATTGTAATGGATGTATTGGGATATAACCATCCACCTGTACTTAAAACACAAAGCACTGTATTAATTCCGGCGTCAATTATCACACCTGCTGCCAGATAAAACAGGTCAGGTGGGCAACCCTTTCTAACAGCACAGATAACGTCGTGTATATCCCCTACTATAACATCATTTTTTTTGATTATGTCAAATATCTGCTCTTTTTTAAAATTACTGCTGGAACAGCTTATGTCCATATCAACATTGTTTTCATGTATAAAATCAATCAGTCTGGTTTCTGAATTGGTTTCTGCAATTGTTTGTAGTTCGGTGTTAATTACAACAAGTGCCCTATTCGGGTATTTTGCAACCACTGAAGTGCTCTCTATATTATCAAAAATTTGTCCTGATCCGGGTTTTTTGCCGACACGGTACATCTGCAAAAGTGTACCGGCACTATCAAATACTACTGCTTTTTCTTTTTTCATGATAAACGGATAGAATCACTTTTAACTGGTTTATAATAAAAAACCTGTCATTCTACCATTTATATAAAATTATCAATCAACAGAACTCATCAGAAGTAGAATAGTAAGGGATATGAATTAGGGAACTGTTAGCCCCTAATTCAGCAAAGTTCGAGTAGTTATAGACCTATAGACCATCCAACACTAACGATGATGTACCAGCAGTCAGGTACTTTGTAATCGTATAGTGCTGAAACATGATTCTATATAAGTGTACACATAGATAAATTTGATGTTTATAAAAATTGTATTTATGTTCATAAAATTAGTTATTGGTTATGTTTTTTCATCATTTATCAAGTAGATATTAATGATTTTCAAATTATATTTTCTGTGTTCATGAAATCTAAAATTTGTACATAGATATCTTTTAAAACTCCCAATTGATTTATGTATAGGTGAATATATAGGAATATCAACATATGGAAAAGTTAATACTTATTCTGGCAACGGTTCTGATATTGGTTGCTTTCATACTTCCCACTTCTGCTGGTGGAGAGAACAGCCCTGGAATATCTGATAATCCTTGGGACCATTCACCTATAACAGTATATATTAATGATGAAAATGTTCCTGAACATTATAGCCCTACATATTATAAGCAGATAGAAAAAGCAGTAGAATACTGGGATGAGGGTGGAAACGGTCACCTGAATTTTGACCCTGATTTTAAATTTGTAGAATCCAGTGAAGGAGCCGATATTAACGTAAAATGGGTTGAAAATCTTGAAGAGGTGGAAAAAGCACCTGACGGAGTTGCAGGATACTGCAGACCCTATGTTATAGATGGTAAATATGTGCGTGCTGACATCGTACTTGAAGTGGGGAATTACCAGGGGTATTCATGGCAGCAATATGGAGATGCCAATATGTATGCAATAGCCAAACATGAGTTTGGACATGCACTTGGCCTTGGTCATAGCGACGACAGAAATGACATAATGTATCCAGAATATGAAATGAGGGATAATATTAACCCATTGTTACTTGAAAAAACCCGTCCGTACCTTTTTATTATTTCTGGAGCTGTAATGGCGGTTCTTCTATTTCTTGGAATAAGCTGGAAACGTCATAAAAAGACAAGAGAATCCATTGAAAAAGAAGTATTTGATGACTGGGATATAGATGAGTACGGTAAGAATTGATTTACTTTGTCAGGATTTTGTAAAATACATAAGTGGCAGAAAAAGGGATTTTTCAGAATATGATCTTGATTTATCTCATCTTACAGAATTTGAACAAATGGTTCTCAATGAAACCCGGGAAATACCCTATGGCGAAACGATTACCTATTCGGAACTTGCTAAAAGGATAAAAAAACCGAGGGCTTCACAGGCAGTAGGGAAAGTATTGTCTAAAAATCCTTATCCCATAGTAATACCGTGCCACAGAGTGGTATCAAAAAGTGGTCTTGGAGGATTTGGTGGCGGCTTTAATCCGCAAAAACTTGAAGAGAAGAAAAAACTTATAGAACTTGAAAAGAATTATAAAAAAGATAAAATTTAAAATATTTAACCATCATTTCCGATAGCTTCAACGGGACATGCTTCCAGTGCTTCCTCACAGGCATCTATTTCGTCATCTGTTTCTGGCTGTTTGTATACATAGGTGTAGGATTCATCATCATTCATTGCAAAATGTTCGGGATCTGTATCGACACAAAGCCCACATGCGGTACAATCTTCATCTACATAATATGGTCCTTCTACATTTTCTGGAACTTTATTTGTTTTATCTGCCATATTTTCAGGTCTCCCCCTATTAGTTTTAACCAATAAAAAAGTAAGCCTAATATATATTTATAGGTTGGTATGAAAAAAATTATTTTTATATTATCTACACTGGTAAACAATTTATGTAAGCTTTTGGGACTGTCGGTTTAGCACAGGACGCAATATTAGAGGTATTGTTAGCGAAGTTACTGCCGATACTATAACCATATTGGCAAATATTTGCGGTGTTACTGCCCAGTCACCAAGGGATAATCCTTTTTGCATTATAATAAGAGCAATTTCTGCTCTTGGTATCATACTGGTTCCGAGTATGAGTGCACCCGATGAACCGGTAACAAAATATGCAATACTACCATGTCCTATTAATTTACCTGCAAATGCTACCAGAATCAGTATAACAACTGGAACAAGGGAACCTGTAATAACTTCTGGATTGATTTTTAATCCGATTCCGACAAAGAAAAAAGGCATGAACAGGTCATATAAAGGTTCGAATGAACCGTCAAATTTTACTGAATCCGGGTCTCGGCTGAAAATAAGACCTGCAAAAAAAGCACCTATTGCCACTGAAAAACCAAGCATTTCAGCAGTAGCGGCAACTACCATTCCTATACCCAGAATGACCAGCAATGTGCCTTTTCCCACCTGAATTCTTTCAAGAAATTCTGTTATATGGGCTTCAAGATAGCGCGAAAAGAAAATACAGAATGCAATAAATGCAATTAATTTCAGAATGAATAATCCAAGTATTTCTGGCAACATAGGCAGAGCTGCAACAATATTTCCACTTTTAAGCACAGGTGCAACAGCAAACAATAAAGCCATAAGTATAACACCAGATATATCATCCAGTTCTGCTACATCCAGTAATATTTCACCATGATGCGTGTACAATAGATTTGCTTCCTGCCATATGCTCACCGTAACTCCTACACTTGTTGCAGTCATTGCCACTGAAACAAACAGACTTTGTACAAGCTCCCATCCCAATAGATAGTAGGAGGCTAAAAAACCGAGCAAACCACTAAAAAATACACCACCAATCCAGATTTTACTTGCAGTAGGTAGCCATCTTATCAGTTTGGTGACCTTGCTTTCAAGCCCCACACGAAACAGCAAAACTATTACACCAAGTTCTGCCAGAAAATTAAAAATTTGGAAACCCTGTTCAGAAATCAGATTCCACTGATTATCCATAAAACGAACCAAAAATCCCAGCACAAAAAAACTAATCATTGATGGAATTCCAATTTCTTTCATACCAGAACGAAGAATCATTGCAAAAACTACGATAGCACCTACAAGCATTATATAGACAGCAACCATATCTCTTCCCACCTATTTTTGTATACACCATCTGGTAACATTCAAATTTAATAGAATATTTATTATTGTCCAGAATTTAAAATTTTAATATTAAATTTCACCTATAATTACAATTATAAAATGCGGGATAACTTAATATGTATGGATGGATGGGAAAGACAATTACAGTTGACCTCAGCAGTAGTACAGTAACAGAAACCACTACTGATGAAAAAAATCTCCGTACTTATATAGGAGGTCGTGGGCTTGGAGTCAGGATACTTTGTGATTTATGTTCGCCCCGTGTAAACCCGTTAAGTCCCGATAATCCTCTTATTGTAACAACATCACCTCTTGCAGGAACAGAAACCCCGCTTAATGGGATGTGTTCTATAACATCCAAATCTCCTCTAACAAATACAATTTTTAGTGCAGAAACCGGCGGATTTTTTGGTAAAGAATTGAAACTTGCAGGTATTGATGCACTTGTTATCAAAGGAAAAGCCAAATCACCGGTTTACCTGCAAATTGAGGATAATCATGTAGAATTAAAATCCGCCACACACCTGTGGAACAAAAATACAGTTGAAACAACTGATATTTTGCATCATGGGGGAAAAGTTGCATGTATAGGTAAATCGGGTGAAAACCAGATACTACTGGCAAATATAGTTAATGACTATATGTATTCATCAGAGCGAGGGGGACTTGGAGCAATATCAGGTTCTAAGAACCTTAAAGCTATAGTGGTAAAAGGGAGCAATAAACCATACATTTTTGATGAAACTGAATTTGGAAAAACAGTGGTTCATGCTGGACAGTTACTTGATGCAAATCCTGTGGTATCAAAGGGTTTGAAAGTCTATGGGACATCTGCTTTTATGGCTCTTATGAATTATATGAATGTACTTCCAGCCTATAATTTCAGATATACTTCATTTGGTGGTATAGATTTGCTTTCTGCAGAATACATCAAAAACAATTATGACACTGAGAAACTATCTGGTTGTTCGGGTTGTCCTATAGCGTGTAAATTCCAAACAAAAGATAACAGGCTAATACCGGATTATGATACCATATGGGCATTTGGTCCTGCTGTGGGTAACAATGATTTTGACACTATAATAAAAGCTTGTAATCTTTGCAGAGATTATGGTATTGATTCTGTATCATGTGGTTCTACAATAGCATCATATCTGGAACTTGCATCCAAGAATATTGGTTCTGAAAACCTTTTGCAGATGATAGAGGATATAGGAGAAGGTAAAAGTAAACTCTGTAACGGTTCATCATCTTTCATGAATGCAATAGGTAAAGATGTGGGTATGAGTGTAAAGTCCTTTGAATTACCGGGGTATGATCCACGTGGAATACAGGGGCAGGCTCTTGGATATGCTACATCCAATCATGGTGGATGTTATAGAGATTCCTATATGATAGCTCCAGAGGTACTGGGCAAACCAAAACTTCTGGACAGACAGACTTTTAGTGGTAAAGCCGGAATTTTGCAGTATTTCCAGAACCTTATAGCTGCAATCAATTCATTATCTCTGTGTAATTATTCGGTTTTTGCACTTGATGAAACTGTACTGGCATCGATGCTAAGTTCTGTTACAGGTGTTTACTACACACCAGAGGATTTATTGCGTTCAGGGGAGCGTACATGGAACCTTGAACGGCTGTTCAATAACAGATCAGGTTTCACAGTTTCTGATGATACACTCCCTGGCCGTTTTTTTGATGATAATGGTATTGATAAAAACGAATTTGAAGAGGCGGTTTTTGATTATTATCATTTTCGTGGGTGGAATAAAAAAGGTGTCCCAGAATCTAATAAACTGGATGAACTTGGTATTGATTGGTCAGTTGTTTAAAATGTATCATTTTTAAAATAAAAATATATGTATTAAATTATGCATTAATTCTGTAATATAACGATGAATCGGTTTATAAAGGTCAAATACCAAACATGATTTGTTCTGATTCGATAACTTGATATATGGAATGGCTTCATTATACGCGTAGGTCACAACAAACATTTGTAAAGTTAATTTGTTACAAGGAGGATTATATAAATGAAAGAACAGATAACAGTTAAAGAACTTAAAGAAGGAAGATATGTAGTAATAGACGAGGAACCCTGTATAATAAAAAGCATTTCTAAATCAAAACCCGGTAAACACGGGTCTGCAAAAGCAAGAATTGATGCCATAGGAATTTTTGATGGTCAAAAACGCTCTATAGTAAGCTCAGTATCGTCAAAAATCTATACACCGGTTGTAGAGCGTAAAAGTGCACAGGTTTTGTCCTTTGATGGAAGCGTTGCTCAGTTAATGGATATGGATGACTATTCAACCTTTGAGCTTCCTGTCCCCGAAGAATATAAAGATAAGGTAAACGAAGGTGAAGAAATCACCTATATTACAGCAATGGGCAATCAAAAAATTGAAATGAGGACATAACTATTACAAAAAATAAATAACTGTATATGTTTTACCAGCCGGGTATAATGGATGCAATGGCGGATTATGAATCTGCCAGATATGTAATATTTGGAGTTCCATTTGATGGAACTTCATCTTATCGTGTAGGTAGCCGCTGGGCACCTGATTCCGTTCGCACAGCATCATCAAATTTTGAAAGCTATAATTCTTATTTTGATATTGATTTTGTGGATTTAAATATCTATGATGCTGGAAACCTTGAAACCTTTGCATCAGTTGATGATACACTCAGAGAACTTTATAATGAAACGGATTCATTGTTAAGGAATAATAAAGTACCGTTGATGGTCGGTGGAGAGCATTCTCTGACTTATCCGTGTGTCAAAGCGTGTAAAGAAAATGTAGGTGATGATTTCGGTGTTGTTGTACTGGATGCACATTTTGACCTTCGTGATGAGTTTGATGGTGTAAAACACAGCCATGCCTCGGTTTCCAGACATATTACAGACGATATCAGCAGTAATTATGTATTGTTGGGGGTACGCAGTGGCACCAGAGAAGAGTGGGAATTTGCAAGGGATAACAATATAAAATTCTACACTCCTGAAGATATAAGAAAACAGGGAATAAACACTGTAATATCTGAAGTTGTAGAATATCTAAATAGTGATTCCATATATCTGTCACTGGATATGGATGCATTCGATTCTACCCATGCACCTGCAACCGGAACTCCTGAACCATTCGGCTTAGACCCTTTTGATGTCAGGCATATTATACATGCACTGGCACCAATATCAATCGGGTTTGATTTGATGGAAATAGTTCCGGGCTATGATACAGGTCAAACCGCTATACTTGGTGCAAAATTGATGCGTGAATTTATAGCTTCTCATGCATCAGGTAAAAAATAACATTTGCTATTTGTTTAAACAACCTTTTATAACCGTTCTGGTTATTTATTTTTATAAACAATTACCACATTAAATAATGGATTGCTGTAGTTTTAATTATAATTTAGGTCTGGATAAAGGAGAGTTATATTATGAATGATGAAATTGAAGTTGAATGTCCGTCATGTTCACCAGATATACCTGTTTTACATGAAGTGTTAAAATCCGGTCAGAACGTCCTTGTAAAATGCAAGGAATGCGAAGAGATACATTCACCAAGAATCGAAAAGGATAAATCCGTTTATATAAAAACGGTAATCAGTAAAGGCGGAAAAACTTTTACCCATACAAACCTGATGTATAAAGGTGAACTGGTAGAAGTAGATGATGAAATAGTGGTTGATGATGGGGTATCAGATGAAGTGTATCCTATAATTGTAACTTCTATTGAGTCACAAGGAAAACGTGTAGATTCAGCAGAAGTAGATTATATTGACTCTGTTTGGGGGAGGGCTATAGATGAAGTCGATGTAAAAATTGCACTTCATTCCGACCAGAAAACGTATTCTATAACCAAAAGAGTATCAGGAGGTTATGAATTTGTTGTGGGTGAAAAATACAATTTCGATAATATTTCCTTTGTAATAACAAGAATAAAAATCAGAAACAATGGTTTCAGGATTAAAGAGGGGGATGTTGTAGAAGCAAAATACATTAAACGTCTTTTCGCACAGGAAATTTTCAGAGAAAAGCATCGGGGTAGAACTGCATGGAGTATAAAGAGGAGAGGTTAAGGCTTATAAATTCTCTTAAATATCAGGGTCTGAGCCAGGAAATACTGGATGCTATGTATCGTGTCCCGAGACACCTTTTTGTTCCATCGGAATCCCAAATAGATGCTTATGTGGATGCCCCTATAATGATAGGGCAAAATCAAACGATTTCTGCTCCTCATATGGTAGCAATGATGTGTGATTTACTTGATTTAAGTGAGGGTCAGGTTGTCCTTGAAGTGGGAGCTGGTTCTGGTTACCATGCAGCTGTAATATCAGAACTTGTAGGTGAATCAGGACATGTATATTCGATAGAATGCATCGAGGAACTGGTTAATTTTTCCAGAAACAATCTTAAAAATGCCGGATACAGTAATGTGACGGTAATCCATGGTGATGGTTCTGAAGGATATCCGGAATATGCACCCTATGACCGGATACTTGTAACAGCAGGAGCACCAGATGTTCCTGACAGTTTATTGAACCACTTAAAGCCTGAAGGGATACTGGTTATACCGGTGGGTTTCTATTTCCAGGACCTCTATCAGATAAAAAAGGAACTGGACGGGTCTATCAGTAAAAATGAAAAGGGTGGTGTAATGTTTGTTCCACTCATCGGGAAATACGGTTTTAACATGAAGTCGTGAAGTCCACTCCCAAAAGGTAGGGGATTAAAAGACGTCTATAGATATTGTCACATAATTAATTACCAAAAAATCTTTTGTAGTTACAGTTATATTAAATATTATGTAACTATGAACTATAACTTAGATAAAAGTAGTCATTCTGTATATTCACTAAATTATCATTTTGTACAATGTGTAAAATACAGAAGAAATGCTTTGAAAAATCCGGATGTTGTAGACTTGTTGAAAAGAAAAATATATGAAATCAGCCAAACTTTTGATGTTGATGTTTTGAATATCGAATGCGATGAAGACCATTTCCACATGATTTTCAAATCTAACCCATCACTCGATATTCCAAAGTATATCAATTCGGTAAAAAGCATAACATCAAGAGAAATACGCAGGAACTACCCAGAAGTAAAAGAGATGTTAGGTAAAGATGCTTTCTGGTCAAGGTCTTACTTCCTGGCAACTACAGGTCAGGTTACATTAGATGTTTTGAAAAGATATATAGATAATCAAGGTGTAAAAAGTGCTTCTGACAAAGAAATATAAGATAAAACCGACCAGTGAACAATTGGATGTACTCTGGAAACTATCAAAACGATGCACCTTACTTTACAATTTATCGTTGTCTGAAAGGAAAGAAGCATGGAAGCATGAACGTAAGAGTATAAAATATAGCCATCAACAGGACAATCTCCCATCATTAAAAGACCAATATCCATCTATTTATTCACTTTATTCAAAGACCTGTCAGGGTGTACTGCAAAAATTGGATGCAAACTACAAATCGTTTTTTGGATTAAGAAAAAACGGTGATAAAAATGCAAAACCACCCAGATTCAAGAAAAGTGTGTATTTTTTCACTATTCCATATAACCAGAGTGGATTCAAAATAGAAAATGGAAAAATAATATTCAGCCATAAATATAATAATAGACCTATTTCTTTTAATATTCCACAAGAACTCGAAAATTATGACGTAAAACACACCGAAATTTTCAATTCCGAGCCATATAAAGGCAAAGGTGACTTCTTCGTATCAGTAGTTTATGAAACATTTCCGCAAACGAATTACAAAGACAACGAAAAAAATCAAGCAATTGATCTAGGTATTACAAAAACCATCACTGCTGTAAACACTGATGGAAAAATCCTTGAAATCACAAACCCAAGGTTTGACAAATACTGGGACAAAAAGATAAATCAGGCAAAATCAAGGAGAGACCACTGCAAAAAATACAGCCATAGATGGTTCAGGATAAATGATGCGATACGAGTGATGACTAAAAAGAAAAATAATCAGATTAAAGATTGGCAGCACAAATTATCCAGGAAAATGGTCGATAATACCAGATTAAACACTATAATTGTGGGAGATCTAGATGTCAAGGACATGACAAACTCAAAAAAGCTACCAAAATCCCGACAGAAATCCTTGAACCGTTCCACTCAGAACAACGGATACATATCACGTTTCATCGAATTTTTGACCTACAAATCAGAATTTGCAGGTAAACAATTAACAAAAATTGATGAAAGTTACACTTCAAAAATCTGTTACGTTTGCGGTAAGGTACACGATATGCCTCTCTACAAACGTAACCTATCATGTGATTGTGGTAATGAGATCGATAGAGATAAAAACAGTGCGATAAATATCATGATCCGTTACCTATCACAGAATGCTATTTGGACAGGCTACAGGCAATTCGCCTGTAATCTACGACAAACAGGTTTATTAACATTCGATGTTTATAAAATACATCCAATGGATGATATGAACACTCGTAGGAATCTCCATGCGTAAGCGTGGTGTAGTTCAATAAGATATTAATAACAGGCATGATAATTATTTATGTATGACTGAGGATGGTATGTTAGAAGTCAGTGTAAAGGGAGTGTATGTTGTCAGGGTCAGAGAGGGGTTTGGAGCACCAACAGTTTTGCTTGAAGACAGCACAGGACGCATCATGCCTATTTATATAGGTCATCCCGAAGCGTTATCAATTAACATGGTATTAAATCAGGAAACTATGCCAAGACCGATGACTCATGACCTTATGATATCTATCCTCGACAGGCTTGAAACGGATGTTGTAAACATATTTATTGATGATAAAATTGAAAACACCTATTATGCCAGACTGGTGATTAACCGAGACGGGCTTTCAATGGACATAGATGCAAGACCCAGCGATTGTATCGCACTTGCTCTCAGGTCCGAGGCACCAATATATGTTAAAGAAGATATATTTGAATCGGTTGCTATAGACAAAGATAGTCTGCAGGATATAGAATCCCTTGACACATTTTAAAATTATACTCTAATCTGAAAGGAGTTAACAATGGTTTCACGTGTATTTTACAATCCTTTCAGTATTGTTTTTATGTTTTTACTGCTAATTATTTTATCAGTTATTGTAGGGATTCTTTTTTTCAGCCTTGTAAGTACCGCCTTTACAAAAATTGGTTTTGCTTGGTATGATGCTTTTTTGTTACTGATTTTATCCCTTTTTGGCAGTCATGTTAACATACCGGTTACAAAACTCAAATCCAGTAAGCCAGTTGTAGAAAGAGAATCTGTACGTTTTATGGGTATGGTTTATAAACTTCCTTTCAAAAAAGCAGTTCAAAAACAGACAACCCTTGCAGTCAATCTGGGTGGTGCAGTTATACCCGGACTTGTATCTCTGTATTTACTGTTAATATTCCCTGAGGCATTTTTTTATTCGATTGCTGGAATTTTACTCGTTTCGGTTGTGACTTATTCAATATCAAAACCTGTCAAAGGGGTTGGAATTGTGACACCAGTTCTGGTTTCACCGATTGCCGCTGCTCTTAGCGCTATACTAATCGTATCAGTATTTTCAGTACCTCCTGACCTTATCTTTGTTATAGCCTACACAGGAGGAACACTGGGTACTCTTATAGGGGCGGATATATTCAATCTGGATAAAATAAGAGACATTGGAGCACCTGTAGCCAGTATTGGGGGTGCAGGAACATTTGACGGTATTTTTCTTGCAGGAGTTATTGCAGTACTCCTTGTCTGAATATTGTCCAGCATTACCTATTAATATAGGGATATATTCATTAACATCTATCCATGCTTACAAAAAGAATAATTCCTTGTCTTGACGTAACCCTTGATAGCGAAGGTGGAACTGTTGTAAAAGGGGTAGAATTTTTTAACCTCCGACATGCAGGTGACCCTGTAGAATTTGCAAAACTTTATAATGAACAGGGTGCGGATGAAATAGTATTTCTGGATATCACAGCGTCCCATGAAGGAAGAGCTACCATGATAGATGTCATTGAAAGGACAGCAGATGAAGTCTTCATACCTCTTACAGTAGGTGGTGGTGTCGGTTCAGTAGAAGATGTACGACAGATTCTTCGTGCAGGGGCGGACAAAGTATCAATAAATACATCGGCTGTAAAGAATCCAAATCTTATTAAAGAAACGTCTGACATTTTCGGTTCACAGTGTATAGTAACTGCAATCGATTGTAAACGTAATACCAATGTAGCAGATAATTCTGACAAAACAATCCTGACCCTTGAGGACGGAACACCTGCATGGTATGAAGTAGTTATATATGGAGGTCGTAAACCCACAGGTGTAGATGCTGTTCAATGGGCAAAGAAGGTTGTAGAACTTGGTTCAGGTGAAATAATGCTCACAAGTATGGACAGAGACGGAACATATGATGGATTCGATGTACCTGTGACAAGGGCGGTTTCTGAATCTGTTGAAGTACCTATAATAGCTTCAGGGGGTGCAGGTAACCCTCAACATATGTATGAAGGGTTCACCAGTGGAAAAGCGGATGCGGCACTTGCTGCAAGTATATTCCATTTCGGTGAGTATACAGTACCAGGTGTAAAAGAATATTTAAAAAACCATGAGCTTCCCATCCGTATTTAAAACCCTTTTTTACTATCAGGAATTGATTTAAAAACTTATAAATACCCTGAGAATTTATTTTTTAAGGGTAGCAATTTATGGGGGGAACTTTAAATTCTTACAGGATAACCGCAGCAATTGCGGCTGTAGTTTTTTTTATAGCATTTAGTGGTTGTGTTGAGGAAACAGCAGAACCGAGCCGTTTGAGAGTGACGAACATGGATATTTCTGCAGATGAAGTGCAGATATCCTATGTTGATATCAATGTGACTACCTATATCGAAAATCACGGTGCAAATTCTGATAATAATACATCACTACTGTTGAAAGCATATAATGAAAATACTGGATTACTGGAAACAGAAAAGCTAAATGATATTGGTGTTGTGGAAAGTGGGAAGACTCATCGTGTAATACAGTCGATGGAGCTTCCAAAAAAAGGAGATTACAGAATAACAGCCACTATTTTTGAAAATAATAAACAGGAAAGCACCGGTCAAATAAAAATACATAATCTGGAAAATTTAAAGGCTGACGTTTTAAAAACCGGAATCGAAATCGGTGAAATTGATTTCATAGTTAAAAGAGTTGAAGACGGTAGAGCATTAATCCAGAATGATATCTACCTTACAAATGAAGGCCGCAGTAAAAGCAGTAATTATCGTATACTTGTAAAGGCGCGACAGATTGATTCCGGTTTGATAGCCGATAAAGAATGGGCAAGTACAGCTTTCATCCAACCTGAAAATACAGTAATAAAAAGCATCGACCTTGAAATACCGGATAATTACAACTACCGTGTTGAAATACTGCTATGGAGCAATAATACCATAGTCAACAGGGGTGTGGATTATCTACAGCTTGAACCCGAAAAGGAAATAGATGAAGATACCCGTACAGAAACAAAAGATATTGAGACTAGTGACTTTGTAAGTGATACTCGACCAAGACCGGAATCATCGGGAGAAGAAGCGGCACCGGGATTTAAAATCCTTCCGGCTATAGGTGCTATATTTGCAATGGTATTAATCCTAAAGAGGAAGTTGAATTGAACAATTCAGACACAACTGATAATTCGCAGTCCAGAACCATAGTAATGGAAGACTACTTTAAAAAAGGTGTATTTGCCCTTGCAATAGGATTTATGGTTCTGGCACTCTTCCAGATTTATTTTTTAATAGATGATATAATCGGTATGTGGTTTATAAACCGATATATTCCGGTGTTTAAGGCTCTTTTTAATCTGGTTGTTTTTGGAATCAGTCTGTATATAATAAGGCTTTATCTGATAAAACGATAATAGAGTTTAACCAGACAACCGATATTTTATATAAAAACCTCCTGTTTTATTGGTGTTAATATGTTGAAAAAACCTGAATTGATGGCACCAGCAGGCGATATGACCTCCCTTACAGCAGCAGTGGAAAATGGAGCAGATGCAGTATATCTGGGGATGAAAAACTTCAGTGCCAGAGGTTATGCGAATAATTTCTCACTGGATGAACTTGTAGAAGCGGTTGATTACGCCCATTTAAAAGGTGTAAGGGTATATGTTACACTCAATGTGCTTGTAAAAGATAGTGAACTTGAAGATGCTGTCAACCTTTTGTATTATCTTCATGATATAGGAGCAGATGCAGTGATATTGCAGGATTTGGGTTTAATCACACTTGCAAGAAAACTTGTCCCTGAACTTCCAGTGCATGCAAGCACCCAGATGACAGTACACAACCTTGAATCAGTTCGTTTTCTTGAAGATATGGGTGTGGGAAGAGTTATACTGGCAAGAGAACTCAGTCTTGAAGAATTAGAATACATTACAAAAAACACAGCTGTAGGTATAGAAACTTTTGTTCACGGAGCTTTATGTATATCCTATTCTGGACAGTGTCTTTTTAGCAGTATGATAGGTGGGCGCAGTGGTAACCGGGGATTTTGTGCCCAGCCGTGCCGTAAAAAGTACAATCTGTATAAAGATGGGAAAAAAGTTGAAACAAGTGGAAAATATCTTCTAAGCCCTAAGGATTTAAACACCGCAAAAATACTGCCTGAACTTATCAACACCGAAGTAGATGCGTTCAAGATAGAAGGACGTATGAAACGTCCTGAATATGTGGCAGGTGTGGTGTCTATATACAGAAAACTGATAGACAGATATGTAGAAAACCCATCAGATTATTACATTTCCGATAATGAATTAAAACAACTTGGACAGCTTTTTAACAGGGATTTTACAACCGCTTATCTTCTTAACAAACCTGTAAATCTCATCAACCCTGTTCGTCCGTACAATCGGGGACTTCCGGTTGGCGAAGTGATTGTATATAATCGCAAACGTAAAACCTTACAGATAAAACTTTCAGACACATTAAACATCGGTGATGGAATAGGGATAGAAGGAGAAGAAGATACAGGAGACACTGTAACCAGTATGTATAAAAAAGGAAATAATATCAATAGTGCAGATTCAGGTTCTATAGTTGAAATACCCTTTAAATACAGAGTAAAATCAGGAAGCAGGGTTTACAAAACCTTTGATAAACATCTCAATGAATCCCTTGAGAAGACCTTTACTTCTTCTGTTCCGGCTCGAAAGATACCGGTTTCCATAATTGTAAAAGCTTTCTCTGGTTCAAATCTGGAACTCCAGATAAGTGACGGAACAAATAATGTTTCAGTAGTTTCTGATTATGTGGTTGAAAACGCGTTAAGTAAACCAACCTCAAAAAAACAGATTGAAAAACAGATTGCAAAGATGGGAAATACCGTGTTTGATCCTTCAGAAATAACCATCCATACAGACAATAAAATATTCATACCAATCAGTCAGCTAAACAGTATTAAAAACAAGGCTATAACTCGACTTGAAAAAAAGCGAACAGAAAAATGGAAACGTCCTCAAAAAAAGGGAAATGAATCCTACAGGATGTATCTGAACTCGGATTCAATAACCTCCAGAAGTTCCTCTCCACAAATTGCAGTGAATGTGGTATCAACAAAACAGTTGGAATCTGCTGTTTCAGGTGGAGCTGATTTAATCTATTTTGAGTATTTAAAATACCAAAATTCTGAGATTATAAACAATGATTTTGAAAAACTGGTGGAAACTGCTCATAATTCTGAATGCAGGATTTATCTTAATACGCCCAGAATAACAACTGATAATGAGATGGATGATATAAAAAAATCACTTGCCCGTGCAAAAAGTAATAATTTTGATGGAGTCATGGTATCAAATCTTGGTGTTTTAAAGGTAGCAAAAAGTATGAATTTGCCTGTAATAGTGAATGCTTCGCTGAATATTTTCAATAAAATATCCTTTGATTTCATGCTCAAATGCGGTGCTGAAAAAGTTGTGCTCTCTCCTGAACTTACAATTGACCAGATAAAATCAGTTTCATCAAAAGGGCAGGCAGAATGTATTGTCCACGGACCTCTGGAAGTAATGGTGTCTGAATACTGTTTTGTTGGTGATATATTTGGCAGCAAAAAATCCTGTGGATATCCCTGCAGGAACTCAGAATATGAGATTGTTGATGAAAAGGGATACAGTTTCCCATTGGAGATGGATGAAAACTGCAGGACACATATTTACAACTCAAGGAATTTATGTATGCTTGACAATATTGATGACATCCTAAAATCGGACGTTGCCAGTATAAGGATTAATGCAGGGACGTATGAACCCTTTTATGTTGAAAAACTGACAAAAACGTACAAAAAAGCAGTAAATGGTAGCACAACACCTGATACAGGATGTACAGATATTTTAAAAGGACATACAACAGGTCATTATTATAGAGGTGTATTATGAAGGTATTCTTCTCAGGTTCTATACGTGGAGGACGGGATATGCTTCCTGTCTACAATCATATTTGCAATTTATTGTACAATCATGGATTCAGGGTTATGAGCTGGCATGTAGTGGATTCCAATCTGGAAGATACCGAGTCCGAAATGAGTGAACAGGAAATTTTTAAAAGGGATGCTGGTTTAATCGATATGAGTGACCTTCTTATAGCTGAAGTCAGTGTGCCTTCTATAGGAGTTGGTTATGAAATTTGTCATGCAATATCTAAAAATGTGCCCGTTATCTGTCTGCATAAATCAGGATCAAATGTGTCTTCTATGGTTCTTGGAAACACCTACGATAAACTGATAGTTGCTCAATATTTAAATACTGATGAACTGAACAAAATAATACAAAATTCAATTACATCGATAACATCAGAGGAAAATTTGTCATCTCAGTAATTTTTATATAAATCTAATACCTCTTTTGAAAGGGATAAGTATGCCTATAATACCAACACCAGAATTATCGGTTATAGTAATAGCAATAATAGCAGCAGTAGTATTGTATATATTACTAAAATCTGTGAAAAAGCTCATCATAAATACTGTAATGGGACTTGTTGTTCTTATTGGAGCTAATATCGTCTTTGGTTTGGGGATTGCCTATTCCTGGATTGTATTCCTTATATGTGCAATAGGTGGTATCTTTGGAGCGTTGCTAATTATCCTGTTGAATTATCTTGGAATAGCGTTTTAAAATATTTGTGCAACTGCACGTATGTGATGTCTGGTGTAGGTGTCACCATTAAACCTTTTTTCGGTTTTTATATTCGTTATATCGGTTATCTGGAATTTGTACTTTTCCAGAAGTGATTTTATTTCTTTATCTGTAAAATAGTGATAGATGATTCCACCGTTTCGAAGGAATGTATTTTCCTCTCCTACATTATCACCCTTACCGTACCTCATATCATCCACACCGAAAACTTCCAGAACCAAAATACCACCAGAAGCCAAGACTCTGGAAAATTCATATATGGTCAATTCCCTTTCATGTTCATAAAAATGCTGCAATACTCCCAGTGATACTACACAATCAAATATGTTATCAGAAAAGGGTAGATGGGTTACAGTAGAAACACTTTGATATGCAAAACAATTGTTTTTTTCAAGGTGGAGTTTTGAGTTTTTGAGTGCGGATGGAGAGATATCAACCCCTGTAACATGATAAACTTTTGATAGAGGGAGAAGATGTCGACCGTTTCCACACCCTGCATCCAGTATCTTATGTCCCGGTGAAATTCTGGAACTCACCATCTCTATAGACCTTGAACCACCCCATTTGACATGGAAATATTCCTGTTCCCATGCCAGATACTGGGATTTTAAGTTTCTCTTCTCATTTTCGGTAATCATAAATTAGGGACTGTATGTTGAAGCTTCTTTGAATCTTTCAATAAGGAAATCCTTATCGAATGAAGAAAGGAACCAACCAGCTTTTGGACCTGACTTTTGCCCAAGTATTGTAATGTAGATGGCTTTGAACAGGTTTTTGGGGTTAGGTTCCAGCTCATCTGGATTAATGCCGAGAATATCAGCCATTTTTTTATGTATTTTTGAATCTTTCTCTTTTGCCTGATAAACTATATTATGATATTCTTCACCGCTTAGGTGGCCGCTTTCTTCGATAACTTCAGAAAGAGCACCAAGAAACGCCTTCTGTTCATCTGAAAGGTTTGCCGCCTTCTCGGGCAATTTTTCTTTAACACTGAATTTAACAAAATCCGGTGCATACATCTCAAGCCAGTTTTCTACATTGCTAACAAGCCCACGTATACATTTTTCATTCTCTGTATCATACCCGGCTCTTTTTAAAATCTGAATTATCTGGTCAAAATCGCCTCTTGCAACTTGATATACTGTTACCATGTGTTTGAACGGGATGTCTGTATGGCAGATACCAGAAGCATGTGAAAGTTCAAGTACTCTTTTGTTAGCATCATCAATGTCATCACTGGATTTTAAACGTTCAAATTCATCAACAAGTGTTAGCAAAGGCATGCCTGGTTCGAATGAAATATGTTTTTCCGGTTTAGTTTTGATTATCAGGTATCTCAATACTTCAGGAGGCACAACTTTAAGCATATCTGAAATTGTGACTACTACACCACTTGATGAAGACATGGCGCCCTGTTTACCGAGCATAATCCATTCATAAACTACAGGATAGGGTGGTTCATATCCATAGATTTCTTTTGCTATCCTCTCACCGGTATCATATGACCCTCCTCTTGAAGCATGGTCTTTTCCAAAGGGTTCAACTGTGACACCAAGTATTTGCCATCTTGCAGGCCAGTCCACGCGCCAGCTAAGTTTACCTCCTCCGGTCATTGAAACAGTTCCAGAGTGACCATTGGAACAGACAAAATCAACGGTTTCGTTTTCAATATCGTAATCGACTACTTTGGTGGTGTTTATCCTGCCACAAACATTGCATATAGGGTTGAATGGACTCCATTCCGGATCAGGATCTTTTCCGGTTTCTTCTTCTATGATTCTTGATATTTTATCCCTGTTTAAAAGAGCAGTTTTTATTGCATCAGTATATGCACCACTTTTATATAGTTCATCCCCTTTGTACACTTTTGGATGAATACCCATCTTGCTGAGAGATTCAAGGAAGGGGGTTAAAAAGTGCTGTGCATAATTTTCACAGTTTCCACATGGACAGGGTATTTCTGATAGAGGTTTGCCTATGTGTTCTGAATAGCTGTCAGGGAGGAAGGGGTATACTTTCCTTAATGGGTCATAGGTATCTGCGATATAGATAAGTTCAGCATTTTGATCTTTATCAAGTAGTGCTCTGTAGACTGCATCGGCGGTTACTACTTCTCTCATGTTGCCTATATGTATGTGACCGGAAGGAGTTATACCAGTTGCAACAAGATGTTTTTGTCCATGTTCCATTGCTTTATCTGCTGCAACATCTGCCCAGTGTTTGATATCTGCCATATTGTTTCACCGATTTACACTTTTATATAAATGAATAGAAATTAAGTTCCGGCTGTACTAAACAGCAATAATATATTAACTTTAATCTGATACTCAAACTGTAATATTAATCTCTATCCTAACTATTATTAAATAAAAATCTAATGATAGCAACAAGTCCAATTGTTCGTATAGTTCCGAACCGAAAGTATTTAATAATTATTTGACATAATTAATTATCAATGACTCGAATCAGTAATGAAATTCAGGGTAACTCATTAAGTGCTTTGATAGACATATTCGAACTTTACAAATACAGGGAACCTGTTGAAGAAGAAGTAAATACCATGCTTATGCTCATGGGGAATCAGGGATCATTATACAAGGACAGAGAAACAGGAAACAATGAACTCATTAATTTCCAGTCAGAAAACTTTGATTCAATGTCCAGAATACTTTCATCAAATTAATCTTTTTCTTTACTTTTAATTTTTTTATCCTGTAATTTTAATACAGATTTTAGTTTTGTAACTCACTTTCTTAAGATTATTTATGATTAACCTGCTTAACTTATATTGCTGGTAGATACCAGTATAGAGGGAGACAGGGGTTGGATAATAATTATACCGTTCTCCCTCTGTTAGCAAGTCGGATTGAGAAGTGGGGGTATAGTATTGTTTAACTTCGATAAACCAGACACAAACAGAGAAAAATTTGATGAAATCGGTCAGAAGATCTGGCAGTTGCACCTTGACCTTGTAAAATTAAAGTCCCAGATAGATAATCAGATAGTAACTCTTGATGAGTGCCATGTGCATCTGGGTTTTAGTAACAAGGTTGCAGGTAATTTTGGAACAGTTCTGAAAAAAAAGGAAGTTAAAAGTAAACCTGTAAATTTTTCATATGCATCAGGGAAATCACTTAATCATTTAATACATGAAGAACAAAGTATCACTGGGAAGGTAAAAAATAAGGTTTGATTACCACTGAATTGAAAAACTTAAAAGGCTTTCAACATCATCCACAAGTTTATAGCTGTAAAAAAACTGGTAATCTTTTATAATATGGTTATTAAGGTCTATGTTGTCCAGATAACCGTACCAGTAAACTATCATACCCTGACCAAATTTTTCTTCGTATTGTTTGAATTGTTTCTTAAAATAATGGCTGTGTTCTTTTTCATCACCGAATATGGCTTTGCTTTCAATCCATTGAATATCTGTTCCTTCAATAATCAGAGTATCATTTAACACAAAATCCGGTGTTTTGGTATGCCCGTATTCACGCAGGTCATATTCTGTATAATAATCAATATTGTTTTGTATTAGCCATTTTTCAATGATGTCTTCACCCATCTGTCCTCGAATACTCTGCAATTTGTGGGCTTTGGGTGAATAATGAAAATCAGATTCTATTACTTCCTTAGTTTCTTTTTTTAAACGCTCATCAGAAAGAATATCTGGGTTGTTGAATACCTGTTTTTTTGAATAACCCATTTCTTTGAGTAAAATGGTGGCCATAAGTGATTCAGGGAGTTTGTTTTCTTTTGCAATATCCTGTATGGACTGGCCTTTTTCCCATTTTTTCAGGTGTCTATGGCTGTATTTTTGAACTTTTGGTTGTGTCTTTTTAACTTTTGACACTGTTTTTTGGGACAGTATAGATGATATCACACCGACAGGTTCCATGAATTTTTCTGCCAGTTCTTCGACATCATCAAAAATGTCAATGGATTCATATATCCATCTATAGCGTTCTTTCTCCATAATTATCGTTATTTATTCTTGTGAATGTTTATATTGGTTTTAAGAAGTAGACAATTATCACATTGTTTTTTGACACAATAGTTTTTTGCATACTCTACAATCAATGCATGGTATTCCTGATAAAGGTTAACATCGACCGGTAATTTACTTTCAAAATGTGATTGAAGTTGTTTATAGTTACCATCTATTCCAAGACATCCCATTATACGTTTTGTATAAGCATCGATTACAAATTTGGGTTTTTCTGCCGAATAGAGAATTATACTGTCGGCTGTTTCTTCACCTATTCCTTTTAACGAAAGAAGTGTTGACCTTAATTTATTAATGTCCTGATTGAAAACAGAATCCAACCCATTTTCAAAAAAGTAATTGGCTACATTTTTCAGCCTTGTAGCTTTTTGTCGATAAAATCCACAGCAGTAAATAAGTTCTTCAATCTTTTCAATGTCTGCATATGCAAGTGCTTTCTTATCTAAAAGGTAGTTGTTTTTAAGATTTGATATTGCTTTTTCAACATTTATCCATTTTGTTTGCTGGGTAAGTATAGCACCCACTATAACTTCAAAAGAAGTGTCTGCAGGCCACCAGTATTGAGGTCCGAATTCATCCATCAGGTGCTGGTATATCTGCATCAAGTCCTGACTTGAAATATTCATAGTTTATTATTTCCAGAACTCTTTTTCGTAGTTTTCAGGTAAATCAAGTTCCATTGCTTTGTCTATATTTTTTCTGGACTTTTTGTCTTCAGGTTCTGAATCATCTTCTTCATTACTGTTGTAGGAATGGATTACAGTTGTATTTTTGTCGGATGTTACAACTCTTTCGTTTATTTCTTCAACTTCATTTACCTTAGATGCCTCGGCTTTATTGGATTCATGAGTTTCATTTTCCACCTGTCCGACATTTTCACCGATATTAAAGTCTGATTTAAAAAAACGATTTTCTTCTTCTCTTGGGTCTCTGATTTCTGGTGTTTCATCTATTTTTTTGCCCAGTTTCATACGAACATTGTCAGCATAATTATCCTGTACAGACTGGGAACTTTTTCCTTCTCTATGTGTATAGCGGTAACCGATTGTGCAATTCTCATCACCGGTACGCCAGTCTATGTGGTACAGATGGCAGTCTTCTTTTTTGCATTTGGAATTTTTGTCCATTGGGCATACTTCAGGCAATGTCATGGTCAATCTGTTCTCCTTTTTATTTTGGACAAATATATAAAATTATGTCTTAATTATATTTTATTTAATGAATCCGCTATCAATGGTGCGACACTGACAGCACTCTCAGCTTTTTCAATAGTGTCGGTAGATATTATATCTCGGACCCCAGCATTGAATAAACGCAAAACTGCGTTTTTAGCCAGTACAGGATGTACACAGGCAAGATATACATCATTTGCACCCTGTGATTTCAGTATTTTAATGGATTCAGCCATTGTACCTCCAGTGGCAATCATATCGTCAATTAAAACCACATCTCTTCCGGTGATGTCCATGTTTTTTGTTTTGATGGATACTTCATCACCTGATATCCTTTCTTTTTCAAGGTAATCATATTCTATACCGGTTTTAGATGATGCATTTTCTGCAAGATAGATTGCACCAGAATCAGGAGCTACTATTAATGGGTTTTTTAAATCAAGGGACTCGATGTGATTGCCCAGCAGGTATGATGCTTCAAGGTCATTGGCACTGTTTGCATTGATATATTCAAGTATGCTTTTTTCATGAACATTAACAGTAAACACATTGTCTGCGGTAAGTGTTCTGGTGATTGCACGTGCACTGATTGCTTCTCCATTTTTGAACTTTTTATCCTGTCTGCTGTATCCTAAATAGGGTATAATCACATTGATTTGTTTTGCATCTTCGCAGGCATCAATTAATTGTAATAATGATATTAAATCAGAATCACTATATGTACACTGTATTATAGCAACTCTTTCATTTTCAATATCTTCATCCAGTATTCGTATATATTGTTCTCCGTCAGGGAATTTATCAAATTCACAAAGTATAGGTTTATCGTTTAGTTCTCTTGCAACCCGGGATGCAAGTAGCTGGGATGCTGGTCCTCCTATTATCTTCAAATTTTGTACCTCTTCTTCCTTTAATTAGAATAGTAACTATTTTTAATACTTATTTTTAATTTTTATATAGATTCTGATTTGGTTTTTTCAACAACTTCTATATCCTGGATTTTTGTATGAGGGTAATTACCGGTTTCATCCTTTTCAGCAGATTTTACCATATCCCATATGGTAAGTAAAGCGGTTGAAACACCGTTAAGTGCCTCCATTTCAACACCGGTTTTTCCGACCGATTTAACCTTGACACTTGCTGTAATATAATTATTGTTAATATCAAAATTGGTGTCTATACCCGTAATCGGAATGGGATGGCACATAGGGATTGTGTCAGATGTTTTTTTTGCAGCCATGATGGCTGCTACTCGTGCTGTTGCCAGTACATTTCCTTTTTCTATGGAACTGGATTGTATATTATTGATTGTATCTTCTGTGAGTATAATTTTTCCTGAAGCAACAGCCTGGCGTGATACACTATCCTTTTTACTGGTGTCTACCATCTGAACTCTGTCATCAACAGTATGTGTAAATTCTTTTGCCAAACAACCACCATTAGGTGTTAGTCAATCCGTACATTTTTCCGCTGTTCATAATCTTCAAGGGTTTCGTCAAGTTTTCCCAGCAGGTCTCTTGCTTCATGAAGATTTAATTTAGTAATCTGTTCGTCTTCTCCGTGGCTGATTACCAGGCGTATTCTGTTTCTTTCGATGTCTACATATATGTTCCGTTCATCTTTTACCATCAAATCTCTCCTTTATTTATCTATATTTATAACGTCTGTAATTCTGTCAATGATATCAGTTGCAAGTAAACCGTAACCTTTTTCCTCGAATGCTAAGTCACCGGCGGCGCCGTTTATGAATGCACCACAGGATGCAGCATCAATTGCAGAATTTACTGCAAAAAGCGCTCCTGTAATTCCTGCAAGTACATCTCCCGTCCCTCCAACAGTCATACCCGGATTTCCGGTCTGATTGTATAATATCCTTTCACCATCAGATATGATGTCTTCTTTGCCTTTTAATATTGTTATCAGATGATTATTTTTTGAAAAATCCATGACGTCACAGGCACGTGAGTCCCTATCCTTGGGTGTGTTTTTGTTCTGGAGATATGAAAATTCGCCTGCATGTGGTGTGATAATAACTTCACAACCGGATTCACTGATGCTGTTATAATTAAGTCCGTATAATCCGTCAGCATCTACAACAACTTTTTGGCAACAGGGGATTATCTTCTCAATTGCTGATTTGCTTCTGTCATCCCGTCCTATCCCCATCCCTATAATAACTACGTCATGGGATTTAACCAAATCTTTGATTTTGGGGATGTCTTCAGAACAAAGCACCTCACTGGAGAGTGAATCTACTATAAGATTTGGAGAAAATGATGCTATAATATCTGCAACATTTTTTGGTGTGGCAATTGTAACAAGGTCAGCACCTGTTCTTAATGCAGCCAGTGAAGTAAGCCCGGGAGCGCCTGAATATGCTCCACCACCTATAATCAGTATCCTGCCTGAATTACCTTTGTGGCTGCTTTCAGAACGCTTTTTCAACATTTCTAAATTCCCTCTTCCTACAATTTTTTCAGCATCTGAACAAACCCCAATATTCACGACCTTGACAGATTTTGCGTATCTGTTAATATCTTTTGACTCAAGACCGGGCTTCATTCTGTGAAATGTTAGTGTAACGTCTGAGAACACTGATTTTTCAAAATCACCACCGTCAGGGTCAAAACCTGATGGAACATCGACTGAGATCGTTTTTGCCTTAGAGTTATTAATCATGTCAATGGCAGTGGATTCAGGTTCCCGTATTTTGCTTTTAACACCTGTACCAAGTATGGCGTCTATTATTACATCGGCACTATCAATCCAATCTAGATTTAAAATCTGGGTAGAATCTGAAACTTCGAGGATATCTGTGATATCACAGTGTTTTAAAATCTGGTAATTTTTAATTGCATCATCGGTTTTTATCTGACTACTGCGACCCAGAAGTATGATTTTAACTTTATAATTGCTATATTGTGCCAGATGCCTTGCTGCAACAAAAGCATCTCCTCCATTGTTTCCTCTACCTGCAATAACAACTATTGTACCACTTTCAATAAAGTTTTTAACTTCTTTTGCTATCCCAGCTCCTGCATTTTCCATAAGTTGAAGTGTGCTTAAACCAAAGTATTCACAATTTTTGTCGATTGCATTCATCTGTGATGTTGTTATTGTGTACATGGTAACACGTATTTTATTTATTCATATATTACCCTATGTTTATGTTATTTTCTAATTCTGTTGTGTAGTGTATGTATTTAATGATTCTTAAAAAAGTGAATGAGGTTTTTGATTAAAAAATTCAATGTGGAAAAATTAATTGGTACTAAAATAATCAGCTTTTAACGCGTTATTATTTAAATATTATATATTTATACATAAAGTTTAAATCCATCTTATGTTAATTTTACGAAGATGGGGTAACAGGGGTACGTGAAAGCCAACGGTTTCTAACCGTTCTCTTTAAAACAAGGTTCAAGGATATCTTTAAATGAAGTTTAAAGAGTGATGAAACAACCCCGTTGATTACTGTTTTTAAACCCAAAATATTATATATATGTCAATACCACGGGACATATAGCAGTGGCGTCAAATCCTAAAACTGGCAAAGTCTGGAAATTCGGTAAAAAAGCAGAACATATACATAAAAAATACAAGAACACCCGCAGGAAACTACAGGTAAAGGGCAAATACAAAAAAGTCAAACAGATTAAAAACAAAGAAAACAGGATAGTCAGGGATTTAAACCACAAAATCAGCAAGAAAATTGTGGAAGTAGCAGCTGAAAAAAATTGTGGTATAAAACTTGAAAACATCAAAGGAATCCGTAAAACTGCTAAACAACGAAAATCATTCAAATACTCCCTGCACAGCTGGTCGTTCTATCAACTGCAATTTATGTTGGAATACAAAGCTAGGCTGCTCGGAGTTAAAATTGAATTTGTAGATCCTGAATATACTTCTCAGAATTGCAGTAGATGTGGTTATTTGGGTATTAGAAACGGTGAATCGTTCAAGTGTCCTCATTGTGGGCACGTTGATCATGCGGACGCAAACGCGGCGTTCAATATAGCTATGCGTCCAGGTGGTCAATCTGGTACAGACAGAGATGTATCAGATGGGAGTACTGGCGCCCCACAAGTGGCAACGGTGTAACGCCCACCGACCACAGAACCCAAACGGATTTATCCGTTGGAGTATGTCAGTTTTATTAATATAGGGGATACTCAACTTTACAGATTAACATCTAAGAATAGTGAATAGTGGAAGGTTTAATAGGTATTAACCGAAAGTTCCTTAATAAACAATTGTGTCCTGATATTACGAAGGAGGTACTGCACTATGGCCAGCGTAAAGGCTACAAACCCGTCCACCAAAACTAAAACTAAACCCTCATATTTACCCGCCAAATCAAAAATAAAACCTACTTATCTCGTCCTTGGTAGTGGGAGTATTGGTTTTGCCGTAGCTAAGGAACTTAGAGAACTTGATAAAGATTTGGTCATCATCGATAAAGACCCTGCCAAAATCGAAACTCTAAGAGAAGAAGAGTATGAAGCAATACAGGGTGACATAAGCAATCCTGAAACTCTTAACCAAATCAATGTAAGAAATTTAACAGCTGTGCTTGTATTAAGTTCTGATAATGAATCCAACAAATCAGCCATAGAAAATATTAAAAAGTTGGTTTCTCCTGATGTTTACTGTGTGGCACGTGCATCAGATGTTATCAATAAAAAAGAGATGGAATCCAAAGGTGCTGATTATGTTATAATACCCTCGAGGGTGGTGGCTACATCACTTGCAAGAACACTTGAACGTGCCGAATCCATGCGTAGAGGTACCAAGTTAACACGATGGCTGAAAGATATTGCCGACAAAAAACTTGGTGTAGTGGTTCATGATAATCCTGACCCAGATGCTATTGCCAGTGCGATGGCTCTTAAAGAAATAGCAAAAACCTATGGTATTGAAAGCACTATATTTTATCATGGTGAAATAGGACACCAGGAAAATAAAGCCTTTGTAAATCTTCTGGATATTGATTTAAATAGGATGGAAGAAACAGATATTTCAGATTTCCAGAATATAGCACTGGTGGATTGTGCAGTACCCGGATCCAACAATATGCTTGACCGAGATACCCATGTAGGTATTGTACTCGACCATCATCCTGTAGAAGATGCAGAAATTGATGCTGATTATATTGATATTAGACCCAATATAGGAGCAACAGCAACAATTCTTACAAAATATCTACAGGAATTAAATATTGATATAACCAGTAATCTTGCAACAGCGCTGTTATATGGTATAAGGACAGATACACAGGATTTCAAAAGAAATACAGACCCTGCCGACCTTTCTGCAGCTTCTTTCCTTTATCCCTTGGCAGACCATGAAATCCTTGAACAGCTTGAACGTCCCTCTATAGCAACAGAAACATTGGAAGTCTTTGGAGAAGCAATTAAAAACAGACAGGTTTTTGGAAGTTATCTTTTGTCAAATGTGGGAACAGTCCGAGACCGTGATACACTGCCACAGGCAGCTGATTATCTGTTGAATCTTGAAGGCATATCCACATCAATAGTTTTTGGGGTATCCAAGGATAAAATCTACCTTTCAGGACGAAGCAATGATATAAAAATCAATCTTGGAGATGTCATGAAAAGGGCATTTGGGGAACAATCAGCAGGAGGACATGCAACAGCAGCCGCAGCACAGGTTCCGCTTGGAGTGTTTAGTGCAGCAAAAGATAGACAGACACTTCTACGTCTGGTCAATGAAGCGGTTGTGAAAAAGATATTGAGTGCAGTAGGTGTGGAAGAAGCAGAAGATTGATTGTTATACGCTTTACCCAGTTAAATTAACCATCCTATAGCTAATTATAAATTATATTAGTTTATATGATGGTTCACTTTGACTTTTAATTTATCCTATATTGATTATAAAATTCAGTACTGATTATCATGTCGGACAATAACCAACCAATGACAATTTCTGAAAAAATAATGTCTAAAGCTTCAGGAACGAATGTAAGAGCAGGAGATTTTGTATTTGCTGATATAGACCGTGCAATGACTCATGATATCACAGGTCCCCTTGCAGTAAAAGGTTTCTACGAAATAATGGAAAATAAAGAAAATCCAAAGGTATGGGACCCGAATAAAATTGTAATTATCTTTGATCATCAGGTTCCTGCAGACTCATTAAATGCAGCATCCAATCATATAATGCTCAGGGAGTTTGCAAAAGAACAGGCAATCCTTAATTATGATGTCTATGAAGGTATATGTCATCAGGTAATGCCTGAAAAAGGACATATTAAACCCGGTGATTTGGTAGTGGGTTCGGATTCTCATACATGTGCTTATGGTGCAATTGGCGCATTTTCTACAGGTGTAGGTTCTACTGATATGGCGGCAGTATTTGCTTCAGGAAAACTGTGGTTCAAGGTGCCTGAAACAATACGATTTGAAATTGATGGAGAATTACCTGATAATGTATACTCAAAGGATGTCATCCTTCATGTGATAGGAGATGTGGGTGCTGACTGTGCCATGTACAAGACCGCTGAATTCGGTGGGTCGGCAGTGCGAAACATGTCGGTCTCAGAACGTATGACTATGTCAAATATGGCAATTGAAATGGGGGGAAAAGCAGGAATTATAGAATCTGATAAAGTGACCGAGGATTACATCAAGGAACGGGTTCCTGGTTATAAACTCGATTCTGAATGGAAATCAGATGATGGGGCAAATTATTCAGAAATTCGAAAATATGATGTATCCAATCTTGAACCACAGGTGGCATGTCCACACAATGTTGATAATGTAAAACCCGTAACTGAAGTAGAAGGTACAGAGCTTGATCAGGTATTTATCGGGTCATGTACAAACGGGCGTTATGAAGACCTTGAAATTGCTGCAAAAATAATGGATGGGAAAAAGGTTGCAGACAACGTTCGTTTGTTGATAATCCCTGCTTCAAGAACTGAATATATGAAACTTTTAAAAGCCGGATATATTGAACAATTTATGGAGGCAGGAGCAATTGTAGAATCACCCTGCTGCGGTCCATGTATGGGAGGTTCATTCGGTCTTCTTGGTGATGGAGAAGTAGGACTTGCCACATCTAACCGCAATTTCAAAGGACGGGAAGGTAGTCCAGAATCATTTGTTTACCTGAGTTCACCGGCTACAGCAGCTGCATCAGCTCTTACCGGAAAAATTACAGATCCCAGAAAAATTTGAGTTATAAACTCAAAAACTTATTTTTTATTGGAGGATAAATATGTCTCAATCAGATGCTGACCTATCGGTATTGAATGAAATCTATGATGTAATTCAGGACCGAAAACACAACCCAGTTGAAAAATCCTATGTATGTTCACTCCTTAACCATAATAAAGGGATAGATAAAATCCTTGAGAAGATAGGAGAGGAATCAGTAGAAACTGTCCTTGCTGTTAAAAATAAAAACCGTGAGGATATTGTTTATGAATCCTCTGATTTAATATTCCATTTACTTGTAATGCTTGCAGCGAATGATATACAGTTATCAGAAATAGCTGATGAGCTTGAAAAACGCCGCAGCTAATTTAGTATACAGCAAGTTCGTGAAGTACATCCGTCTTTGATACAAAACCTTCAGGCACTCCATTTATTGTGACAACAAGTCCTCCTATGTTATGTTTGTTGAAAATCTTAACTGCTTCGTTAAGGGGGGTATCACCATCTACTGTAATCAGTTCTTTTGTCATAATATCTCTTACTTTTAGCGACATTTTTCCGCTTGCAATGGCGTCTCCAATATCCGTGAATGTAACCACTCCCACGATAGAGCTTTTATCTTCAACAGGTGACCCGTGAATATTGTTTTTAACAAATATGCGTGCTGCTTCCTGTAATGTAGCGTTTACATTGACCATTACTGAATCTTTGGTGACATAGTTTTTAACAGGTATTTTTGGTATTGAAACCATTTCTGTAATTGTAAAAAGCAGAGAATTGTTAGTATCGTCACGTCCTACAACTTCTCCTCTGACAATAAGCTGGTTAACAGGAGTGGGACCGACCTGAAGTTTGTCTCCTTCTTTGAATTCTCTTATATCTCCAAGAACTTTTATCATACCGTTGCAGAGTTCCGGATGGCGCACTGTTGTAAAACTGATTTCAGCGGCAGTGCTCCCTTCAACAAGTTTGTTGTTTCTATATATTTTAACAATGGCTTCTTTTTCCAATGATGGTATATTTAATGCTTCATATGCTTTACCGGTGGCTTTGTAACCACCTTTTGGACCGGGTACACCTTCTACAAGTCCAAGAACTTTCAGAGACTGCATCTGATTGCGCACAGTACCCGGGTTCCTCTGGATAACTTCCGCAATGTCTTCACCTTTGATGGCATGATTCTTCTGTCGTTGGAGATTAATTAACGCGATAATTATGTCTTTCTGGATGGGGGTAAGTTCCATTCAATCACCATTTAAACCTATATATAAATAATTGAAAGTAGTATAAATATATTGCAGTATCTATCATTTATAATAATTAGGAATGTTCTGCAGGGAATAAGAATATATAGGCTGTTTTTATTTTGATTATAATATCAGTTTCTATACATTTATAAATACTTAAAAGCTGTATAAATATATATTGCAGTATTATCATGGATGATAGTATAAAAAATCAGTAACAAAGGAAAATAAAATATGATATTTGAAAAAATCCATTCTGTTCCCACTTCTGATGAATTGTTAGACAAGGCATTCAGAAGAGCATCCAGAGCCAGACGCGGAAAAGTAATTAAAAATATGAAAAGTAACAGGGAAGCCTATGAATCCATGATATTGACGTCTGCAAACATCCTTTCTGATAATCTTGCCAATATTGTAAGACGTTTTCCTGATTTTGATGAATTATCGGATTTTTATTATGATTTGGCAGATGTAATAGTAGGAGTGGATAAACTTAAAAAATCATTGGGCTCAGTTAACTGGGCGAGTGAAAAAATACATGATATGGGGAGGGAGCAGATTGGTAAAATCCGCAGTAGCAATAACCCGCAATCGATACAAAAAGAAGTCTATGGGCGAATGTCTTCTATAATGAAATCTATTGATAAGGATTTAAAATTTTTAAACGAGGCAAGGAATACTTTACGCAAATTACCGGATGTGGATGTTGATGCTCCTACGATAGTAGTTGCAGGGTATCCAAATACAGGAAAGTCCAGTTTTGTGGCACTCGCTACCAAGGCACGTCCAGAGGTAGCTATCTATCCATTCACGACAAAGGGAATATCTATTGGACATTTTACAAGAGATAATATAAGGTATCAGGTAATAGATACACCGGGTTTACTTGATAGACCAATGTCAGATAGGAATGATATAGAACTACAGGCAATCACCGCATTAAAACACCTTGGGTCAGTTTTGCTCTATCTGGTAGATGCAAGTGAAACTTGCGGATACACGGTAGATGACCAAAAACGTCTGTATGAAGAAATCAAACAACAATTTGACCTGCCAATGTTTGCAGTGTCCAATAAATCAGACCTTCCTGAATTCCAGGAACTTGATTTTGTGGATATGGAAATGTCAACAGTAACCTCAGAGGGAGTGGAAGAGGTTGTTAACAATTTGGTTGATATGATAGGAGCAAAACAGGAATTTTTCAAAGATATTCCACATTAAGATAAGTAAATATGGATATCAGAAAAAATTATTGATGTAGTATACAAATGTTGAAAATCTTATAACAGGAAGGAGGATGGTTTGATCCTCCTCTTGTTTTTTATATTACATTCTCCATTATATCCAATGCTTTCTGGATTTGGGAACTTGATGTTGCATACGACAGCCGGATGTGACCTTCTCCATTTTCTCCAAATGCGATACCCGGAACAACTATAACACCATTTGAGACAAGCTTTTCAGTAGTTTTTAAAGAATCGGGGATTTCCGGGAATGCATAAAAGGCTCCACTGGGTTTTTCACATTTTATTCCAAGGGATTCAAGTCCATCCAGTAATAAATCCCGACGTTCTTTGAATTCATCATGCATTTTATGAACCGGTTCCATGGGTCCTGTAACTGCTGCAAGCGCAGCTTTTTGTGATATTGAGCTTGCACATGCCTGAACGTACTGGTGGGCTTTGAGCATCTGCTCTATATATTCGCCTTTTGCAGCGACATATCCCAGTCTCCAGCCGGTCATGGAATAAGTTTTGGACACAGCGTTTACTGTTATCACATTGTCAGTGTACTGTGCAGGGCTTACATGCTCACCTTCGTAAACAAAATGTTCATACACTTCATCAGAAATTATTGTAATATCATGGTCTTCCGCAATTTCTGCAAATGCTTTTATATTATCTCTGGACTGAACAGCTCCAGTAGGATTGGATGGGGAATTTAGAACAAGTGCCTTGGTTTTTGGAGTTATATTATCAAGGACATCGTCTGGCTGTACATTCAAATCCTTACCAAGAGGTATACTGACAGATTTACCACCCATGATTTCGGTCAGTGCACTATATGAAACAAAACCCGGATTGGGTATAAGGACTTCATCGCCCGGATTTACCAGTGAAGCAAGAGCGATTTCTAAAGCTTCTGAAGCTCCTGATGTAACGATAATCTCGTCAGAAGAAACATCAAAGTTATTTTCTTTCTTAAATTTAAGACTTAATGCGTTTCTCAGTTCAGGTATCCCTGCACCAACAGTATAGCTTGTAAATCCTTCATTTATGGCATCGATAGCAGCCTGTTTTATATGGTCTGGAGTATCAAAATCAGGCTGTCCCAATCCTAAGTTTATAGATTGTTCGCCGGCCGCTTCAAATATTTTTCTGATACCTGAAATATCGATATTTTGAACTCTCTGAGCAAATTTTGTGTTTTTGTTGTCTGTGCTCTTCATTTAAATACACCTTATTCAAGGGTGGTATGTCTGGATTTTAATTCTGCTTCAGATGTTCCAGTTATATGTATCAGTTCTGCGATAACTGCATCCATGAACACCATTGTTGAGATTTCAAAAGAAGTTCCAAGAGGCGTGAGATAGTCGTATTCACCTCGCATATGGCGTTCAAGGTATTCTCCGGATTGAGTTTTGGTTCGACCCGGGACTTCAACGACAGTATCGGATAGGTTTCCAAGTGTTGAATCCTCATTCGATGTGACAGTTACAAGCGTTGAACCAATGTCCTTGGCGATCTTGCCAAGGTCGGCAACTGAACGGGTTTCACCGGAACCGGAAATAGCAATTACAACATCGTTTTCTTTGACGGCAGGCGTGGTTGATTCCCCTACGACATATACACTGTAACCAAGGTGCATTAGTCTCATGGCAAAAGCTTTACCGACAAGACCTGAACGACCAGCACCCATTAAAAAGATGTTATCTGCACCCATTATATCTTCAATCATCTTTTTTGGACCGGTTACATCAAGTTCATGGGACATATTGATTATATGTTCGCCCATAAGTTTCATTGATAAGGTTAGATTTTTACATTCGATATCCTGTGTTGCATCCATTGTTTTAAAACCTCTTCAACATACTATTGTTGGATATATAGGTGATAAATTAAATACTGATAATGATAGTAAACATTCAGTCAGGTTTAGGTGGAAACGGTATTTTTTATTATTTAGAAGTTGTTATTTACAGCGTTAATCACATTAAATTGTAATCTTTTCCATCATCTTTATAATTAATTTGTTTGATTTTCCAATCCTGTATAGTTTTGAGTTTTTCATAAAGCTGTATTATTCCTGCATTATCTCCTGTCCAGTACAGGTTAATATTTACGTCTTTATTATTAAGTTGTGTTTTTATAGAACTTGTAAGATAGTGTAAAGCTTTGTCATTTGAAAATGGTACATTAAAGGTTGCTCTATACTTATCCCCTGACCTGGCATAGGATACAAGAATATATCCATTGTTTTCGTATTCTGTTATTTCTTCGTATTCACAGAAAAACTCGCATTCATGAACAGTTGATTTGTCTACATTGGATATAATTATCAATATATCTTTGATTATATCATCAGGTACAGGACGTCCAAACCATATTGAAATTTTACCATAAGTACATAAAATATCGACGTCCGTTCTTCCCATTTCAAAAAAATTTAATGAATGTGTCGTTGGGATAGGTATATCATTATTTGAATCATCCTTCATTAACATCCACTTTTATTCTTTTGATGACAGTAATGTAGTTATAAGGTCGCGGTCTTTTTTCAATGTCTTTAATTGATTGGCAGGACCAATAATTGTCAGACGGGTACGGTGACCTCCTTTATTAAACAGCTTATTGATTATGGAATTGCCAGATTGGGCTGGATAGCTTTCCATTTCTATACCTGAAAACCCATCGGGCTGGATTTTAGTCATTGTCATTTCGATAAGGTTAGCTTCCTCATCAGGGGTTAATCCCTTCTCAAGTACCAGTACTTTGTCTTTTTTGACTTCATCAATAATAAACCTGACTTTTTCTACAGGGTTCATCCCTGATAATCTCTCTTCCGAAATCAAATCCATTTGAATACCTTGCATACTAATCACCCGAACGTTTTTGCGATTTCCTGGTACAGTGTATCGATGTTATTACCTTCAAGAGCCGATATTGATACCATAGGGTGCTGGGGGAAAGCATTCATTATGGTATTTGGTGAGGCTTCTGGCATATCGACTTTATTTGATACTATTAACAATGGCAACTTGCGGGCTTCCATATTACCAACAACAGTAACATTTACCTGTGTAAAAGGGTCCTGTGTTGCATCCATAACAAGGATAATGCCATCCAGATCATCCAGCCATTTCACAGCTTCAATAACGCCTTCTGTTGCTTCTTTAGCCCTTCTTTTTGCTTCATCTTCTTCCATTTCATAATCCATAAAGTTGTGGAAATCGATTTTTGTAGCAAGACCCGGTGTATCAATTACATCAAGACCTATCGAATGCCCGTTTGTTTTTATTGTAACTCCTTCTCTACGTCTTGCACTTCGGGTTTCGTGTTCTATATGTGACACTGGACCCATAGCGTCTCCAGTCCAGTCTCTTAAAATGCGGTTGGCAAGTGTAGTTTTACCCGCATTCGGAGGACCATAGATACCTATACGTGCATTCTTTTTTTTCTTGAATAGTTTCTTAAAAAAGTCTCTAAAATTGTTTTTGAATAACTTTATTGGACTCATATATATCCTCCAATAGCAGTAGGGGTTTATAAACAAGTATTATTAATTGTTTTAATTTTCTTATTTACTTCCAGATAATATTTTATTTTTATTATAATGGTGTTATAATATATAATGTTTAGTAGGTTATTAAAAAACCTTTGAATTAATCCTGTTCTTTTAAAGCGTTAGACATTGCCGAGTTTATGGATATTTCTGCGATGTTGGCTCCGTAATCACCTATCCTGTCGATACTGTCTGCTACAGTACCAAGAGCAACAATTGCTTCATGAGAATCGAGTTTAAGAAGCGTTTCATTGATTTTTGTAACCTGTTCTCTCATCTGGTCACCTTGGTCAATTACCTGATTGGCAAGTTCTACATTTGAATCATAAAGTGCATTGATGCTGTTTTCAACTATTTTTCTTGATGTATCACTTGCATTTTCTATCAAATCCATTGAATCCTGTGTTATTGAAAAATCCATGTTATATGCAACTTTGGCGATTTTACGTGCATGGTCTGCAATACGCTCCAGTGGTGATGCGGTCATCCTAAAGTCATGGTATTCATCGATGGATGTTTCTGCAGTATCCGGTAATTGTGCTCCGCGTAATACTGCTCTGAATTGTTTGGATATCAATAAAAACAGACGGTCAACTTCGTCATCTCTGTGAATCACATCCATAGCCAGATCAGAATCTTTTGTTTTGAGCGCGCGTATGGCATCTTTATGCATGGAATTTGAAATTAAAAACATTCTTTTGACACTTTTTTTAATTGATACCTCATTCGGATTTAGAAGGTCCTGTATAATAACACTTTTAGAAGTTTCCTCAATTATCTCTGGTCCAATAAGTTTGTAGCATACATCTCTAATAACATTTTTTTGTTCTGCTAATATACGTTTTGATTTGAGTTCAATTATATCAAAACCAGCAAGATATGCGGCAATAATATCTCTGGTAAGTACTTCTCCCATTTTACCAGTAATATCCCGTTCTTTTTTCTGGACAGGTGAGCTTTCCGAAACAGGGTCAATTACAAGAGTTCCGTCTGGATGCTGTTGGAGGAAAACCTGTGAGCCAGATTTTATTCTTACTTTTTCAGCCCATTTTTTGGGAAGTGAAATTATATAGGTGGAACCACCTGTTTGCTGGACTTTCCGTGATTCTATGATAATCCCTCTGTTTGAATTATGGATATATAGATTTGTATTTTATATATAGCAATCTATGCTGTCTTAAGGATATTTATAATTTGCCGATAACACAATTTTTAATAATTCATAATCCTTTTATATGGTTATGTTTATTTGGACATAACGGTGTTTATTATGAAATACAGCAACATATTAAAGATAATAGGTATAATTGCAATGATTCTTGTTATTTTTGCAGGAATCGGGTGCATGAGTGATACTGGAGAAAGTACTACACAAGATAATCAGGGAACTGAATCACAACAGCAGGGTGATGTGGTTCTTAACGTGTTCCATGCTGGAAGTTTAACAATTCCATTTAAAGAACTGGAACAGATGTATGAAAAGCGTCATCCAAATGTGGATGTAAGGCGCGAAGCAGGCGGCAGTGTTGCTACAGTACGTAAAATTACTGAAGTCGGTAAACAGGCAGATGTTGTAGGAGTTGCAGATTACAGTCTGATTCCCAACATGATGATGAATGAATATACAGACTGCTATTCAGCATTTGCCAAGAACCAGATGGTCATTGCCTATACAGAAGACAGCAAATACAGTGATGAGATAAACAATGACAATTGGTATGATATCTTAAGAAGGTCTGATGTAACCTTTGGATTCTCCAACCCGAATGACGACCCTTGCGGTTACCGTTCACAGATGACCACACAACTTGCTGAAATTTACTACAATGATTCACAGATTTACGATGACTTAATGGCTTCAAATACAGCAATGGACACAACTTCCAGTAATGGAACATATACTGTAAATGTTCCAAATTCAGAAAATATCAACCCCAACAGTGACAAGATTATGATGAGGAGTATGGAAACTGAACTCTCATCGGCACTTGAAATGGGTGAGATCGATTACTTCTACATTTACAGAAGTGTTGCTGTACAGCATGGATTTGAATTTGTAGAATTACCTTCTGAAATAGACCTCAGCTCAGTAAAGCATGAAGACATGTACAGCAAGGTAAAAGTTGAAAGAGGAAATGGTGACATTTCAAAAGGTAAACCAATTGTATATGGTGTTACTATACCAGATACTGTAAATCAGAAAGAACATGCAGTAGGATTTATAAAACTCCTGCATAGTGAAGACGGTCAGCAGGTACTCGAGAACAATGGCCAACCGCCTATTGTTCCAGCGTCGACAAACACCATCAATAAAGTACCCGAAGAATTGATGGAATATTTCTAAATCTTTTAAAAGGGAAAATATGCCAGAAATAAAATCAAGACTTAACGGTTTAGGACAGACAAATCCCATGCTGGTAATATTTTTCCTTTCTCTTTCTATTTTGCTGTTTTTTGTTTTTATTACACTTTCGAATATGATTTTACAGCAAATAGTTACGGATTTTTCGGGTCTAATAGAAGCCGTAAGGGATAGTTCTGTTCTGGAAGCGATATTCCTCTCATTGTATTCTGGATTTCTTGCTACACTGCTTTCCTTTATACTTGGTGTTCCTACAGCTTATCTTCTTGCAAGAAAAGATTTTGCTGGGAAACGAATTATTGAAAGTATACTTGATATACCAGTGGTGGTTCCCCATACAGTAGCAGGTATAGCACTTCTTACAATCTTTGGAGCAAATGGTCTAATCGGTGACCCTCTGGAATCAATTGTTCGTTTTAGAGATGCAATGGCAGGAACAGTGGTAGCCATGCTGTTTGTTTCAGCACCCTACCTGACGAATTCTGCCCGTGAAGGATTCCAGAGTGTAGACCCTCGACTGGAAAATGCTGCAAGGTCTCTGGGAGCTCCGCTATGGAAAGCGTTTTTATTTGTTACATTCCCACTTGCATCACGCCATCTCCTTACTGGCTCTATAATGTGCTGGGCACGTGCAATTAGTGAATTCGGAGCTGTTATCATGCTTGCCTATTATCCGATGGTGGGACCAACCCTGATTTATGAACGTTTCACATCCATGGGGCTTTCTGAATCCAGACCAATTGCAGTTCTACTGATTCTGGTAACATTAACTATATTTGTAATACTTAGAATGATATCGTCAGGCTGGCGTAGATATGATAGAGATTAAAAATCTGAATAGAGATTGGGGCGATTTTTCAATAAAAAATCTCGACCTAACAATCCAGAATGGAGAATATTTTGTACTGCTTGGACCCACAGGAGCAGGGAAGACACTTGTACTGGAACTTATAGCGGGTTTTCACCAGCCAGAAAAAGGATATATATCATTTAATGGAAATAATATCGATAGTCTCCCACCTGAAAAACGCAATATAGGATTTGTATATCAGAATTATTCGTTATTCCCTCATATGAATGTTGAACAGAATATCGGATTTGGTGCACGTATGAGGGGTATTAAGAATCCAAAAATCAGGGATATGGCAGAATATCTAAACATATCTCATATTCTTCACAGAAACCCCATAACATTGTCAGGTGGAGAACAGCAAAGAGTGGCGCTTGCAAGAGCCCTGATTATTAATCCGGATATTCTGTTGCTGGATGAACCTTTAAGTGCACTTGACCCCAGAACACAGGAAGATACCCGAAAAATCCTGAAAAAAGTCCATGAAGATACAGGTGTGACAGTAGTTCATGTAACCCATGACCAGACTGAAGCAAGGGTATTGGCTGACAGGATAGGAGTTATGATGGATGGGGGATTGATGCAGGTAGGAACACCCGGTGAAATTTTTAACAAACCAGTTAATAATAAAGTTGCAGATTTTGTAGGCGTTGAAAATGTATTCAAGGGAATTGTTACCCGGAGCAATAACGGTATGATAAACTTGGATGTATATGGTAACAATATATGTGCCATATCCAATTATGAAAAGGGTGAAACTGTATATGGCTGTCTTCGACCTGAAAATGTGACAATCAGCAAAACAGAGTTTGAAAGTAGTGCCAGAAATACGTTTTATGCAACTGTTGTGGAAATGGAACTTATGGGGGTTTTATTAAGGGTAAAATTGAACATGGGTAAAGATTTTAACATTAATTCATTGATTACAAGACAATCAGCAACAGAACTTGATCTTAAACCCGGTGACAGGGTTGTAGTGTCATTCAAGGCTGCTGCTATACACATAATTTGAATGTAGTAGAGTGAAAATATGGAAGCCAACACAAAGTTGTGGTTAACCGAAGATGGTAAACCATTAATCGGTAAGGGTAAAGCCCAGTTATTACGAGCTATTGATAAAGAAAAATCCCTGAACAAGGCATGCAAAAAACTCGATATATCCTACAGGCATGCCTGGAAAATGTTGAAAAAAATAGAGGAAAGAGCGGATAACAAGGTGGTTGAATCAGTTAAAGGTGGGAAAAATCAGGGGACATTTCTTACAGAATTTGCCAAGGAACTGCTTCAGGAATATGATAATCAGATGAACATCATCCATGAGACAGTAGAAGATGAAACTTTCTGGGAAAGTGTAGGCCTTAAAATCAGTGCCAGAAACCAGATATCCGGAAAAGTGGTTTCAGTGGAAAACGGTGATGTTATATCCAAATTGAGTATTTCTATAGAACCGTCAACAATAAAATCCCTGATAACCAGAGAAGCGGTTGAAAAACTGGATATCAAAGAAGGGGATGAAGTATATGCTATTGTTAAATCAACTGAAGTAATGATAGCAAAAAGGTGATGTTTTTCACCACCAATTTTTCTTTATTTATTTCTGATTAATTTCATATATCCGAATATACTCAGACCGGCGATTACAAGCAGTATCATAACATACACAATACCCATATTGTTGTTTATCTGGTCACCAAGGGATGTGTCAGGAACAGTTCTGACCTGTATTTTCTGGGTATCTGATACTCTTTCATTGCCATCTACATCTTCATATTTGATTTCGCTGTTTATTCCATACAGTTTTGATGTGGCTGCCTGGTCAACATTTATACTAAAAACCCCCTCAGAAGTCTCACCTGGTGCAATTGATCCTAAATACGCTTGGTCATCGGTGGTACTAAACGGGTCTGATGCAGTTATTCTGACGGTTGCATCTTTGACGGGCTGATTGCCTACGTTCTTATAGGTAACTCTGAGTAATCCTTTTTCACCTGTTCTAAGGTTTGCACTGATATTGGTAATTTCAAATTCTGCCTCATCCTCAATTCTTATAGGTATTGTATGGTTCTGGGATTTTGAATCATACCATATACCAACTTCAAGATTTGTTATTTGACCATTGGTCACATTGTCACCGCTTACCTGGACATTTTTCTGATAACCATAAAGGGTGTTTAATGCAAGGGGATAGGTCCCTGGTTTAGCATTTTCAGCAATTTCTATTGTAAATTTTGGAGGAGCATTAGTTTCCTCACCAGAGGGTAGAGACCCTGCTTCCTGTGGAGTTGATTTTACATCTATAAAGGGATAGGGTGATACAAGGGTTGAAACAATGCCTATTGCGGTTGTTCTCTGGGTTTCATAACCCATTTCGGTTTTCTGAAGTGCTTTTTCCAGTTTGCTTAAATCATCATCTTTTTCTGATTTGAATCCAGTAATGACACCTTTGTTGACAAGATTAATTTTAAGTGTCACGGTGTCTCCTTTTGAAAATTCATTATTTCCGACAATATTTGCGGTCAAATCCGGACTGCCGTAGGTTGTATAATAATTATCATCAAAATTAAAATTCTCAGGCATCTGAGGGGTAATTGTTCTGGTGCCGGGTATTGATATGGACTGGCTGTCAAGAAACGCTTTGATATTAGCATCAGATGGTAAGTTGTATTCGGTTTCTGCCTGTACAGGTACGATTAAAATCATCAATAAAGATATTGCAATTAATATGGATTTTGTATATTTTATGTCATTCATTGTAGCACCTCATAATTTATAAACATAAATCAATCTTTTCTGTTTCTGGTTCTTACAGTATCAACTATCAAATAGGTAACAAGAGCAAAAATTACCATTATTATCAAAATGTTAAAACTGAGTCCACCTTCATCCGGTTCCACATTTACACTTGTCTCAAGGTTATCTGAAAATGAAACATCCCCGTTATCATCATAATATCTGATTTCACTGTTTAACACGTAGCTTTTTTTAACAGCATCAGAACTTGCGGAAATTTTAAAATTTGCAGTTTTGCTTTCATCAGGATTTAGGTCACCGAGATTTACTTCAGAATCTTGCATACTCAATGGACGCATTGCAACGATTCTCGCAATAGCATCATTTGCAGTTTTTTCTCCTGTGTTTTTGTACGTAACCTCTATATCACCGCTACTTCCCGGTGAAAGGTTACCGTTAATATTTGTTATCTGGAAATCTGCTGATTCTTTGATAGTTATTGGAATATCAATGGTATTGTCCACGGTTTTGTAATGTGTGGTATGGTCCAGGTCACGGATTCCAAGGTTGACTTGTTCACCCCTGGTCATTCTGACCTCATTCTGATATTCATAGGTGAGTGGAAGTTTTAGTATGTATTCACCAGCGGGTGTATTATCGGAAATATCTATTGTAAATCTCAGGGGTTTTTTAAGTATATCACCCGGGGCCAGTTTGTCAATAATTTGTCCACTGCTTTCAGAATCGACATCTATGTATTGAGTAGTGGATGTAAGGTTAGTTTTTATACCGAGTGCTACTGTACGCTGCTTTTCGTATTCAAATTCTTTCTGAGCAAGTTCAGCCTCGGTTTTGTCGTCAGCATCAACATTGGTAACAGATTTGAACCCGTAAAGGATACCCTTGTTAGCTAAATTTATTTCAATTTGTGCGGTTTCACCACGTTCAAATTCTGGATCTCCGAGGACAGATGCATATAGGTCAGGTTTACCAAAACTTTCGTAATAATTTACTGAGTAATGATGATTCGGCGGGAGGAACTCTTTAGATTGTACAGTAGGAGTTAATAGGCAAGTGAATAATAACGATAGAATAACAAATATTATCACTGCATTGAAGAAAATCCTGATACTTCTGTGGTCTTTGTCATCAATATTCATTAAGCATCCGCCTCTTTTGAATTATCGGTTGATGATGATATGTTTTGTTTCTTTTGTTTCTTTTTTTCACGATGTCCATCAAGTAAAATTATAACAGCCGGGAACACGATAAATGTGGCAAGCAGTGCAAGTCCAACATCTATAACAGTGACCAATCCAAAATTTCTGTTCATGGAGAAAGGAGATGCCAGCAAAGCCGAAAAACCAAAAACAGTCGTAAATCCGGAAGTTACAATTGCCTTCCCGATTTTCCTGCTGGATTCACGCATTGCTTCAATCGGATTTTCTCCTTTACTTTTCTCTTCAAAATACCTCTCCATCATTAGGACTGCATATTCTGAACCGATACCTAAAATCAGTGCTCCGAGTGTTGCAGTCATAGGTGTGTATTTAATACCTGAATAATACATAACTCCTCCTGCCCATCCGACAACCATGAACATTGTAATTACAGGTGTAATAGCTTTTAACCAGTCTCGGTATATGAAGAGAAGACCTGCAAAAATAAGACTCAGTCCCAGAAGGGTCATTGCAATTCTACCTGATGTAAGTGCTGTAATTACAGTGGTAAATACAACCGAATTACCAGTAATTGTTACATCAGCATCTGCGGGAGGCTGAGTCCATGAAATATCTTTTCTGACAACTTTTACAAGTTCATCAATACCTTCAAGGCCCAGATTAGACATTGCATCGCCCATGTCCAGATTCATTAAAAGCATGGTATTACCGTGGATATATCGCTCTTTCTGGCCATCAGGCATTTGATTGTATAATTCCTGGATTTTATCGCTGCTATCAGGAATTGTACCGGAGTTCATTGATTTGATTATGGGGACAATGCTACTGGAATCGTATATGTTATCCCTTGTTTCTATTTCATGGTTGCTGAAGTAATCCATCCATTTTAGAATTTGTGGGTCAGTATTGTCATCGACTTTAATAATAAGGTTGAGCTGGTCATTTCCGCTGATAATATCAAAAAGATGTTGCATCTCAACAAGTGCTTTCATGTCCTGGGGAACAAATGTCTCAGTATCGGTTTCTAATGGTACATCCTGATCCACATATAGTCCTGAGACACACAATAGTCCAGCAATAAGTAAAATCGTAACAGGATGTTTTATTGTAAATGATGTAACTTTATCAATATAGCGTTCTATGATATCGTTTTTTTGTTCCTCGGTATTTTTACCGGAATTACTGTTTGAATCATATTTTATTTTTGAATTTATGGCATTGATCAATTTATTATTTTTCTTGAAAATACTGTCAAGACCATAAATTACAGAAACTCCGACGAATAATGATGAAAGGAAACACATAATCACTCCGATGAGCAGTAATTTTGCAAAATCTTGAACCATCGGAACGGTTGATGTATATAATGAAACAAATCCAAGAGATGTTATAATCAGTGCGATTAAAACAGCAGGTCCGGTATGTTTAACAGTCTCAATGACAGCTTCCTTTTCATCATGCAGACGTTCAAGCTCTTCTTCAATCCTACTGTGGAACTGAATCGCATAATCAATTCCAAGACCTATCAGTATCGGAAATGCAGACATTGAAACCATGCTCATGGGGATTTCTAAATAACCCATAGCACCGAATGTATAAATTATTCCAAGAAATACGATGATAAGGGGCAATAGTCTCCATCTGACATGTCTGAAAACCAGATAAAGGGCAATAATCATCAATACAGCAGCAATAGCCATCAGTGGTGGCATGCTTTCATTCATGAGTTCTTCCATGGCAAGACTAAAAGCGGGTTCACCGGTAACTGTAACTGAATAACCGGGTGGAAATCCAGTCATTGATACGGATTTTTCGGTTTCATGGAGTATATCCCTTAATTCATCATTGCTGATATCTCCTTCAACCTCCACAAAAACTAATGCATGAGTATCATCAGGTAAAGTTTTACCTGTGTTTGTATTGGATAATAATGAATTAATTTCTTCTTTGGTATCTGGTATTTCACGTTTGCCTATTTTTTGATAATTCATTTCTTCAACAATAGAGGCTGCACTTGTAACCTGTACCACTCCTGATAGGGGGTCTACCTGTTTTTCCAGCCTGTTCATTGATTTCATAACTTCAGGAGTTTTGACATCATCTCCCTCAACAAGTACTACTATAGACTGGGTGCTGAAAAGGTTCAAATAGAGATGGTCATAATTCTGGTACAATTTGGAGTCTTTTTCCACAAATGTTTCAGTTCCTGAAATCATTTCTATATTCTGTGCACCCTGGAATGAAACAAAGATAAATAGGAATGCAATGATAAGAATAACTACTGAATGGTCTTCTATAAAAGTACCCAGTTTCTCAAATATGCTTTTGATAGTGATTCACCCTTTGGAATGTTTTTTAAAATGATAATCATTAATTCTAAATTACAAACAGTAGATTAAACTCAACTATACGGTTGTTTTAAATGGGATAAACCTTATTTATACGTTTCACTCGATATTAAACCTAAAAGAAGTGTAATCATGGATGATGAAAACCTGTTAAAAGACATGGGTTTAAACAAATACGAGGCTTTAGCCTATCTAACACTGTTAGAAGAAGGTATATCTGAAGCCAACACAGTGTCCAAGAAGTCCGATATACCAATGGGCAAGGTTTATGAAGTTCTTGAATCGCTCAAAAATCATGGACTGGTTGATATCCAGGAATCAAGACCCAAAAAATACCGTCCTGTAGAACCCAAACTTGCACTCAACAATTATTATTCTAAAAGGGAAAAAGATACTGAAAAAGAGCTTAACAGGCTTAAAGAAACCATTTCTAAAGCTGAAGAGAAATTATCTCAATACAATTATCCTGATTACCATGAAAATACGTTCTGGTCAACGATTATGGGTGATGACGACCATTTAAGTTTTATCAAACAGGTTTCAGAAGAGATAGAAAATGAGATTTGTATTGTTCATCAGGAATCCTTAAAATCGCTTGAACCATCTGAATTTACAGAATTTTTCCCTCCTATTTTTGACAACATGATGCCTCTGATAAATAGGGGTGTTCGGGTTAATATAATAACACCTGAATCCTACTTTTTAACGCTTCTTAAACAAAAATATAACTCGGTTTCAGATGAAGTACAGGGTCGAATTGATAGATTCTTAAATGTAAAAATACTGGAGACCAGAAACGGATTTACGCTGATTGATAATTACATGATAATACTTAATGTGGATAATCCACTAAATCCTAATAAAACACTGGGATTGATAAAAATTTATGATACAAATTTTTCCCAGAAACTAAAAACCAAATTTAGAAAGCTTTGGGATAGAGCGGATGATTTTACTCTGTCTGTATGAAATTAATATTCCAAAATTATATATTATTCTCTGGAAATTATCAGATGACTGGATTAAATGAGGTATTTATATTGGACGATACAAGCACAACTATTGATAATGTGACCATAAAATGGCTTGGTCATGCAGGGTTTATGATAAAAGAAGCAGAAATTAATGTATATATTGATCCTTATGTATTACCAACGAGTATAATCAATTTTGAAGACCAGGCAGATGTACTACTGATAACTCATGAACATTTTGATCACTGCAATCCCGAATCCATCAGAAAAGTGAGGAAAAGTTATGCCACTACCCTTATACCTGAAAGTGTAACACTGGATTTTAAAGGGGATGCTCGGCGTGTAAGGGATGGTGATATGCTGCGTGACCACCTTTCTATAAAAGATGTCAATATTGAGGTATTGCCTGCTTATAACATTGATAAGCAGTATCATCCAAAAGGTATGGGTGTAGGATATCTTATAGAGTTGGGAGGTTTGAGAATCTATCATACCGGTGATACTGATTTTATACCGGAAATGAATGATGTGTCAGCAGATGTTGTTCTGGTTCCCATCGGAGGTACATACACAATGGATGAATCCGAGGCTGCAGATGCTGTGGCATCCATGTCTCCAAAAATAGCGATACCGATGCATTACAATTATGTAGAAGGAACAGAAGGAGACACTGAAAAATTCAAACAGCTGGTCAATGAAAATAATCCAGATGTTGATGTAGTTATATTAAATTTTGAACAATAAATAAAAGGCTACTCAAATGGGGCGTGCACGAAAGAAAAAAAAGGTTCTGATTAAGGATATTGCATATCAGCGCATACAATTACTTTTCAGTTTTGCAGAAAATGAAGCCAGACAGTCCAATCTGGAGTGGAGCAACAGGTATGCATATCTTGCCAGAAAAATAGGTATGAAATACCGTATCAGACTTCCACCTGAATTAAAACGCAGAATATGCAAACAATGTAACTCTTATCTTTTGCCGGGAAAAACATCAAGAGTCAGGTTAAAAAATAACAATGTAACGGTTACCTGTCTTAACTGTGGAAATCAAAAGAGGTATCCTTACAAAAATTGATTTTTTAACTTTGAAGCGAGAAATCTCCTCGCAACAGCTGGTAGATAAGAGCGTCTTATGAATATATTTGTTATTATAAAAAAGCTAACGGATAATAACTTATAATTATTTTCATATCAAATAGTAAATTATGTATCAGACTTTACCGGTACGGATTATACCTACATCACAACAGGAAGAATTATTGTGGATACTGTCTGAGAAATGCAGGTTGCTGTACAATTTTGCTCTTGCTGAACGCAAAGATGCTTATAGTAATGGTATGAAAATCAGCTACATTAAACAGCAGAACGATTTACCAAATACCAAGAAACAGTATCCTGAATATAAGTGGGTGTATTCCAAGGTATTGCAGTCTGTACTGAAACGACTTGATGCTAACTACAAATCGTTCTTCTCATTGAAGAGAAACTGTGATGAAAACGCAAGACCACCCAAATATCGCGGAGTGGATTATTTCTTCACCATGACCTACAATCAGTCTGGATTTGAAATTACTGATTCTAAAAGTAATAAGATAGCCTATAACAGTACCGATACTACTAATTATCTATACGGTGCAGATAAGCCTGAATATACTGAAGATGATGAAGTTTTTATCAGTTTTTCACACAATCATCCATCTGGATTGGAGTTGAAATTCGGTTTGCCTGCTAAAATCCTTTATGACAGGATACTGAGAGTAGCTGATGAGATTGCACAGGTCGGGATATATCAGAAGAAAGATGGAGGATATTATCTCAGTATCACATATAATGTACCCTGTCTGGATTTCAAACACAATGACAAATACCTGGCAATGGATATTGGTGTCAACAAACATACCATGGTCGATTCTGACGGAAATCTTAGAGAGATGATTAATAAGAGACCGGATAAATACAGGGAGCCTAAAATCCAGCAGATACAGTCCAGATTGGATCACTGCAAGAGATATAGTAAAAAGTGGTACAGGTTGAAGCGCAACCTGAACAGGATGAAACAGAAATCTTCCAACCAGTTGAAGGATTTCCAGCACAAGAAAACGAGGAACATCGTTGACAATACAGATGCAAGTGTTATAATCATCGGTGATTTGTCAGCCAAACAGATGGCATCGAGCAAGAAAGGAGACAAGAAGTCCGATAAAAGCACACACCGCGGTACCCACAATTCAGGTTACATAGGACGGTTCGCTCAATTTCTGGCCTATAAATCTTTAAGAGTAGGCAAAAGAATAATAGAAATTGATGAATCATATACCTCTCAGGACTGCTGTAATTGTGGTTACCGACAAAAGATGCCTCTGTATGAAAGGAACTACAACTGTCCCTATTGTAGGCAATCAATGGATAGGGATAAAAACAGTGCTATAGTGATAATGGAGAGGTACTTACGCCAGAATGCCCTGTGGACGGGCTATCAGCATTTCACTGATAATCTGCGACAGACAGGCCTGTTGATCGGGATGATTACTCAATCATTACCGGGATGATACGGGTATTCGCAGGAAGCTCCGCCTGAAAAGGTGGAGTAGTTCACTTTACACCGGCTATTGTTCTTAAAAGCTGCATAATGCTGTAGGTAACTGTTACAAATACCAGAGCCACAAGAGTGAAAATTAATACGTTTCGGTACACAACATCTTTTTCAGAACCCGCTTCAACCAGACCACCGCTACATCCAGATCCACAGGAACTGCAACTGTTTTCAGTATTACAGCTTTCCTCGGATTTTTTACGAGTCTTTAGCGGAACTGTATGTGTGTCATAGGACATGTTATTCATCTCTTTTTAAAATGGACGACGAGAGGGGGATTCGAACCCCCGAGGCGCAGAGCGCCACAGGATTAGCAATCCTGCGCCTTGCCGGGCTCGGCTATCTCGTCATTTACAAACTGGTTTAGATGGCGGACACGCCTCAGGTTGATGCCCTTCTCGTTTCCAAATTATCTGTGGTTTCTTCTCCACCCCGCAACCCTGCAAGCGACGGATGTCCGCGGTTAGTCTGCTCCCTTCCGGGCCTAGACCGGTTCTCGCGGTTAAAATACGGAAACCTACCTTCCGGGAAGCCTCCGTATTAACATCGTCCAAGCAGGACGGAGCTTCTTAGTTGAAACCCCAGGTTTGAAAACGAGAAGGACACCTTCCATCGGCTTCGCCCCCTGCATATCGACGTATTTCAGGTTACAGGTGACGCCGAACCACCCGGGCTAGCCCGCCGAACTATACATAATGCATCACGATTTATAAAATTATCCCTTAATCAACCTGTAAGTTTAACTATAAATTATTTAAACTAATACCACATATAATAAAATAATTAATAAATTTACCGGGAAGTTTTAAAGGTACTGTTCAGTTAATGGAACATATTAAACTATTTTGGATTTTCAGTACTTCTTAGCACAACGGTTTAGAGCTATAAATCAGGTGAAAGAGTGTCTTAACTGAACAGTGCCAGTTTTAAAGGTGGTATAATTGAAAACTGATAATCTTGATGAATTACTGAGGTTTGTAACAGGGAACAACAACCGACAAAAATTACGAGGATGGGGCAACAGGGGGTACGTGAAAGCCAACGGTTTATAGAGCCTGTCCGACAATTCGATACTGTCAATCTATTTTTATTTCCTATTTAAATAAATGTAGGTTAAAGATTAATTTATGTATCAATAGCATTTATCCAATAATCCAAAAACCAGTCACAGATGCTGTCACTTGATAAAAGAGAATCAATCAGGACTGATAATTTATAGTTACTTGGTATGTCCTTTTGTATAAGATATCCACTTTAATATTAATTGTCGGACAGCCTGTTCTAACCGTTGGATGAAACAACCCCGTTGATGTTTGATAAGTTTATGATAAACATTATAATCGCTAGAATTAGGTAAAAATTATATAGTTTTAAAACGTATACTCTGTATTAAGGCATACCGTGGGGCTCGCGGGAATCAGCGGCTGTGGAGATGGGACCTCTACGACTGGTTTCGACATCAGTTCGCAAGTACCGTCCATGAACCAGCAAACGCTCAACCTCGTCAAAGGTTGAGGCTCTCAAGGTTCAAGAGAACCTCACGAGTTTACTCGTGGGAGAGCAGTCAGTGCAATTACTTGGTTCCAAAGGCAGTATGGATGCTGAACGTATAGGTAAATTGATGCATGTGGTGCGAACTTCGGTTGATAAAACACTGGAAGAACTGCAGGAGAAGGGTTTGGTAGAAAAACAGGGTGAATCGTAACAGTTAACAGAAACCGGAACCTTTGTAGAAAGAGAGCTTCACAACTTCTAATTTTTATTTTTTAGTTATTTTTAAGAATCATTTAGTATTTCTATGCCACTATCGGTTATTTGATATTCTTTCAACTGTGGGTCATGGCTGGTTCTTCGTGATTTCATGATGTGCAGATTATTTTTAATCTGTTCGGAGGATTTGGTATATTCCATAACCACGACTATATCCATTATAAACGATGCATCATGGCTTGTGGTTATTTCTTCTTTACCGGGAAGTATTTCAGTTGTAAAAAGGGATGTTACATTTTTACTTTTTAGATAATTAATGACAGCCTGAAAATGACCGCGTAATTTTATTGGGTCTTGAATAGTCATTTCCATATTAACAATACCATCAAACACAATCCTTTTTGCACCCATCTCTTCCACGTTACTTTTGATAAAGGATTCGTGTTTTGCAGGATGTACATCAACAGGGTTTGTATATATGAATTTTAACACCCCTTCATCAATATAAGACTGCAGATTCCATCCAAACTTACTTGCTTCAAGTATTATCTGCTGTGGTATTTCTTCATAGGTTACGATTATACAGGGTTCTCCATTAATAAGACCATTCATGATGTATTGCAGGCTGAAAATGGTTTTTCCCGTCCCTGGTTCTCCTTCAATAAGTATGCTGGATGCTTTCGGTATTCCATCGCCGAGCAATGGGTCAAATCCCTTAATACCAGATTCTATCTTTGTATCTTCGAATTCGGTATTTTCATCGGGTTTAAGGCGGGGATATATTTTAAACCCTTCTGAGCTAACATCATAATGGATTTTCTGGGAGCTGTAATTGGATTTAATCTGGGGATCGATGCCCCGCATTTTGATGATTTTTAGGTACTTATCGGTGCGGAATCCGACTTCCTCTCTGAAAAGATAGATGATACCATCTGCGAGATGACTGATGACAGTTGTGTGAATTTCATCTTCGAATAATTCACCTGTAAGTATTACCAGAGCGTTCCATTCCTGAATCATTGAATCCAGGGTGTAGAAAAATCGCCTTTTTTCCTGCTCCACAAAACCGAAACCAAGTGGTGTTATAGGGTCGATTACAATTCTATCAGGGTTTGCTGATGAAACGACATTGCCAATGTCAATCAGCGTGCTCAATGGATCTTTTTCAGCGTTTTGCCGGTTTATCTCATGTATTTCTATTGAATCATCATAAAATTCTAAGGTTGATACATAATCTTGGAATTTATCAGAAGATTCTGTGGTTATTGGGACATATAATGTTTTTTCACCGTTTTTTGTGGCATTTGAAAGGATGTGGAGCGACATGGTGGTTTTTCCAACACCGGCGGTACCAGCAACAAGAACTGTAGAAGGAGTGACGAAACCACCCAGAATTTCATCCAAACCTGGAATACCACATGATAACTTCTGGAATTCTGTCATTTATTGTCCTCTTTATAGGGGCTACTTGGCATTTATATATAGTTTTGTGAAATAATATCTGATGGCACTTGAAGATATTATTCACCATGTAATGTAATGATGGACAACTGTTTAATATGGATTTGGGTAGTGCTTTAGACTTTTTCAATCATCGAATTCTGTGAATTGTTTTGTTTTTAGTTCAGAGTTTTCTTCTATTAGTTCTTCAATTTTTTTCTCAGCCATGTTGATTTTGGAGTTGCATTTTTGAACAAGTTTGATTCCATATTCAAAGGTTTCAAGACTTTCATCAAGTGTAAGGTCTCCATTTTCGAGTTGTTTTACGATTTGTTCAAGTTCTTCAAGTGAATCCTCAAAACGTGTGTCATCGTTATCTTCTTCCGGCATATTATCTCCAATCTTTAATCTTTAGCACTGTTGTGTTTCAATGATTTTTTGCTGGTGTTTTTGACACTGCATTTTATAATACCATCTTTAACTATTATATCAAGACTGTCGCCATTGCTCACATTATCTATACTTTTTATCACAGACCCATTTTTAGAATCTGTGGTTATAGAGTATCCCCTCTCCAATGTCTTTAATGGGCTTACAGCCTGCAGATGGTTTGCATGTATTTGTAATGATGATTTTTTTGATTTTAAGACGTTTTTTATGCTGTATTCCATACGTGATAACAGTTCATCTACCTGCTGCTGATTCTGTCTTATGTTATCATATAACCGTTCCGGATGCATCCGTTTTTGTACATAGTATAATTGTGTGGATTTTTCAGTTATTTTGTTTGTGATGGCGTTTTCCATACGTGATGACAGATTATTGATACGCCGGATTATGTCCATATAATCGGGGACGACCAGTTCAGCGGCTGCCGAAGGGGTGGGAGCACGCATGTCTGCTGTAAAATCCGCGATTGTATAATCGGTTTCATGACCAACAGCAGATATTACGGGTTTCTGTGAACTGTAGATGGCTCTTGCTACGATTTCTTCATTAAACGACCACAGGTCTTCTAACGAACCCCCTCCTCTTCCCAGTATAATAACATCGACACTACACTGGTTCAGTTTTTCGATGGAATCTACTATACTTGATGCTGACTGTTCACCCTGTACTATGGTAGGAGATATCAGTATGTCAACAGGAAACCTGCGTTTTACTACGTTCATTATGTCATGAATGGCGGCTCCTTTTGTGGATGTTGCCACTCCTATTCGGTGGGGAAATTCCGGGATGGATTTTTTATTTGTGTCCTTGAAAAACCCTTCAGAATCCAGTTGATTTTTGAGCTGTTCGTAGGCTTTGTATAATTCTCCGATTCCGTCGGGTCGTATATCAAACACATTTAATTGGTATTGTCCGCGAACTTTATAGACGTCAATCGAACCAAAAATAAGTACCTGCATCGAGTCTTCAGGTTCGAATTTGATGTTTCTGTTAGTTGACCTGAAACTCACACAGCTAATCTGGTTGTTTCTGTCCTTTAATGTAAAATAGTAGTGCCCTGATGTGTGTTTTTTGAAGTTGGATATTTCTCCTCTGACCCATATTTGATTTATTGACAGTTCATTTTTTAGTAGCTGTTTGATATGGGTGTTGAGTTCTGATACGGTGTATATCATAGATTTATTAATATGGTGTTGTTTAAGCCATTGTGTATAGGTCTCTGTGCGGATGGATTACAAATCCGTCTGGAGTTATGTCATAGGGATGTATTTTTTTGCTGTGATCGGTTCCGCGCATTTTGTAGATTTCCATGCTATGCAGGCGGACGTTTTCATGTCTGTCGTAATACAGCATGATGGTGCCGTCGGTAACGAAATTTTCTACCCCAAACCTTGAGGGATTGGTTTCGTCGATTATCTCACAGGTCATCATGGATGTGAGACCGAGTATTTCCAGTGTTGTGCTGAGTTTGAGCAACTCGATCCTGATTTTTGCAGGCTCCTGCAGGAAGAAACTGATGGATGTTGTGGAGTCTACGATGGCACGTTTGGCGTTTATCTGCTCCTGGGTTGTGATTATCTGGTCAAGCATTGAACGTATGTCGAAGGGTCTGACATCAACGTATTTTTCCTGTGAAGGTACTCCGATTTTGGTTGAACAGGCGTCGATAATGGCGAGTTTCCCCTCGTCTTCGAGTTTTTTAAGATCCCATCCGAATTTGGAAACGTTTTTCCTGATCTGTTCGGGTCTTTCTTCGGTTGCTATTATGATGCCGTTTTCACCGTATTTTGTGATACCGTTGTAGATGAACTGGATTCCAAAATTAGTTTTACCTGCACCGGAAGTTCCTGATATAAGATAGGTGCGGTCTCTTATAAGCCCTCCACCGCACAGTTCGTCAAAACCCGGTATCCCTGTTTTGACCCTGTTTTCTGCATCATCCATTGAAATTTCTTCAGAATCTGCACCGTTAAACATTTTTGATACAATCTCCTTTCTGTTTTATAATGTAAGTGGTTTTATTATATAAAATTGGTTCTGTTAATCTGATAGTCTCTGGAATATTGGTTTATGTTTAAATATATAATAACCGTGAATATAAATGTATTGAATACATTTTGTATATCCGATTTGGATTTATAGGATAAGTTACATAAGGTAATATGTAGTTTAGACCGCTAAACATCAGCAGTTCGACAATATATAAACAACATCAACACAGTTTCACCATGTTTTATATCACAAGGGTATTACAATTTCGACATTAGCCGTAAAACAAATCGATTTTTGTCTGTGCGTTGCGAAAATTTAGTCCAAAGAGACCACAAAAGATTTAATAATGCACCCTTTTATTACATAGTGTATTCCTAATAGATGAAATATAGGAGGGTTGAATGGAGAACTTCTGGCATTTCAAATTTTCAAAATACAGAAGACTCTTGTGTACAGCTATCCTATATACAACTAACAAACTAATAAAACTTTGAAAGGAGGATTAAAATGAATAAAATATTAACAATGGCACTGTCAGCCCTGATGGTACTGGCATTGTTCGCAATGGTCAGCCCAGCAAGTGCCGAAGAACACACAGTGGACCAGATTGACGTTAGAGGTCCAGTGTGGAACATGCAAGCAGATGAAGTAAATGTTACCATTGGACATGATGGTACTACAACTGAAACCTTTACATTAGGTAAAGATGCAGGAAGCTGGGGTATAACTGATAACACTGTTTGGGATCTTGACGATACTACAACTTATGGTGAACTGAGTGATTTCAGTGACTGGAGAGATTTCAAGAACAATGTTCTAGCAAATATTAATACATCAACCACTGCAGAAATAAACAACGTTACTATAACAGGATTGTACAATGAAGATGCACAGGTAGTATTTAAAACCATAGACGGATTAAGTAAAACTGTTGGAGATGGTAATGGTCCATTAGGAAGTGGCATCGCAGACAGTCTTGTAACCCTTGAAGCAAACTCTGACAACTTCGCAGCATTTTGGTATGACCTTGCTGACGATGAGTCAAGTGAAAATATAATTGTCAATGTATCTGAATCAACTAGTGACAAAAAGCTTGAAGATGATACAGAAGCACTTCTCTATAAGAGTACCATAGTAAGTGGTATAGAGTCAGAATTTGATTTCAACAATAACGAGAGCAACCCATGGACCTACCAGAAGATAGGTTTCCTTGCAGAGGAATATGTACCAATCGTTGAGGATGAAGCCGACAAACTCTCCAAACTCGTTATGGACGATGACACCAGTCACACCATAAGGACAGGAGAATCACTCGAACTTGCTGATGGCTACGCAATTACACCACAGCAGATAGATGTAGAAGGTGATAAGGTCTGGCTCGAACTCACCAAAGATGGTGAATTCGTAGATGACAAGGTCATTACAGTAACAGAAGGAACCAACACTTGGACCTATGACCAGGACGTAATGGGTGAAGATGACATTGTAACACTCAAAGTCAACATCGATGAAGTATTCCAGGGTCAGGTAGACAGCCTTGCAGTCATTGAAGGTGTCTGGCAGATAGCTGATGATGGAATCGAACTTGAATCCGAAGACAGCTATGGCAACATGGAAATTGACACTGTTGACGGCAATACCATCGATATGATACTTAGCAGTTCAATAACATTGAATAAAGACGATACCTATAATGTGATGGAAGATATACACTTCACAACTGCTGACGCAGATGAACTCAGATTCCATCTGACAAGGTCTATTACAGAACCAGGTACTTATGAAGTAAGAGGTACAGTAGCCAATGAATCTGAGTTTAATGATTTGGGTACAATAACTTGGACACCAAAAGGTGAAACTGGTTATTCATTCGCAGGATTCTGGTATGATCTCGCTGATAATAGGGACTCTGAAAAACTTATGGTTGATGTAGGCCACTTAAGTGATACTGATAGACAACTTAGTGACGACCCATCCGATGTAAGATATAAGAGTACCATAGTAAGTGGTATAGAGTCAGAATTTGATTTCAACAATAACGAGAGCAACCCATGGACCTACCAGAAGATAGGTTTCCTTGCAGAGGAATATGTACCAATCGTTGAGGATGAAGCCGACAAACTCTCCAAACTCGTTATGGACGATGACACCAGTCACACCATAAGGACAGGAGAATCACTCGAACTTGCTGATGGCTACGCAATTACACCACAGCAGATAGATGTAGAAGGTGACAAGGTCTGGCTCGAACTCACCAAAGATGGTGAATTCGTAGATGACAAGGTCATTACAGTAACAGAAGGAACCAACACTTGGACCTATGACCAGGACGTAATGGGTGAAGATGACATTGTAACACTCAAAGTCAACATCGATGAAGTATTCCAGGGTCAGGTAGACAGCCTTGCAGTCATTGAAGGTGTCTGGCAGATCGCTGATGATGGAATTGAACTTGAATCCGAAGACAGCTATGGCAACATGGAAATTGATACTGTTGACGGTAACACCATCGATATGATACTCAGCAGTTCAATAACACTGTCAGATGACAGTGAACAGCACCTTATGGAAGATATCTACTTCAAGGTAGCTGACAGCGATGATGTAAGATTCTACCCATATGTAGAAAAAACCATCGCCGGTGAAGAACCAGAAGAGGACATGCCAACAGCAGCATTCTCTGCAAGTCCAATGTCTGGTAATGCACCTCTCGAGGTAACATTCACCGATGAGTCTGAAAACGCAGATGAATACGAGTGGGACTTCGGAAACGGTGAAACCTCAACCGATGCAAACCCAACAACCACCTACGAAGAAGCAGGTGAATACACTGTCACACTGACAGTATCCAACGATGCCGGTGAAGACACTGCTGAAGAGACAATCACTGTCAACCCAGAAGGCACACCTGAAGAACCAGAAATGCCGACAGCAGACTTCAGTGCAAACACCACATCCGGTACTGCACCACTGACAGTTGAATTCACTGACAACTCCGAAAATGCAGAGAACTATGAATGGGACTTCGGAAACGGTGAAACCTCAACTGAGGCAAACCCAACAGTCACCTACGAAGAAGCAGATGAGTACACTGTAACCCTGACCGTCAGCAATGACGCAGGTGAGGACACCGCAGAGACCACAATTACAGTCGATGCTGCTGAAGAACCAGGAGATGGTGAAGGCAATGGCGTACCAGGCTTTGAAGCAGTCTTCGCAATTGCCGGTCTCCTTGCAATAGCATTCCTTGTCAGAAGGAACAGAAACTAAATAAAAAATAAGTAAGGAAGGAATCATTCCTTCCTGATTTTTCTTTTTTCCAGTTATAAATAAAACTCATTTTGCTAAATTTGTCCGATTGCTTGTTTTTGAAAATCGATATATTAAAATATCTACATGTGCATTCATCCTCAAAAATAAAAAAAGAGGGTGTTTATACATGAAAACGATAAAAACCAAATTAAGCCTTATTTTAATCACCGCAGTTGTATTGTTTGCAGTATCTGTATCAGGTTGCATGGATACAGGAAACAGTGATAACGGACAGACCGATGGTATGCAGTCAAATATCAGCCAGATGGTACAGATTGCTGACAAAAACATCCCGTCAGGATTTACCTATCTCGGTTCACCGTCAAAAGATGCCGGTGAAATCAGAGAAGATTATGCAGATGTATCGGGAATCGTAGATGCGGCAGAGAGTATTTACAAAAACTTAGGTGGAACAGAAGTACACATCACAGCAGTAGAACTTGAAGATTCATCATCAGCACAAAACTTTATCAAGGAGTACAAATCCGGATTTAAACCGCTGAATAACAGCAACAGGTTTCTGGAGAAATCCTTCAACAACCATACTGCAACACAGATCACAAAATACATTATAGAAGGTGGCAATCAGGTTCCAAGATATACATACACATGGAACAACAAAAGCATTGTGTTTATAGTTGAAGGCAACACCGATGACTATACAGTAACCCGTCAGTTCTCAGAAGCTACAGGTTACTAAAACTTTCCTTTTTTATTTTAATAATTTAGAGATTAAAAATTTCTTATCCTAAGTCTGCAACATGTAATTAGCAGTCCTTGTTTTAGGATTACACAGAGTATCGAAAAATTTTAAATTAAAATAAAATAAAAATTGGAGGGCTCAAATAACAAAGCCCATGATTATTTTACCAGAAGAACACCTTTGCCGTTGACGTTCACGTCACCGGTGAATTTGCGGTAGGTTTCTCCTTCATATTCTTCAGTACCTTCTTCTCTATATGAGGGCATCAGTTCGGCAAGTTGACCCTTGACAACAACAGTACCTTTTTTCATCTCGACAGCAGCCATAGTGGAGTTGCCTTCGATGATTATCGTGCCGCCGTTGTTTGAAATCGCAGGTAAAAGCCCTGCATTTCCATTAACCAGTATCTCTCCACCGCACATGTGTTCACCGAGATAGTCGCGGACATCACCATTGATGGTGATTTTTCCGCCGCCCATACCGCAGCCTTCTCCACGGTATCCACTGCCTACATAATAACCGGCATTACCATTGACAACGATTTCTCCACCGGTCATCTCTCTACCGAGCCAGTTATCCGCATCACCGTTGACAGTAATTTTTCCGCCGCTCATGTGGCATCCGCAGTGCATGTCAACATTGCCGTTGATTTCCATTTCACCGGTGTTCATACCCTGTCCGATACGCTTCATCCGGGAGAAATCACCACTCATTATGATTTTAACGTTTTCAGCACTATCAGAACCGTCTACCTCTACATCAAAGAGTTCACTGATTTTGACAGGTTTTTTACCGTGCCACAATTCAATGTCTTCAATTTCTTCCTTCGATTTTGAAGCAAAAACATCAGGCTTGATGTTTTCAGCTTCTACAGGTATACTGTTTTTCTCCTTAAGTTCCAGATTTACGGTCTGCATTCAGGCTTCCTCCATTTCCAGTTCTACAGGTCTTGGTATGTATTCGTCTTCTACCATATAGTTGGATTGCTGTACTGTATAGTATCTCTTGAATTTCTGTGCAAGTTCTGCATGCATATTCTCGGTTTCACCGTTTGGTATATTGGTGGCGTTAACCCAGTAGGTTTTACCTATAGGTGAGGATGCAATGTCTCCGTCTTTAACTACAACATTTCCGTCCTTGATGGTGTATTTTGTACCCCTGAATGCCTCGACCACTTTATCATTTTCAACGGTAGTATCCACTTCATCGGGTTTCAGGTCATATATGGCTATATCTGCATCAGCCCCTACACCGAGGTTGCCCTTTTGAGGCATGCTGTATATCTTTGAAGGGACACCACGGGTCATTATCGCAAGTTCATACAGGCTGAGTTCCCTGTCGATATCTGGTAGTTTTATTCTGTCAAACGTGGTGTCTGTAAACTGTGACATGATCTCATCCCGTTTCTTGGAACTCATAAGATACGTATAGGCTTCAGGATAGTTTACAAATGATCCACCGTTTGGATTGTCTGTTGTAAACATGGCTTTCCATGGATCATCTACAAGAAGACCCAGTTCAAGTCCGATAGCCCATTGTACAGCATTGACAAAGACCTTCTTTTTGTAATCGATTGGTACAACACCAGAAGTCCCTTCAAGCTCTACATCTTTGTTGCTCCATTTTTCATGAAGCATACGTGAATTGGCGTATTCCAGAGGACCGTCGGCAGTCATTGTCATGGCAGGTCCAAATATTACCTGTCCAAGGTCAAAAGTCAGGTTTTCTGTTGTGTTCAGGTAATCCGCAACCATTGGTGCGCCCGATTTGAAATCTCTCCATCCATCGCCTGCATAGGAATGGAACTGTACATGGGTGAAATGAGCTGCTTGCCTGTCTCTCTTGGGTTTGATGTTGTCTTCCATGAGTTTCATGGTCTCAAGGGTGGTCTCATAATTGCCCGGTTTACCGAGATTGTTGCAGTGGATATGCACCGAGTGCGGAAGGTTCAATCGTTCATTGGTTTTACCAAGGCCAAGAAGTATATCAGCAGGTGTCACGTCAAAATTGGGTACATTATCATAGAGACCGGTAACGTTTTTACCCCAGCTCCATGATTCACCACCACCAGGATTTACGATTTTGATACCGTATCCGCGGGATGATTTGAGAGCCCATGCAACATAGGCGGCAAGTTTTTCCGGCTCGTTGTCCCTTATGTATTCCATTACCATCCAGTTGTCACCAAAAAGAGAGAGCCCTAACTTGTCCTGAATAGGTATGGATTCAAATTCTTCGTGTACATGACGTGCGTTAAGCAGAGGTAATGCAGCTTCAGTAGCGGTGGTGTATCCCAGTTTTGCATAGCGGTAACCAATAGCATAGGTGTTTGGTGTTGCATATCCTGCTTGTGCTCTTGTGGTCTCTGTAGGTGCTTCTTTACCTGATAATCCGGGGATGGGGTTTCTGCGCATGTCGTGGGGACTCATCATCCTTCCGACATTGATTTTTCCAGCCCAGTGTGTATGTCCGTCGAATGCACCTGCCATAGTAAGTCTGCCATCAGCATCGATTTCTTTGGCATTTGAAGACAGGCTGGTTGATTCTACTATTTTTCCGTCTTTGACAGCCAGGTCCATCTTATCGCAGTCAACACCGTTGACAGGATCACAGACGGCTGCATTTTTGATTAATAATTCAGACATTTAATTCACCTCTGTTTGAGTTCTCTTACCTTTTGAATGAGGTCTCTTACAATCTGTTCGTCACTGTTAAATTCGGTGTCTACCAGTTTCTTCATCCTCAGTGGTATGTTGTCCATTCTGTATGCAGTACCTTCAGCTTCAATACCCACAACAGCTGAAGGAATCACAACATCTGCAATATGGGTGGTTGGGTTTTCGAATGGGTCTATCTGGATAAGTGGAATATTTGCCAGTTGTCTGACAGATTTCTGTGGGAAATGGGAACCTGGGTCTGCAGCAGCAATCAGAGCGGCGTCAGCCTCTTCTCTGTAAAGTAAATCATTGGCACCGGTTTCTCCCGGATTGTAGTAGGCATAACCGTGTGAGAAATCTATAGCCATCGGGAAACCAACTTCCCATAAAGCAGTCTGTCCGAATCCTGCAACATTATAATGACCTCTCATACTCAGCATGACACATTTTGAATGCTGGTTGATGTCTGCAACAAGTGAGGATACTGCGTCACCGTTCTTGTATTTTGAACGGGACTGGGTTGTACCCATACCGAAGAATATACAGCTATAATTGGCATTTTTCAGTGTGTCGGCAACTTCCAGAATATCATCTTTTGATACACCTGCAACCGAATCAGGAATTACATCCTCATTTTCGTTAATTGCTGACCTGATAGCAGTTAATAATAATAGGTCTTTGCCTTGCTCGACCTGTACTAATTTATCAGAAAGTTTTGCTGTATCGGTATTTCTGACATCGACGGTAACTATTTTTCTGTTTTTCCTTCCTTTTGGTGTGAAGAAACCTTTGGCATAGGAGGAATATCTGCCCATGTGTCTCGGGTGGGCGTGCACTGGGTTACATCCCCAGAAAACTATTACATCAGCACGGTTTTTCATCTGACCTACAGTTGCGGCAGGCAGCCCTTTTTCCTGAATTGCCAGAGCAGAAGGACCATGGCACACATTAGCTGTTGAATCAATTACAGACCTTGTCTCTTCTGCCAGCTGGATGCCCTCTCGTATGGCTTCACAGGATGTTGATGCCCATCCATAAGAAAGAGTGCGGTTGGAATTTACCAGTGTTTCAGCAGCTTTTTCTATAGCTTCATCATAGGATACTTCCACAAGTTCACCATCTTTTCTTATCATCGGGGATTCGATTCTCCCGTGCTCAAACATTCCAACCATTTTGTTTTGACCGAGAATGCAGGCACGTTCTGCATTGGTAATTTTATTATTTTCAACTGTAACTGTGATATCATCACACAGTGTTCCGCAGAAAGAACAAATTGCATCTTTTATTACTTCTGCCATTGTATCTTTTCTCCTTTTTAATAATTAAATTATTCACAGTAACTTCTGATTAACGATTTTAAATCGAGCGGTTTTTCTTCGGTAGGTTCAATAGTAGCATTTACACCTTTAAAACCCGGCATACCGCACCCATGAGTTTCGGGATTCAGGACAGCATTGGACCACGGACCCATTGGTATGTGACCCAGTTTTTCCGGATTGTCATCATTTATTTTAGCATAAACTACAACTTCCCCATAGTCGGTTTTTACTTTTATGTAATCTCCTTCATTGATACCGAGTTTGCTAAAGTCATTTGAATTCAGTTCACAATAGGCACATTCGTTAAAATATGCATTATTCATCTTATGTTCAAGAAAAGAACCCTGCCAAGCAGTTCTTGCTGATATAAGGTTTACTTCCAGTACCATATTTTTACCTCTTCATATTGTGTAAGTTAGATTATTTATTACAACTTCCTGTATTCTTATATTGGATGTAGTATTATGTTTAATAATTATTGGTTTAAAAATTACGTTTTTATTTTCACGTTTTGTTTTTACTGTTTTTAACCATCAATTTTTAATTGTGTTATAGCATATATAATTCTATAGATACAACAATGCCTTCTGTGTACAGTTGCTTTGAGTAAGCTGCCTGATATAAGACATTGTTCAGTCGGTTGTTTGTGTATTACCAAATTCCATCCAATTATTGCTTGGTTTCGAGCACAAACGATGCGGTGCAGACAGTGATGCATCGTACGGGAGTACTGGCGCCCCGCAAGTGGCAACGCCAGGATGGATGGCGACCACAAAACACAACGGATTTATCCGTTGGAGTACGTCAGAACCCAAACATTCATATAATTTCAGTTCTTTCAGTCGTAACGTTCTATAACGGATTTATAGTATAAAACCTGTATGCCCGGATGGCCTAGCAGGTCAAGGCGCCAGACTCATAGGGATGTTTATAACAGGCGTCTTAAATCTCCTGAGAAATCTGGAGACCGCGTGTTCGAGTCACGCTCCGGGCATTAAGCTATATTTTTCTAAATTTATTTACCTTTTTCTCAAAGGTTGAACTTTTTATGATATCAATATTATTAATTAATTTTTAATATTATAAAGAACAATATTTGAATAAATTGTAATTGATAACCAAAATTACAATTTACACCTTCGGTACGAGGGGTAGAGCCTGTGGACTTGTTCCATAAGGGAAAAGTATGAAACAGGAAGCACTTTAAATCATAGATTTAAAGTTATCCTTAAATTTTTAATTTAAGGAGCCAGTTGGTCTTTAGCCAAGTGGTAGTTCACGGTAGAAGGTTAATTAGCAAATACCGGTTAATCTGTGTATGTGTTGTTATTTCACAGATTGGGCAGACATAAAAACCGGTTTGTCTCCTACCTTAAGGATGATGAACCCCACTTCCAGCAAAGCTGTATTTATCACAGATATGGAGTTTTCCCCTCATTCTCCATATCTGCATATCGCTAATTTTTAAAGCTTTCAAAAAACTGTGTGTATTATCAAATAATTTCTATTTGTAAACAAATAGATAAATTTTTAAGATAGTATAACTGGAATTGGTATGTGGTATCTGAAATTTTTTTATTAAAGATTAAAGATATCAAAAAATAGTAGTAAGGGATATCATGAAAATTCGAGTAGTTAGTACAAAAGATGAAATAAAAGACCTGAACGAGAAAGATGAAATAATACATATGGCTTTTAGACCATCCAACAAAGACGTTTTTTCGATAGTGTCCAGTTGCCCGAATCTTAAGGCAATACATTTATCAAAATCATATAAACAGACACTATCAGAATCTGCAAAAATGTTTCTGGATATGCAGGGCATTGAGTTGCTTGAAGGCGATGTCTGGGGTCATAGAAAGGATATAAATGAATATTCTGAAGTTTCTGAAAACGTGTACAACAAAATAGAAGACCTTAAGCACAAGGGATTTTCAGAAAATGAAATCCTTGAAAAAATGGAATATGAAACAAACTTAAGCCCAGATTTTGTAAAATTTTTGATTGAACAAAAGGTTGCTTAACCACTTCTTTTTTATTTTTAATTTTTAAATATATAACATAATTCGATTTATTCCAAAAATGGATTATTAAACCAAAACCCTGATTTGTTAGCTATTTTTATTTTTCATCTCTTTACACGGATAATGTTCACATGATTTATAGTTGCATGTAGGTGTATATGTTTCACTTTTGTAGCAGTAAAACCAGTCACTTTTATCTGGGAGTATGCGTTGGTAATTAGTATCGTTTTCGCGTCTTAATTCCTGTTTGATTTCTCTGACAAGTGTTTTACTTACATTAAAACGGTTTGCTAATTCTCCGATTGTGATGTCTGAATTTTTCAGACATTGTTTTATGGCTTTTCTCAAAGCTTTATAATCTTTTGAGTTGTACTTATTATTGTTAACCATTCCCTCCCCCACGATGGAAAATCATTAACATGTAGGATATCAATCCTTTGACTTTACCTATTAGTTTGCCAGAACTTAAATTTATTTTTCAAATCACAAAAATATAAAACAGTAGAAAAGGAAATTAAACCAACTGGAAAATATTAGGTGATAATGGTGCTATTAGAAAACTTACACCTTTCATTTTAAAGGTTGCATATTTTTGATATTTAAAACAGGATATAAAAGTTCCCACATTGTCTTTCCTTCGGTATCAGAGTAAGAATCCAGATAATTGTCAATATTTGCATCTATATCTTTTATGCAACTTGCAACAAGGATTATGTAGGAAATAAAAGCATCAACTTTATCACTGTATCTGGGAGCGTTGATAAATTTGTGAGAAATTCTGACCGGATAGTTTTGATACTGATTCTTCAGAGATGAGGGCATCGGATTTAAATATAATTCCATTTTCCATTTTCCACCACCATAATCCTCGACAGAAATCAAATATCTGTAATGAAAATAGCTGCCGTTTTTTCGATGCTGGTAGATTTTTTTTGTTTCTGCAACCACATAATCGGATTTTTCGGTTATCAGGTTAATTTCTTTTCTATCAATGGTAGTGTCAGGTATAACGCCCGCAAACTCGAATTCATTGTACATAATATAACAAATGTTTTTTTGTATATTATATTTTATCTTATAGTTTTATAACTTAAAAAATAGATGAAATTATCACGTAATGCTTTTATAAAATAATAAAGATAGACCGGAATATATCACTTCAATTCTATATTAGGGGTTAAATGTAATAGAAGAATTGTTGTAGTGTTAAATCATCAAAAACTTATAAGTTTATTTTATGAAACCGGATATAATCACTAAGCTCAAAACACTTGACTTTGGCAAAATCAGTTATGAGAAACTTTTTCTCTGGATAGTGGTGCTCGGGTCATTGTACTTTATAAGTCTATCCAATTACCTGCTTTTTCATGTTCTTGTGGAACTTTTTAGTATCCTGATAGCTTTGATGGTTTTTATACTGGTTTTAAAATCAAAACATTTTCTTGAAAACAATTACCTTATTTTTATAGGAATAGCATATTTTTTTGTAGCCGGTTTTGATATTCTTCATACCCTTTCGTATGAAAATATGGGTGTGTTCTCCTCGTTAGGGTCAAATTTGGCTACACAAGTATGGGTAACTGCAAGATATATTGAAAGTATATCTTTACTGCTGGCGCCGGTTTTTTTTGTAAGCAAATTTAAACAAAGTATAAAATTGGATTTGTCCAGAAAAACCGATTATAGAGTGGTTTTTCTTTTATTTGCAGTGGTATCATTCATCCTGCTTTTAACTATTTTCCACTGGGGAGTATTCCCTGATTGTTATATAAAAGGTGTAGGTCTTACAGCATTTAAAATAATAAGTGAATACATCATCTCAATAATACTACTGGGATCATTAGTTCTTTTGTACAGATACAGAGCGTATTTTAGTGTATATGTGCAGAACCTGCTGTCCTTATCCATATTTTTGACTATTATTGCTGAATTTACATTTACTCTCTACGTTGATGTTTACGGAATTTTAAACATTTTAGGTCACTACTTCAAATTGTTTTCGTTTTATTTTATATTCTTGGCTATCATAGATACAGGATTTTACAGACCGTACGATATTCTGTTTAGAGAATTAAAAAGAAGGGAGGAAGATTTCAAAAAGCATGCTCAGATACTTGACCAGTTGCATGAGGCTGTAATCACTCTGGATTCCAATGAGAAAATATTAAGCTGGAATAAAGGTGCTGAACACCTTTTTGGTTATAGTAAAGATGAAGTATTGGGAGAACCCTTGTCTCAGTTCATACCTTCATACAAACACTGTAATCTGTCAAACCATCTTAACAACAGTTCTTTTAATGGTGCTAACAACAGCCAAAAATTCGAAATAAAAATGGTGAGAAAATCCGGTGAAAAGTTCTATGCGTTGATGTCTTGTTCCGTATCAAAAGATGGAGAGGGGAATATAAGTGGCGCTATATGCTATGTCCTTGATATAACCGAACGTAAACAGTATGAACAGCAGCTCCAGAAGATGCATGATGAGCTTGAAAAACGTGTTGAGGAACGGACACAGGAACTTAAAATTCAGAAAGATAGAGCACAAAATTATCTGGACATAGCAGGTTCTATTATTATTGCACTTAACCCTGATTTTAGTATTAAACTTGTAAACAGAGCTGGGCGCGAAATACTGGGATACAGTAAAAATGAACTAAAAGGTAAAACATTGTTTGAGTTTATCCCGAAAAGATACGCGTTGGAAGTAGATAAGGTTATCAAGGGTCTGATGTTTCAGAGAAATGTAAGTTTAATTGAATATTTTGAGACCGCAATTGTAAATAGGAATCTTGAAAAGCGTATCATTGCCTGGAATGGTAGAATTGTAAAAAATGATGACTATGAGATAACCTGTATTTTGATTTCAGGAAATGATATTACAGAACGTAAAAACACTGAAAAGTCGCTGGAAATGAGTGAAAAACGTTACAGGCTTCTTTTTGAAAACGCAGGCGATGCAATCTTTATAATAGATACGGAAGGTAATATCATAGAAGCCAATAAGGTAGCTGCAAATATGCATGGCTACACAGTTAGTGAACTTATAGGTTCCAATATAATGGATATTGAAACAGAAGATGTAGCTCAAAAATTCCCAAACTTGGTACAGCGTGTACTTGATCAGAAATGGTTTGATGAAGAAATTACCCACAAAAAAAAGGATGGAACGGTTTTCTGGGTGGAAGTAAGTGCTGAATATTTTGAACTTGAAAACCAGTATTATATACTTGCTATAGAAAGGGATATAACAGAAAGGAAAAGAGCCAATGAACTGCGGTTAAGGGAAATCCATCACCGTGTAAAAAACAACCTTCAGGTAATCAGCAGTTTGCTCAATCTGCAGTCTACAAATTTTGAAGACAAAAGTGTGATTAAAGCTTTTGAAGAAAGCCAGAACCGAGTCCGATCGATTGCACTTGCTCATGAGAAACTGTACAATTCCAGTGATATGGTAAGCATTGATTTTGGTAATTATATCCAAACTCTTACGGATTATCTGCTTCAAGCATATTTAGATGATAACAACAATATTGAATTGAATCTAAACATCAAGGACATATATTTAAACATGGATGTTGCGATACCGCTTGGCATTATTGTCAATGAACTGGTAACCAATTCGTTAAAACATGCATTTTCTGATAAATCTTCGGGACAAATTAATGTGAGTTTTACTGAAGATGATTCTGTTTATACATTAATTGTCGATGATAACGGAGATGGTATTCCGGAATACGTAGACATCAACGAAACCGATTCACTTGGTCTGCAACTTGTAAATTCACTTGTAGATCAAATTAACGGTACAATGGAATTTGAAAATTGTAATGGGACAAAATTTACAATCAAATTTGAAGCAGTTGAATAAATCAGGTCGATATTTAAATTTTTAAAAATGAATTCGCAGTTTCTGGGTTGTGTCTGTTCTTCATTGATTTAAAAGATAACAAAATATATATCATGTATGAAATTAACCTGAACTTATGAACTTTCAGATATTGGATGCAGATTACAGTATTTATAATGATGAACCGGTGGTACGGCTTTTTGGTAGAGGAGAGGACGGTAGCAGTGTTTGCTGTTTTGTACCGGGATTTGAACCGTATTTTTATGCCAATGTAGCCGATGACTCATATCTACAGACACTGCCACAGTTTATAAAAAACAAATTTGATACCGTCAAGGATGTAGAACCTGTACAAAAATTTGAACCTATTGGTTATCAGGAATCAAAAAAACCGATGTTAAAAATTACCACATTTTATCCAAAAAATGTTCCAGAAATAAGGGATGATGTACAGGGTCTTGAAGGTATTGAAGACGTATATGAAACCGATATCCTGTTTAAAAACCGTTTTATGATAGATAAGGGTTTACATGGAATGGCTCTGGTTTCTGCTGAACCTGCTTCTACATCAGAATCTATCAATGATAGAGATGTAAAATGTGACAATATAATAACCTCCTACAATGTGGAGGAAATAAATAAAATCCCAAACATTGGATTAAAATATCTGGCTTTTGATATAGAATGCCTGCCACCTGAGGGAGGCATGCCTGAACCTGAAAGTTCGCCCATAATTATGATAAGTCTTTCTTTTGAGCCGGAATATAAAGGTAACAATACACTGGTTCTTGTATGTAAAAACCTGAAAGATGTTGAATCAGATATAGAAATATTTGATGAAGAGGAAGATATGTTAACCCGGTTTTTTGATATCTTTCAGGAATATGACCCTGATGTTGTTGTCGGATACAACATGAATGACTTTGATATACCCTATATCAAGGACAGAGCAGATTATTTGAATAATAAAGGAGCCAGTATAGTTCCCAGAGTGGGGCGTGATGGCAGGCTGATGACATATCGACGGCTGGGTACAAGAACAATGGTATCCATGACCGGCAGGATAGTAATGGATACATTGCCTCTCATAAGACAGCAGTTTAGTCTAAAACGCTATACACTTCGCAATGTATCCAAAGAACTGCTTGGAAGAGAAAAACTCGATGTTGAACCCCATCAGATGGTGGAATACTGGAACGATGGCGGTGAGAAAACTAAAAAGTTTATAGATTATGCCAGACGTGATTCAGAACTTGCACTGGAACTTGTTACCAAATTACAACTGCTTGATAAATATATAGCATTGTCTCAGGTAAGTGGTTCTGTTTTACAGGATGTAGTCGATGGCGGACAGAGTTCTATGGTGGAAAACCTACTGTTTCGTGAATTTGGTAAACAGGGGAGGGTAATTCCACCAAAACCCGATAACAGACCAGATGATAATGAACAGGGAGAGGAAATAAAAGGAGGAGAAGTTCTTGAGCCGAAAAAAGGCTTGCTGGATAATGTTGTAATACTTGACTACAAATCCCTGTATCCCACTATAATGATGGCTCACAACCTCTGTTATACTACTGTTGTTGTTAATGACCATCCTAATGGTGAGACAATAAATCCTCCATCGGGTGGAGAGTTTGTTAATCCAGATGTATTAAAAGGAATCGTCCCCTCAATTCTGGAAACTTTACTGAACCAGAGGTCTGAAGTTAAAAAGAAAATGAAATCCATCTCCGACGGAGACACCTACAGGATGTATGATGCGACACAACTTGCATTAAAAATCCTGTTAAACAGTTTTTATGGTTATTCAGGTTATGCACGTGCACGGCTTTATAGTCTAACTCTTGCCAACGCGGTAACAAGCTATGGTAGGGAAAACATCCAGAATACCCGTGATCTTATAAATAATAATATCCGTAAGGTGGTTCTTAAAGATAATCAGGCATACCTCCCAGATGAAATATCACCTGAGGATGAGTCAGAGGATGTTATCAATCTGTCTGTAGTTTACGGGGATACTGATAGTGTTTTTATACATTGTTCACCGGAATATAATAATGACATATCTCTTGAAGACGCTGAATGCGTGGGTACAAGGATAGCAGAAAAAGTATCTCAATCCCTTCCTGACCCTATGGAACTTGAATTTGAATCTATTGCAAAACGTGGACTGTTCCTTGCAAAAAAGCGATATGCTCTATGGGTTTTTGAACAGGAAAATGATGAATGGGAAGATAGTATAAAGGTCAAGGGAATGGAGACAGTCCGAAGGGACTGGTGTGAACTTACATCAAAGACATTGAACAGGGTTCTTGAACTTGTATTAAAAGAGGGTGATGTAGATAAAGCAGTTGAATATGTAAAAAGTGTAGTAAACAGGGTAAGAAACATCGATGTGCAAAAAGATAAAGATGTTATTGATGACCTTACAATGACAAGGCTCTATTCCAAGAAAAAGGATAGTTATAAGAGCAAACAGCCGCATCTGACTGTGATTGAAAAAACCAAAAAAAGGACAGGTATATCACCGCCTATCGGTGAAAGAGTTCCTTTTGTAATTGTGGCAGGTAATGATTTGTTTGTGAATCGTGCTGAAGACCCAGAATATGTCCGTGAAAATAACCTTACTCTGGATGTAGATTATTATATAAAAAAGCAGATATTGCCACCGGTTGAAAGAATACTTGGCGTATTTGGGGTTGATTCAGCGACACTGGATTATGATTCCCGTCAGAAAGGATTGTTTGATTTTTCAAAAACATCTGAAACTGAATCATTTAACAACGCTAATAAAGAAACAACAGATGAAGAGGATAACGGATTGAAAAACCAATCCAAAAATGGGTCAAAATCTCAGAGTTCACTCTTTGATTTTTAATCTTTTAGTTTAATTTCACCCTCTCTCCGTTTGCAATATACACCACACTTTCGCAGATATTGCTTACATGATCTCCTATACGTTCAAGATAACGTAGTACAAATAGCAGATGTGTGGCATTGGTAATGAGTGTCGGGTCTTCTACCATCATGTTGATAAGTTCCATCCATGTGCCATAAAACAGTTTATCTACTTCATCATCTCTGGCAGCGGCTTCTTTTGCCAGTTCAACATCAAGATTTTCAAATGCCTGAAGTGATTTTTGCAACATGTCTTCGGTAATTTCTGCCATTTTTGGTATATCAATCAGGGGTTTGACATGCTCTCCTTCTATACTTTTTGCGATTTCTGCAATATTGATTCCCAAATCGCTAATTCTTTCAAGATCAGTTGCAACTTTTATGGATGCAATTATGAGTCTCAAATCGCCTGCCAGAGGATGCTGTAGAGCCAATAAATGAGTCGCACTTTTTTCAATGTCTTCAGCACTGTCGTCTATATTATTATCCATTTCAATTGTCTCATCAGCAAGTTCGAGGTCTAAATCTCTCAGTGCTTTTGTGGAATCAATGATAACTTTTTGGGATGTATCTCCCATGTTCAAGATGTTTTGTTTTAGTGTGCTTAATCTTCTATTGTATTCATTTCTGACCATTTAACCAACCAAACCCTGCCATTGATGTGTATCTATGGGTAGTATATTTAAATTGATATTTTAAAAATGTTTTTTATCTCTTTTGTTTTTTAATATTTTATATTTGGATACTATTTTATAATAATGGAAGGTAGAAAACCCTGATGTCTTCAGCATCAGGGCTGAATACCGTCCAATATATAACTTAACATATAAATAATGTTAAATCATAATAATTATGGTATGTTAAAAGCTTACAAGTATCGTATGTATCCAAACCAAATCCAACAGGAGTTAATCGCAAAACATATAGGAGCTTGTAGGTTCATATACAACTGGGCATTGGAGAACAAACTCAAATCTTATGAGCAGGATGGTAAAGCAATATCAAGATTTGAATTGAACAAACAGATAAGGGTATTAAAACAAGATCATGAATGGTTGAAAGAGATCAACTCTCAATCATTACAGGGAGCTACTCTTAACCTGGAAAATGCTTTTACCAAGTTTTTCAGAGAAAAATCAGGTTTTCCAAAGTTTAAATCCAAGAAAAACCCAGTACAATCGTTTTCTGTTCCTCAGTATTATAAAGTCGATTTTGGTAATAATAAAGTATACATACCTAAAATCGGCTGGATAAAAACCAGGCTGCATAGAAGTTTTGATGGTAAACAAAGGACTGCGACTATAACAAGAACACCGACAGGAAAATATTATATCAGTATTTTAGTCGATGACGACAAACAATTACCACAAAAACAGACATTCTACGAAGTTAATACAGTAGGAGTCGATGTAGGAATCAAGGATTTCGCTGTCACATCCGACGGTGAAAAAATCGATAATCCAAGATACCTGAAAAATACAATTGAAAGATTGAAGGTATTACAGAAAAGGCTCAGCAGAAAAAAGAAGGGTTCTAACAATTACAGGAAACTGAAACATCAGATAGCAAAATATCATGAGAAAATTGCTAATCAGAGAGAAGATTTCCAGCATAAATTAAGTAATAAACTGATAAGCGAGAACCAAGCTGTAACATTGGAAACTTTGAATGTAAAAGGACTGCTGAAAAATCATAATCTGGCACAGCATATAACTGATGCTTCATGGGGTAGTTTTGTTCAGAAATTAGAGTATAAAGCAGAATGGTACGGTAAAAATATTATCAAGATAGGACGATTCGACCCATCAAGCAAAATCTGTCATGTATGTGGATATTATCATCAGGATTTAGAACTTAAAGACAGAGAATGGGAATGTCCTGACTGTAAAACGATACATGATAGGGACATCAACGCATCAGTTAACATTAAAAAATTCGCGTTGGATAGACAGAATCTAATAGGCATCAATTCACCTTCGGGATGAGGGGTAGTGCCTGTGGACTTGTTCCCATAAGGGAAAAGGATGAAACAGGAAGCCACTTGGTCTTTAGCCAAGTGGTAGTTCACTCTATGAATTAATTTCTTGCATTTTTAACTGGATAATTAAATACATATATCACTGTCAAGATTATTTCCTGGTATGTCTAATATCCTGATAAAAAACACGAGAATTTTCTATAATAATCGTCTTCAGCCGGCAGAGGTATTGATAGATAACGGAAAGATATCTAAAATAGCCAAAGATATCCGTATATCTCATGTGGACAGGGAGATAGATGCGGATAATGCACTTACACTTCCTGCAGGTATTGACGCCCATGTACATTTTAGAGAACCAGGTCAAACTCGTAAAGAGGACTGGTATACAGGTTCATGTTCTGCTGCTGCAGGAGGTATTACAACAGTAATAGACCATCCAAATACAGCACCTCCAACAATTGATGAAAAATCATTCAACAAAAAATTGAATCTTGCATCCAAAAAATCAATTGTTGATTTCGGGATTAATGGAGGAGTTACGAATAATTTTGATAATTTGTCCAGATTATGGGAGCTTGGTGCGACCGCTTTTGGTGAAATATTTATGGCTGAATCAACAGGCGAATTAAATATTTCTGAAGAATCTTTTAATCAGGCATTATCAGAAATTAAAGAACTTGGGGCTGTAGCCTGTATTCATGCTGAAGATGAAGATATCCGCCTGAAGAATGAATCGCTATTAAAAAATGATATGTCTCCACAATCACATTCAAGAGCTCGTCCAAATATATGTGAGTCTACAGCAGTCCAAAAGGCGGTTGATATGATATCTTCTTTTGATACACAGTCACATTTTTGTCATATCAGTACCTCGGAAGCACTCGGAATTATCAGGAATCAGAAGTATATGGCCTATAAAGGAAATAGAAAATCCAGTATTACCTGCGAGTCCGCGCCACATCACCTGTTTTTATCAGACAAATCATGGGATGATTTGGGTTCTTTTGGCAAAATGAACCCTCCTTTGAGAACCCGAAAAAGTGTACAGGCGCTTGTTAATGCCATAAATGAAGGTACAGTTGATATGGTGGCGTCAGACCATGCCCCTCATCGTGAATTTGAAAAAGACATGGATATTAAAAACACCCCTTCAGGTGTGCCGGGAGTAGAAACATTATTACCTCTTATGCTGGCAGGTGTTAAAAAGAATCTTTTCCCGCTGGGTAAGGTAATTGATGTAACCAGTAAAAATCCTGCGAAAAGGTTTGGACTTGATAGTAATTACAAAGGATTATTTAAGGAAGGATTTGATGCTGATTTAATACTTGTAAATCCTCAGGATATGAGAAAAATTTCCTCTGACTTTTTACACAGCAAAGCAGGCTGGACACCATATAGCGGATTATATGGAATTTTTCCGCAATTGACTATCTCCCGGGGAGATATTATCTGGGATGGAGAGATAACAGCCACCAGAGGAAGGGGTAATTTCCTTAAAGGTCGGGGATATCTCATGGACACAGAATGAACAAAAATCAAGTGGTTATGTACATAAAAATAATAAATTATATATATTTTTAAAGAACCATTTTTTAATATGACGCGTAACAAGCTCGCTGTTCATACAACTTTAAGTGAAAATGCATCACGTGTTCTTGAACGGTATGAAAAAGAATTGGGTGCAAAAAACCTGGTACTTGAAAAGGCACTTCTTAATCTGGACAACAGCCGTTTTAAAGCTAAACACGATGTGAATAATATAGATGTTAATATTAAAAGGATGGGCACCGGGATACCAAGCCTTGATGATTCTCTTGAAGGCGGTATTCCCAAAGGATTTTCTGTTATTGTAACTGGTCCACCGGGAACCGGAAAAACTACTTTCTGTGTCCAAATTCTTATGGAACGAATCCGCAACAATGAAAAATGCGTGTTTTTTTCCTTTGAAGAGGATGCTGAACATCTGGTACAACAGTTTATGCGTTATGGTTGGGATATAGGAGAAGCAATCGATAAAGGATATCTTGAGATTTTTGGAATGTCAATAATCACCTCAGAAGAGATGACCCAGATTGTGGATTCTTACAGACCTGATGTGGTAGTCTTTGATTCATTGAATGTATTTTCTAATCCTGAAGAATTTAGAACAGCGGGTACATGGAGGAATGTACACAGGAGCTTGAAACGAAAAAAAATCACTTCATTAATGGTTACAGAAAAAAAACATGGACTTGAAACAAAACAGTTTGATGATTATGATTTTCTTGGGGACGGTATTATCTTTTTAGATACTGTGCCAACTAATGATATAAACCCAACCCCTATGTCTGTTATGGTAGTTCAAAAAATGCGTTCTACTAAAATCGATACTTCGCCTCAACCGTTTACGTTTACAGAAACTGGCATCCATAGTTATGGTTCGATGAATGCATCATCCAAAATATTGCGTGACAGATTACAGAAAAATAACAACCAGAAAGAATGATTTAATTAAAATACGACATTAATCCTGCAATTAAAGTTATAATGTAAACGGCTTTAAAACTACCTACACCACCGAAATTAATGTATGCACTTCCGTTTTTCTCTCTGTCGATTGTAAAAAACGATATAACTGTGCCAATAAGGATTCCAGAAATACTTGATACAAATATAACATATGCAACGTTTTCTGGTGCAAGTATAAGCGCCATTGGTACCGATATAAGTCCGATATAATCGGGGACAACTATACCTACACCATTAACCATTTCTGCAAGTAGTACTGTGGCTACCAGCATGACAAGGAAAATCTCTATTGCAGCAACATTGAACTGTGTAAATAATAAATATATTATCATGGAAGCGGGTATAACAAATCCGCCGAGATTTAATGTTAATTTAGTGTTAAATACAAGTTCTTTTCTGGTTTCCAGTTCTTTTAATACAGGAACTGAGAACAGCTGTTCAAGGATTTGGGCGTTGTTGGATATATTCTTTATTTTTTTGGTACGCACAGTTTTAATGGGTATTTCCAGATTATTTGCAGCAAGCATAAGGAGCAAAAATATAAAGAGAGGCAGTGAAGAAATATTTCCAATTGACAGTTTTCCCTGATAGCATAATACAGCGATTGCCAGTAATGTGATGCCAAAAATTGAAAATGTTTTAACTTCAGACCTGTTGATGTATCCTCGCATATACAATTATTAATTAAATTCTTTATATAAAAATATATTCAGTTATTCTATATCAATGTCTGAAGGCTGAAATTCAAGTTCTTCCTGTATGAGGTCTTGGCGTTTTTTCTCAAGATAGCTATACACAGTTCCGTGGTTTGCTCCACCTACCAGCATGTCAATTGCGGTTCTTATAGCCTGTATCTGCTCGGGTTTTCCAATTACACTTACAGTTTTGCCGTAAACAGATATATGCACGTTAATCAGACTTTCTGCGATTTCCCTGGTTTTTCCATTTTTGCCAATAATTCTTCCTTTGATACGTTTAAGCTCTTTGGAAGTACTGGTCACATCAGAAATGTCTATAACATCAAGCATCAGCATATCATCATCAAGTAACTGAATCGCTTTTTCGGGATTAAATCCGCGACCGATTGCTCTTATTGTTTCGGATGCTCTCATTCCGGATACTGGGTCATTTCCTGGAGTTATTTCTACTGAACCACTATCGCTATCAATTTCGAGTTTGGATGCTGATTTTTGCTCAATAGTTTCCTTGACACTACCTTCTGGGCCTATTATAGCACCAATTCTATCTTGGGGTACTTTGATATGCACCATGATTAATCGCCTTGTTTATTTAGTTATATAATTATTTAGTTTCTTACAAAAGCAGATAAATCTTCGGGGGAATCAGAGATTTTAAAACGCTTAAAAAACCTGGTGATGTTTTTGATATCCCGATTTAAAAAATACTCTGCTCTTGGATGGTCTAAGGTAACTGATTGCCCCATGTCTATGAATATAGGTTCAATATTATTTGGGTCAATCATTATGTTATATTCACTTAGGTCACCATGTACCAAGTTGCCATGTTTATAAAGCTTTCTCATGTAACTTTTAATGGTTTCATATATCTGGTGCGCTTGTTCTGTGTCAAGTTTAACTTCTTTAAGCAGTGGGTATGATACCTCATTTTCGCCCAGAAAATCCATTACCAGTATGTTCTTTTCAGTTGTAATTGGTGATGGTACTCTTATTCCGGCGTTTTGGGCGCGTATTAAATTCCTGTATTCTTTACGCGTCCATGCCATTATGATATCACGTTTTTCATGCCTTATGTTTTTGAATCTGGGGTCACCAAGAATATATTCTTCCATTGCTCTGAAAGTACTTGTTGTTATTCGGTAAATTTTGAGGGCAATGGGCTTATCACTGGATTCAGCAAAAAAGATATTTGCCTCTTTCCCTGTACTTATAGCTCCACCTAATGCATAAAGTATGTCTTTATTTGAAAGGTTGTATAATGATATTAATGTTGGAGTGTCAAATACGTCTTCTTTGACTTTGGTGTAATCTGAATCTTTGCGCTTTATGCGCATTTTTTCAAGCTTATCATCGATACTTTTAATCTTTTTGGAGTAATCTTTACTCATACTCTCCCTTTCAAGTATCCTTTCTTTTCAAGCCAGTTTACCTGGGGTCTGGTATATTTCCAGATCACATCGGCTTTTGAATCCTGAAAATCCCATGGTACAGCAATGACTATATCTCCTTCTCTTATCCATATTTTCTTTTTCATGGAACCGGGAATACGACCCATTCGTACTACACCATCCATAGATCTTAACCTTAATCTGTTGGCTCCAAGTCTACTATCTACTATTGCAAGTATTTCTCCTTTCTTTTTGTTTGGTGTCCTTACTCTGCTAACTTGTTCTTCTGTTTCATTTTGATTTGGATTTGAATCTTTATTTTCCAGGTTAACACCTCATTAATTTGCTGTTTATTTTAAATATGTAGCAGGATATGTTAAAGGTTGCGTAGTTTTAATTTTTTCCCTGATTGTTTCTTTATTGTGACCTATAAAATCATTTAATTACGATAATTTTATATAATATAACTCTCATTTTGGGGGAGTTGCAAGATGAACATTAGCAAACCCGCGAATGGTTTGCACTCAACTGTTTCGTTGATTAAAATCTTGTAAATGAGAAGGTTTAAATATGTTGGCAACATATAATATATGTTGCAAAATATATAACCAAATATATAGACAAACTAATTAACAATAAGGTTTATATATCATAAATTCCTATGTATGTACTCCGGACGAAAACCGGGATATCATTGATACATTATTATCACCTCCATAAGTGGAGATAGGAGTTTTTTCCTGTCTGACGTTGGATCTGCCAGTTCGGTTAATCCTGACTGGTGGTGGTTGTTATTCTATACAATCACTATCAAAGGGAAAGCTGGACTGTTCAGTTACTGAATTAACCCTGCAATTTCTATGATTGTAATTAACCAGGTGGACTTAAGTAAATTGGTATGACCAATAGAGAGTTCGACCAAATTTTTCATCTAAAATTCTGGTTGATCCTGCCAGAGATCACTGCTATCAGTGTCCGATTAAGCCATGCAAGTTATATGTTCTTCGTGAACATGGCGAACTGCTCAGTAACACGTGGATAACCTGCCCTTGGGACCGGGATAACCCCGGGAAACTGGGGATAATACCGGATGAGCCACAGATGCTGGAAGGCTCTGTGGTTAAAAGGGGACACCGCCCAAGGATGGATCTGCGGTCTATCAGGTGGTAGTGGGTGTAACGTACCTACTAGCCAATGACGGGTACGGGTTGTGAGAGCAAGAGCCCGGAGATGGATTCTGAGACATGAATCCAGGCCCTACGGGGCGCAGCAGGCGCGAAACCTTTACACTGCGGGAAACCGCGATAAGGGGACACTGAGTGCCAGCATATAATGCTGGCTGTCCGTATGTGTAAAATACATGCGTTAGCAAGGGCCGGGCAAGACCGGTGCCAGCCGCCGCGGTAACACCGGCGGCCCGAGTGGTGATCGCTATTATTGGGTCTAAAGGGTCCGTAGCCGGTTTGATCAGTCCATTGGGAAATCTGGTGGCTTAACCGTCAGAATTCCAATGGATACTGTCAGACTTGGGACCGGGAGAGGTAAGAGGTACTACAGGGGTAGGAGTGAAATCTTGTAATCCCTGTAGGACCACCAGTTGCGAAGGCGTCTTACCAGAACGGGTCCGACGGTGAGGGACGAAAGCTGGGGGCACGAACCGGATTAGATACCCGGGTAGTCCCAGCCGTAAACGATGCTCGCTAGGTGTTAGGGATGGTACGGCCGTTCCTAGTGCCGAAGGGAAGCCGTGAAGCGAGCCACCTGGGAAGTACGGCCGCAAGGCTGAAACTTAAAGGAATTGGCGGGGGAGCACTACAACGGGTGGAGCCTGCGGTTTAATTGGACTCAACGCCGGAAAACTCACCGGGGGCGACAGCAATATGTGGGTCAGGCTGAAGACCTTACCTGAATCGCTGAGAGGAGGTGCATGGCCGTCGTCAGTTCGTACTGTGAAGCATCCTGTTAAGTCAGGCAACGAGCGAGACCCGTGCCCACTGTTGCCAGCATGTTCTTCGGAACGATGGGTACTCTGTGGGGACCGCTGCTGCTAAAGCAGAGGAAGGTGCGGGCTACGGTAGGTCAGTATGCCCCGAATCTCCCGGGCTACACGCGGGCTACAATGGTCGGGACAATGGGTCCCTACCCCGAAAGGGGAAGGTAATCTCATAAACCCGGCCGTAGTTCGGATCGAGGACTGAAACCCGTCCTCGTGAAGCTGGAATCCGTAGTAATCGCGTTTCAACATAGCGCGGTGAATACGTCCCTGCTCCTTGCACACACCGCCCGTCAAACCACCCGAGTGAGGTTTGGGTGAGGGCATGAACCCCAAGGTGTCATGCTCGAACCTAAATCTCGCAAGGGGGGTTAAGTCGTAACAAGGTAGCCGTAGGGGAATCTGCGGCTGGATCACCTCCTAAGCAAAAGAATTCACCACCAGTCAGGAATCGAAAAACTGGCAGATCCAACTCCAGGAGTTGTTGGGCTGCCTCAACTCTGAGGGCTTGTAGATCAGATGGAAGATCGCTGCCTTTGCAAGGCAGAGGCCCTGGGTTCGAGTCCCAGCAAGTCCACTTATGATTGTTTAATATCATATTCTTATCTTTCAGTGCACCGGGCAAGTTACATTGTCCGGGAAGGATGGATTCTGCACCGGTGGACACGTCGGTGCGGATATGAAATCGTGTGTAAGCCATGTCTGTGTCTGTAATATTTTACAGACAAGACCTAAATCTGCGCAAGTAAGCGTATCAGACGCTCACTGGATGAAGTGAGCGGACTCTGGCAATATGCCATCAGGTGGATGGCTCGGCTCAAGCGCCGAGGAAGGACGTGCCAAGCTGCGATATGCCTGGGGTAGGTGCACGGAGCCAATGAACCCAGGATCTCCTAATGGGACCTCCTGACGTATGTCGATCAGTAATGATCGGGAACGCTCCGAATTGAAGCATCTCAGTAGGAGCAGGAAAAGAAACCAATCGAGATACCGTTAGTAGACGGCGAGTGAAAACGGTAGAGTTCAAACCGAATCCCTCCAGAAATGGAAGGGAAATGTGGTGTTAAAGGGCAGTATCAAAGGTCCCGGTCAACTCGGGTCGAACTCTGCTGGAAAGCAGGACCATAGAATGTGACAGTCATGTAGATTCGGGTTGAGGGATCTGGTGTTGTTCCTGAGTACCGTGGGTTGGATATCCCGCGGGAATTTGGGAGGTATCAACTTCCAAAACTAAATACGTCTTGAGACCGATAGTGTACTAGTAGGGTGACCGAAAGCTGAAAAGTACCCCAAAAAGGGAGGTGCAAAGTGCCTGAAACCTGATGGTGACGGAGCGATACGGCATGCAAGGAACTCCGGTATGAAGGAATCAGTCGCGAGGCTGTAGTACGGGTATCGGTGCCGATGTCGTATCGTACGTTTCGAAAAACGGGCCAGGGAGTGTATCTCAGTGGCGATGGCTAACTCAGTCATTGAGGAAGCCGGAGCGAAAGCAACAAGCGTGCATCTTCGGAGAGGCGCGGCGTATACAAGTGCGCGGAGTCACTGAGTTACTATCCGAAGCCGGGCGATCTAGGCGTGGGCAGGTTGAAGCGTGGCGAAAGCTACGTGGAGGACCGCAAGCGGTACTGATCTGCAAATCGTTCGCGTGACCTGCGTCTAGGGGTGAAAGGCCAATCTAGCCCGGCATCAGCTGGTTCCTTCCAAAACATGTCGCAGCATGACCCATCTCGAGATAGTCGGTGGAGTAGAGCACTGATTGGAGGGACCTGGGGAGAAATCCCTACCCCTCTTGTCAAACTCCGAACCCACCGGCGTCGTAGACAGGTGGAGTCTGGGCTACTGGGGTAAGCTTGTAGTCCGCGAGGGCAACAACCCGGACCGTGGTTAAGGTCCCCAAGTGTCGGCTAAGTGTTATTCAAAGGGTGTCCCAAGCCCTAGACAGCTGGTAGGTTAGCTTAGAAGCAGCTATCCTTTAAAGAGTGCGTAACAGCTCACCAGTCGAGGTTTGGGGCCCCGAAAATGGACGGGGCTCAAGCCGACCACCGATACCATGGAGCACCGCGAGGTGATCTGTTAGGAAGGCGTTGCGCTCGGGCAGAAGCTGGGCTGCGAAGTCCAGTGGACCGTGCGGAAACGAAAATCCTGGTAAGAGTAGCAGCAAAGTCAGGTGAGAATCCTGACCGCCGAAGGGGCTAGGTTTCCTCGGCAATGATTGTCAGCCGAGGGTTAGTCGGTCCTAAGGTGCACCGTAATTCGAGTGCATCGAAAGGGAAACAGGTTAATATTCCTGTACCACTCGATGGATCCGCTGACGCCTCAGGGCAGGCCGAGCAGTGTTGTCGCACTGTCCAAGCGTTGAAGCACCCGGAGAGCCGTAATGGCGAGAAGGGAGTGAAGGCGTGATGGCGTAAGTCGGCTGCACCCAGGGGCCCGTGAAAAGGTTAGTCGAGTGACCGTACCAAGAACTGACACAGGTGCCCCTGGCTGAAAAGGCCAAGGCGTGTCGGATATATACTGGCTAAGGGAATTCGGCAAAATAGCTCCGTAACTTCGGGAGAAGGAGTGCCTGCTGTGAAGACAGCAGGTCGCAGTGACCAGGGGGCTCTAACTGTCTAATAACAACATAGGAGATCGCAAACCCGTAAGGGCTAGTACGATCTCTGAATCCTGCCCAGTGCGGGCACCTGAAAACCCGGTCCAACGGGAAGAAGGGCCTGTAAACGGCGGGGGTAACTATGACCCTCTTAAGGTAGCGTAGTACCTTGTCGCTTAATTGGCGACTTGCATGAATGGATCAATGAGGGCCCCACTGTCCCTAGCCAGAGTCCGGTGAACATATCTTTCTAGCGCAGAGGCTAGAGACCCCTAGGGGGAAGTGAAGACCCCGTGGAGCTTTACTGCAGCCTGTCGCTGGGTTGTGGTCCTGGATGTACAGCGTAGGTAGGAGGCGTCGAAACTCACGCGCCAGCGTGGGTGGAGCCGTCCCTGGGACACTACCCTTCCAGAACTACGACCCTTACTCCGCAAGGAGGACACCGATAGGTAGGCAGTTTGCCTGGGGCGGGACGCCCTTGAAAAGATATCAAGGGTGCGCAATGGTCAACTCCGGTGGGTCGGAAACCCACTTAAGAGTGCAAGAGCAAAAGTTGGCCTGACGTGATCCGGCACAGTAGCGGATCGCGGAACGAAAGTTGGTTCTAGCGAACCTTCATGTCCTGCTTGATACGGGCTTAAGACGACAGAAAAGTTACCCCGGGGATAATAGAGTCGTTGCCGGCAAGAGCACATATCGACCCGGCAGCTTGCTACCTCGATGTCGGTTCTTTCCATCCTGGCTGTGCAGCAGCAGCCAAGGGTGAGGTTGTTCGCCTATTAAAGGAGATCGTGAGCTGGGTTTAGACCGTCGTGAGACAGGTCGGTTACTATCTGCTAGGGGTGTCTGAGGTCTGAGGGTAAGCTGCTTTTAGTACGAGAGGAACAGAGCAGCGGTGCCACTGGTCGATCGGTTGTCCGACAGGGCATTGCCGAGCAGCTACGCACCAAGGAATAAGAGCTGAATGCATCTAAGCTCGAAATCCGGCTCAAAACGAGACCTCAGTAAGGATGCCGGTAGAAGACCGGATGATAGAGTCGGGATGTAAGCACCAAGGCAACGAAGTGTTAAGTCCGCGGCAACTAAGTTTCCGTGCCGGGGTTCGCACCGCTTCATCCAGGCGAAATCTGGTACGTTTACTAAAACAGGTTTAGGTCAGTGCAGTCATGGCAATCACACGATACTACTAATCCATCATTATTACCAATCACGCCATCGTATTAGTACAGAAAGATTCAAATACGATGCAGACGATTGCGTAGCATAGACATAAGAATACATCCAGCCAAGGTGGCGGAGTGGCTTACGCAATCGCCTGCAGAGCGATGTGACCCCGGTTCGAATCCGGGCCTTGGCTCTGGACTCACATTCACAGTGAGCATGGCGGCCACAGCGGCGGGGAAACTCCTGTACCCATCCCGAACACAGCAGATAAGCCCGCCCGCGTTCCGTACGGTACTAAAGTGCGCGAGCCTTTGGGAACTGCGGATAGTTGCCATACTCACTTTACCTTATCATTCACATACACACTACTTCTTCTTGTTTACAACTGATGTTACTTATTTTATAACGTTCCATTTATTAGTACATCTGAAGCTGTTATATTTTCATATTGGTATCCATGAATAATCTTAAGTGTAATAAACAATTCATACCAGAGTAATCATGTCATCCATATTTGAAATTACCCAAAAAGATGCATCAGGGCGAATAGGTAAACTTGTAACCAGGCATGGTACAATAGAGACCCCTACAATTATGCCTGTTATCAATCCAAATATTCCATTAATTGATATTGATGAAATGAAAGATATCGGTGCACAAATTTTGATAACCAATTCATATATTATCTATCGCTCCGAAAAACTGCATGATAAAGCCCTCAATGAAGGACTTCACGAACTTATTGGTTTTGACGGTCCCATAATGACAGATTCGGGTTCTTTCCAGTTATCTGTTTACGGAGATGTAGAAATCACAAATGAAGAAATAATCGATTTCCAGAAAAAGATAGGTTCTGACATAGCAGTACCTCTTGATATTCCAACACCTCCTGATGTTTCCTATGAGAAAGCAAGTTCTGAAATCAATACAACAGTAGAACGTTTAAAAAAAGCACGTGAAAAATTTACAGATGACATGTTACTTGCGGGTCCTGTACAGGGTTCAACATATTCAGATCTTAGAGAAAAATGTGCACAGGAATTAACAGAACTTGATTTTGATGTCTATCCCATAGGGGCGGTCGTGCCTTTAATGGAAGATTATCGATATAGTAAACTTGTTGATGTAATAGTTTCATCCAAAAAAGGACTAAAACCCTCTTCACCTGTGCATCTTTTTGGAGCAGGGCATCCAATGGGGTTTGCACTTGAGGTAGCACTTGGTTGCGATTTATTCGATTCAGCAGCTTATGCATTGTATGCAAAGAATAAACGATATATAACAGTCTATGGAACTTACCATCTTGAAAATCTACATTATTTGCCCTGCTCTTGCCCCGTATGTGCAAATTATACTGCACAGGAACTTAAAAGCGCAGAAAACAATGTTGAACTCCTTGCAAAACACAATCTCTATGTAACATTTGAAGAAATGAATTTGATTAAACAATCAATAAAAGAAGGGGATTTGCTTGAACTGGTAGAACAGCGCTGTAGGTCGCATCCAAGACTTCTTGAAGCGTTAAAAACGATGTACAAGTATTCTGACTGGTTAGAAAAATATAATCCTGTTACAAAATCGACAATTTTTTACTGTGGGCCTGAATCATCCAAAAGACCGGAAGTGTTGCATTTTTCAAAACGAATTGAACGTTTTACTGTAAACGGTTCAGCTATTATTCGTAGTAATTCCACAAAACAGGATGATGAGTTTGATAATATATTAATGTTTAAACCTCCACTCGGAACTTTTCCTGTCGAGTTGTTGGAAACCTATCCTTTCAATATAGAGACAATATCCAGTCCTGATTATGAATCGATTGAAGTGGCACTTTTAAATACTATAAAACTTATTGAACAGAATCCAGAAGCAAATTTTACTTTTGTTTATGAATATGATTTGTACCATCCATTGCTTGATAAAATTTCTGAAATGGCAAATCTTGTAAGAAAATATGAGTAATAATTATAACTAAACCAAAATTATGCCTTTGTAACCGGTGATATATTGGTATCCTCAAAAAAAGCAAAAACGCTACATCCATACATTGAATTGCTGAGACCAGAAATAGCGGATATGGATTTAGCATTGCCGGCAGCAAGTGCTTTACTTGCATCTTATTTGGCAATGGGATCACTGCCACCAGTTATCCCTTTTATAATAGCAGTCATAGGTGGATACGCAGCGATAACAAGTTCGTATGTGTATAATGATTGTTGTGATGTAGATGTAGATAAAATAAACCTTCCTGACCGTCCCCTTGCTTCATCCCAGCTATCGGTTAAAAAAGCACTGATGTATTCACTTTTTTTGGTGGTAGTTGCTTCTGTTGCTGCCTTATATTTAAACCCCGAATCATTTGTAGTGCTTATACTGGCAGTAGCCACAATCAGCATTTATTCAAAATTTGCTAAAAGTGAAACTTTTTTCAGTTTTGTACCTGTTGGAATTGCCTATGGACTTGTGCCTATAGGTATCTGGCTGGCGTTTGATCCGGCAGGAATTTTAATGGGTGCTGATGAGGTAATTCTCCCAATTCCAGGTATATTTCTGGGAATTATGATGTGTGTAACTGATTGGGGTTTTACCCTCTCAGGAGTTGCAAGAGATGTTGATGGTGACCGCGAGAAAAACAAACCCACTTTTCCAGTAGTTTTTGGAGTTACAGCAACCGCAAAATTTGTTACTGCATGTTGGGTTATTGGTGTATTAGCCTCGTTGATTATAGGCTTGACTGCCAGATTGGGTCCTGTATTTTTCATAGGGTCTGTTATAGGTGGTCTGTGGATAATTATGCAGTCGTTTGATTTTATAAAAAAATCCACTCCTGAAAGAGGGGGAGACCTATTCCTTCAGGGGTCAAGATATAGGGGCATAATGTTTGGTTCACTTATATTAGATGTCCTTCTTTCCACACTGGTAGGTGGTTATACTGCAATATTATGGTGATTAATAAGAGGAAATTGATAATATGAATGCTGATGTGCTTGTAATCGGAGCTTCACCTGCCGGATTGATGGCAGCCAGAAATGCATCATCAGGTGGTGCAGACGTAAAACTTTTAGATAAAAAACCAGAGATTGGAACATCTACCCATCCTGCAAATACTTTTTTTAAATCAATGATTGACAAAACAGGTGAGGAAGTAGACCAGAGCTATGTCATAAAAAAACTGAATGGCGCACATATTATATCACCATCCGGAAATTATGTATCAGTTAAATCAGCTGGTTTTTTTATTGACCGGTCTAAATTTGATACCTATTACGCTGAACAGGTCAGAAATACAGGAGTTGACATACGTACAGATGTTGAAGCTTATAATGTAATTAAAAGCGGGGATTTTTTTGTAGTAAGTACTTCACAGGGTACATTTCGAGCAAAGGTTGTCGTTGTAGCAGATGGTATCAAATCCTATATAGCAAGACTTCTTGGTCTTAACCCGGTAAAATATCCAGATGATATAGCATGGGCAATGGAAGCAGAAATTGAATCTGAGGGTATAGGTAAACCTGATATGTTTGAATATTATCTGGGTAATGTAGCACCCGGCTGGAAATCCACCTATTCACCCTGTGGTGGTAATAGAGCTACACTTGGTGTTTATGTAAGAAGACATGGTAGAGATGTTTCTGGATTTTTTAATAACTGGGTAGAAAACTTTAAAAAATCCAAAGGTCTGAATGACTTAAAGATTCTTGATACAAAAACAGGTGGTGACCCGATAGCCTGTATTCCTGATGAAATAGTTTCGGATGGAATTATGGTCGTTGGTGGTGCGGCGGGTCAATCCGGTATCGGATACGGCATGCGTGCGGGTCAAATAGCAGGTGATGTTGCAGCTGAAGCGCTGTCCAAAAATGATGTATCTAAGAGTGTACTTTCACAATACAGGAAAATATGGAATAAAGAATTCAGGGCCGAGTATTACCTTGGTCGAATAGCTCTTGAAACTCTTCGTAAAATGAATGATGATGAAATCGATGATATGATGAAAAGTTTCGAGGGTAAGGATTTATCTTTTATTAAAGGAAATCCCTTAAATCAGGCAATGCAGATAGGTATGTATTTGCTAAGGAATAATCCGAAATCATTACTATCATATAGAGCATTGTTAAGAAATAGATAATCCAGTTGGTTTATAATATGAAATATACCCTTTATAAAAATCCGTTTTTTAAAGTTTATGCGGTTGTAGATAACGGATATGTAAAAATAAAGACAGATGGTGTAGCATCTCCAGTTTTGCGACCTTTTGTTTCAAATATGCTTGAATATTTTGATGGAGTAAAACCTGCAAAAGTGGAAAATGATTACCTGATTTTTTCCACATGGATACCTCCGATACCAAGCAAACCATTTTCCCGCTTAGTATCTTCCCAGATAAATGCTCGTATTGGTAGATATACACCTGAACAGATAACAATATCAATAACAGAACAGTGTCCAAACAATTGTGTCCACTGTGCATTACCTGATACCAATAATAAAAAAAGCCTTGAACCTGACACTGTGAAGGACATAATTGACCAGTGCCTTGATATGGGTTCTACTTTTGTAATATTTGACGGGGGAGAACCTCTTGTATATGATGGGCTGGAAAATCTGGTAAGTTATGTGGATTCTACACGGGCAATATCAGGTTTGTTCACATCCGGTGTCGGGTTGAACCGGCAGAAGGCAGAGGATTTAAAAAAAGCAGGATTGGACATGTTGACTGTAAGTCTGGATAGTGCAAAAGAATACAATCATGATATGATGAGAGGTCGGGAAGGGGTTTTTAAAGAGGCTATGTCTGCTATAAAAAATTCCCTTGATGCAGGATTACTTGTAAACATGTATGTAGTGCTCACAAAACGCAACATCGATGAGTTGTACGATTTCTATGAACTTGCATATGAAATGGGTGTTCATGAACTATCCTTTTTTGAAGTAGTACCAACAGGTCGCTGGATAGACCATGAAGCAGAAACATTGTCTCACATGGATTATGAAAGATTTGATAGATTTGTAAAGTATGCCAATTCTATAAAAGGTCCAAGAATTTTTTCTGTGCCTCATATACTGGAAATGACCGGCTGTTTTGCAGGTAAAAAATGGTTGCATTTTACCCCGGAAGGAGATGTATATCCCTGTGCATGTATGCCTCTGTCCTATGGAAATATATACAAAAATACAATTAAAGAACTCTGGGGCAGGATTCAAAAAGAAACTGTGTTTGATGCCGATTACTGTTTAATGAGAGATTCTGAATTTAGAGAAAACTATCTCGGTATTTTAGAACCAAAAAAGTAAATTTAAAAAAAGAGGTGAAAAACCTCTTATTTATTTTTCATAAAACCTGACTTTTGCAGAGTAAGCAAAGTTTCTGTGGTAAGTTTCTTTTCACCACTTTTGAACTGTGAGAAAATAGTTTCTGCATCTCTATCAGTAGTTTCTTCTTCGGCTTTCTTACTACTGGTTTCGGATTTTTTCACATTACGGATTTCTTTTTCTATATCGCGTATATCTTTCTGGACGGCAATGAACTTTTTGTGTTGCTCGTCCGCAGCATCTTGGTATTCCACGAATTGTTTATGGGTTTCATCCGCTTCTTCTCTGACCTGGTCAGCTTTTTTGAATGTTTCAACCATTTTATTGTGGTATTCCTGAGCCTTTTGTGCATACTCGGCAAGTGCATTGTGGTATTGGGAAGCTTCGTCTCTGTATTTTTGAGCTTCCTCAGACAATTTCTGGATTTCTGTGTTGTTTTCAAGCTGTTGTTTTTTGTTTTCGTATTGTTTTTTAAGGTCTTGAATTTTGTTTACCAGTTCTTTTTCCTTCTGGGGTGTAAGGACTTCTGTTTGCTGGGTGAACTCCAGACGTTGTATCTCTTTTTCAATTTCTTTCAGGGAAGGACCATCGATGTTGTTTTTACTCCGAATTTGTTCGATTTTTGAGTACAGTTTATTTGCTTCAGAATTTAATTCATCACGTTTGTCCTTGTTCTCCTGTACCAGTTTGTTATTTTCATCTCGGAGTTTTTTGTATTCCTGTGCCTCATTTATCAGGTCTTTTGTTTTTTTGTTTAATTCATTTCGTTTTGAAGCGAGTTCACTTGCCTGGGTATTGAGCTCATTACGTTTTTCTTTGTATTGTTCAGCTAGTTTTTTTAATTCATTTTTTCTTTCATTCAGTTCTTTAAGCATGTTTCGTTGATCCTCCCGAACCAGCAAAAGCTGGAATTTTTTATATTATCTATAGCCTCATTCCATATTCAGCGCCTCGATAACAGGTATGATCGCTCTCAAATCTTTACGTGTAATGACCACATCTGCATACTCCTGCAGTATGGGTTTGGAATTAAATGCTATGGAGTAGCCTGCTTTTTTAAAGACACATATATCATTTGCTCCATCCCCAACTGCTATGCAATTTTCTGGATGTACACCATTCATCTGGGCTATCTGTTCAAAAACATATTTCTTGGAATCCTGCTCTGTTAGGGGTCCTCTTACTTCACCTGTTATATATCCATTATCTATAACAAGTTCATTGGAAACTACATGCTCTATATCAAGTAAACTTCCAATATAATCAGTGGCCAATGTGAATCCACTTGATATCATTGCGGTTTTATAACCTAATGATTTGACGTAATAGACCAATTCTTTGGCACCTGGCATGATGGGGAGACTATGTATCACTTCCTGTGCAGTTTCAATTTCTGTACCTTCAAGAAGTTGCACCCGTTTAACAAGTGATTCTTTGTAATCTATATCTCCTTCCATTGCCTGCTCAGTGATTTCAGATACTTCTTCTCCAGCACCAGCTGCTTCTGCAAGTTTATCTATACATTCAGCATCTATAAGGGTACTGTCCATATCGAAAACAATCAATTTTTTACGTCCCTTATCGTTATTAAAATTACTATCAGTGGAGTTCACTTGATCAAACCCAGAGAAAATTCTAATGAGGAAATAGCTCTTATTACTAGGATTGAAACTTACATAGATTACAATGCATTTAATTTTTTCGGATAATTTGGTTTCAACAATTAATATAACTCTTTGATAATTAATTATATTCATTGAAATATATAGATATGAAACCAATAAACTGGAAAAAATCCGTATCTTTTAAATATCATGTAATGGTTGCTTATAATAAATTATTTTTGCTTGCAGGGGCATGCAAAGAAAATTTGATAAAATATATATTAATACAAAAACAGTTATAAGAATAAATCCAGCAAACTCTGGAATATTGTGTTTAATATAAATCTCAAAGGAGGACGTTATATGGTAAAAGTAGGATTCATCAAATTAGGTAATTTAGGAATGAGCCAGGTAGTAGACCTTCTTGAAGACGAAATAGCAGCAAGAGAAGGAATTACTACCCGTGTGTATGGTACAGGTCCCAAGATGTCAAAGGAAGATGCTGCTGATACTGAAGCATTTAAAGAAGAATTTGACCCTGATTTTGTAATCATCATCAGTCCAAATGCTAGTACACCAGGACCAACAGAAGCACGTCAACTATGGAAGGATAAACCCTGTCTGATAATTTCTGATGGACCAACCAAAAAGGATGACAGACAGGCTATTGAAGATGAAGGTTTCGGTTATATAATTTTACCTGTCGACCCGTTAATCGGTGCAAAGACCGAGTTCCTTGACCCTGAAGAAATGGCATCCTTTAATTCTGATGTAATGAAAGTACTATCCACATGTGGAGCAGTACGCCTTGTCCAGGAAGAACTGGATAAGTTGACATCACAGGTAGATGAAGGTAAATCTGGTGATGAAATAGAGATGCCACATATCTATGCCAAACCACAGACATGTATAGAAAGGTCTGGATTCAGCAACCCCTATGCAAAAGCAAAGGCACTTGCTGCTCTGCACATGGCTGAAAAAGTATCCCAGATCAATCTCCCTGCATGCTTCATGTTAAAGGATCTTGAAGAGGTTGCTTTTACTGCAGCAACAGGGCATGAAATGATAAGAGCTGCAGCAGAACTTGCTGTAGAGGCAAGAGAAATCGAGAAAACAAACGATACTGTTCTCAGGAAACCTCACTCCAAGAAAGGCAAAGTTCTTAGCAAGACAAAACTGTATGAAAAACCACAATAAACGAAAAGTTAATATCTACTTTTCTCTTTTATTTTTTAATATATGGACATTTTAATTGCTTTTACAATAGGTATTATAATATTTCTTGTAGTTGTTGCTTTTACGGCAGCCTTTTTGAAAATGGGGTTTGAACTTAAACAAAATACTACACCATCGCAGGAATATAGAACAGATGATGAAACCGACAAATCCAGATAAATGATTTACTATTTTTAAACTAATCAAAACTGGATATTTTTCTACAAGTGGTTTCTTATATGATAGTAGATATATAAGATACTACTGTATAATGATTAATCTGGGAGTTGAGTGTGGCTCAGATTTATAGACATAATCAGGATGGTGATTATTTTGTCGAATGTATATGAAGATGACAATGTGCGTATTGTTACAGAACCAATCGAAACTGAAAATCCAGTACTTATAGAAGGATTTCCTGGGATCGGTCTTGTCGGGAATATTGCGAGTCAGCAGATAATAGATAAAATAAATATGACCTATAAAGGTTCTATCGAATCAAAATATTTCCCACCGATAGTGGTGTTGTATCAGGGACTGGTTACAATGCCAGTTAGGGTTTATGAAAGTAAAGAATACAATTTATTGCTTGTGGTGTCTGATGTACCAATCAATCCGTCAGTATCCTATGATATAAGCAAGGCACTTGTTGGCTGGTCAAAGTCCATCAATGTAAAAGAGGTTGTTTCTATAGCAGGTATTACAACCATGGAAGAATCCGAAGAAACACATGTATTTGGTGCAGCGACAAACAGTGAAATGCTTGACAAAATCAGGGACCATATAGAAGTATTCAACATGGGTACTATCTCGGGTATATCAGGAAGTGTAATGTCAGAATGTCTGATGCGGGACTTGCCGGCTGTGAGTTTGCTTGGTTCGACACAGACCCAGAATCCAGATCCGAGAGCGGCGGCAGCGGTTCTGGAAGTATTGAATTCCTTATATGGTCTTTCCATCAATACAGAAGAGCTCTTTGAACAGGCAGAAAAAATCGAATCAGAGATGCAGAGGCTTGCAGAAGATGTCAAGTCCTCAGAACAACAGCCGGGTTACAGAAGAGAATTCCCGATGTATGGGTAAGCGGCTTTAATTTTAGAGGTGAAAAACTATGGAATATGTCGCATTAACTGGTATTGCTGAAAATGTGATGAGAGAACTAAAAAATGATACACTGAGAACAGTGGAGATTCGAAGTCCTCATAACTTTTTTACTGCACTAAAACTCAATGTGGGTGACTTTGTTTTTCTTACCCATACAAGTATACAGGACTTAACATCCGGTACTACAGGAGTTGTTGCACGTATAATGAAACATCAAATATCTACTCATCGAACTTTTAGTAGTACCGAAACGTTTTATGAAGAACGTGAAACAACAACAGCAAGAATTCAACTGGACCCAAGAGCATCAGCAAGGGTACGTAAAGTACATTCCAATGATATCGGAGAAATTACAAGAGTAGAGGCTGAACTGTTATCATGTTATGAGGCAAGATAAATTAATAGGGTTGCTAACCAACCATAATCTTTTTTATTTTTAGTTTTTATTTTAATTCCGTGTTTTTGGGGTATTTACCAGCCCTTTTTCAATTCTTTCAATCATTTCAAAACCGATCCCCAGCGGAACTTCCGTATTTCTATAATTACTGTGTTTCCGGGAACCTTTACACCCAAATGATACACCAATACCATCAGAAATTGGGACTGCTGTACAGTCTCCACATACTGATGCCGCACCGAGAGTGTTTATATTGACCTGTTTTCCTTCTTGGTAAGAAAATGCCTGTATAATTCGCATTGCAGACGCGGGTTTTAAAAAAAGAATTAAAACATCAAACTGTTTTTTGTTTCTGGACAGAGGTTCGATTCGAATATAATTATATATTTTTTTTATTCTGGGTAATAATACAGATGCATTGTAGGCTGCATCCCTGTCTTTATATCTTCCAGATTTTAGGTAATACTCAAACGGTTTTTTATCATTTATACCCAGAACATAATTGCCGACAGGACACCTGTCTTTTTCTACATTGAATGTTTCCCCATACCGAGCTTTTTGCACCATTTCACAAAAAAGAAATTGTGTATTTTCTGATATTTGATTACCAGTTTTAGAATCTATAAATGTAACACATACCGGTTCACCATCATCCATCAGTTCCTTTATGTTTGGAATTTTTATATCCTGTCCATTTGTTGATGTTTTCATTGTTAGACCTATATTGGAGTTGTTTTTTCACATCGTTTACATGGTTGTGGGCAAGTCGTGTTGGTTCAGGCAGTTTATGGTTTTTGATACAATCTTTCACAATCGCCAGTGAACTCTCAAGTGATACACGATGACCCGGAGCTATTATAATGGGATTTGTCCCTTTTTTGGATTTGTAAAGATAACCTATTGTTTTACTTTTATAAACAAGGGGTTTAGAAACACCTACTGATTCTGGAGTACCGGATTGAGTATTTCCGCAAAGGATTTTTTTGGCAACACCTATAGTAGGTATGTCAAGGACAGCACCCACATGCGACGCAATACCCACCTTTCGAGGATGATTGATACCACACCCATCAAACATGAGCAAGTCGGGAATATTATCCAGTTTAAAAAGTGCAGATGCAATGGCATCGCCTTCTCTGAATGAAAGGAAGGTCGAAATATAGGGAAATGTTACCTTCTGGATAATATGCGTTTTTTCAATTACATCCATTGTATTGTAGTTAAGTACAACAATACCACAGATAATCAAATCATCCACAAATGCACAATCCGATCCACCAATGATTTCAAGAGGTTCAAAATCATCTTCATATGATATACTTGAGGCGATTTTTGATTGAATCTGTATGAGATTGTCTCTGTCATAGGTATCAGGGTTGAACAATTTTTCAGAATAATTTTTATTCAATCTTAGCCCTCACAGTGGTGAAGACGGGTCCCCGGACTTCTATGTTTTTATTTTTACCGGTTATATATTTTTGAGCAAGTGGGTCGAGTTTGATATTGATTTCAGAAGGAACTTTTACGATCCTGACTCTGGTTTCAGTCTCTGTTTCACCGCTTGCAACCGCTTCTTCGATGTCAAAAGCCGCCTTTGAGGCAAAAGCATCTATAAACCTGATACCTGTACGTGCCGAATCGTTTTCAAACGCTTTCTGCCATTTTTTATTGTTTGGTATGCCAAGTATATCATTATAGTATGCCACGACTTCATTAAATGCAGCAGGTCCGCATAATTTAGTATCTTCTTCCGGTTCGACGACCCATACCTTAACATATCTGCCTTCAATTGTTCCTTCCCATACAAAACATTCGCAGGGGCTTGGTTCAGAACCATGTAATTCGCATTGTTCCACAATATTTTTACAGATTTTTCTCCCTTCATCAGTCAGAGGGGTTTTGTCCACAAATACCTTTTTTGCAAGGTCTCTGTCTTTCATGACCCAATTGCTGTATTTTGTAAGTTGTGGATATGTCATGGCACGAACATCTTCAGCAAGGTTTAATATCATGGCAAGTCTTTCCACACCCATACCAAGATTCATAACAGGATATGGTATATCATACTGGGCAAGAGCTACAGGAGAATAGATACCAAATGTTGCGATTTCTATCCATCCATCGGAATAACTGGTATTTGAGCCGACAAGTTTTGGATGATAGGCAAATACTTCTATCTGTGTATCCGGAACATAGTATTTGCTGCGTTTTTCATCAGGTTTAAATTTAAATTTTTCAAATCCAAATTGTGATAACAATCCTTCAGCAACGGCTTTTCCATAATCAACGCTTACATCTTCAGCCATAATTACACAGGAAGCAGAATAATATGTCATAAGCCGTGCAGCATCTTCCTGCTGTTCTCTTCTGAAACACCTGTCGATTGAAAAAAAGTGGAACGGTGGATATTCCCTTTCCAGCAGTGAACTGAGGCTGATAAACCATCCACTTGTCATGTGGCTTCTTAATGTTTTCCTTGTGGATTGAGGTACAAGTTCTTTAAATTCCGGGAATACTTTATCTATCATTTCAACTACATGAGTATCCGAAACTCCCAGTTGTTCTGATATCTCGATTACAAGGTCGTCGCCTTCAATATCTCCTTTTTTATATGAATGAAGGATTTTTCTGATAGTTTCTATTCCTTCATCCCCTATGTCACCAAGGATACCTTTTATTGAATTGATTCTTTCTTCTGGGATACCTACATTTGGACGTGCTAGACCCGCCAGATAGAAACAACGGTCAAGTACAGTAAGTGCCTCGTGTCCAAATTGTCGATGTATCTCCTGCTCATCCACAATCAGAGGGTTCATCATTTCATCAAAACCCATACGAAGATATGCTTCCCTGAGTTTATTGATGGTATCATAAACAGGATGAGGTTTGCCATATTTTAGTGAGATGTGGGGGTATTGTTCGTTAAGTGCGGGTTGTTTAACTACATCATTTCCACTGTTCCATGCAGCATCAAAGTCCTCTTTAGCCAGTTGTTTGAAACTTTCTGGGTCAAATTTCATACTATGTCCTCAATCATGAATTATAACTTCGACTCGAATTTTTTCATTGTCTCTTCAAGTTTTTGCTGGCGCAGGGCGTTAGTTAGGTCTCCGCGTGTGCGTTCAACAATAGAACGCAGTCTGTCAGTTTTTTGTCTGAGATTGTGTGTTATGGCATCTGGATAATCAAACATCATCAGATTTGAGAACATGGATTCCATTATGTCCAAATACGTTTCACCTTTTTCAGGTTTGTCCTGCCTTATCAGATCAAGAATGTGTCTTCTTAATTCACCACCGGCGTCAGCCATTCCGTTCAGATATGCTGCATACCCTACATTTAAATCATCTGGAGATGGTATTTTGTTTATGTCCCCTTCATTGTAAAGCAGATGATATACAACAACACATTCTACATATTCCTGCTGTGCGTGCCCTACAAACCCGCCATAATATATATCAGGATAAATTCCTAGTTCTGTATTTATTTGCTCAAGGGATTCATGTGCATCATTTAACATCTTGTGTGCTTTGTCAAATTTTTTGTTGTGGATGTTGTACATAACACTCCTACAGATGCGCACCACGTCCCTTGAAAGAGTGAGACCTTTTTCTCGTGCCTTATCCTTTGAATCAAAGTCTTCCAGAATTTTGGCTGTAATATCGTTAATCATTATTAACCTTTAAAATTTACAAGATTTTAATAGTATTGGTGACTTAATTAGTAGTTATTTTAGGCTGGAATATATCCTGAAAAAGGAAAATGTTAATCCAAAATGAATTCAATATACAGTTGTGCCTATAAAATAGTAAGTAGTATAAGTATGGTAAAAGCAGATATTCCTCTGCTTTTTATCTACTTATTTATCGGTAGGTATTGTTTCAAGTTGGCTCACAACATTCCATATCAATGTTCTTGTATGCAATGGTATATTCGGGTCATTGCTTACATCTTCCAGTATGGAAATGCTGGATGAAGCCCTCAGGAATAGCTGTTCGTCACCATTTTGCAGTTTGTCCACAACTTCACTTGCAGACCGTCTTATGTTTCGCGGTACAGAATTATCATTGGCTATTTGTTCCAGAATCTGAACACACTGATTTATAACTTCGTCAACATTAACTTCATCCGACATATCTATCACCTTGGATTAACTCTCTTAACCTAAAATATAAAATAAGCTATAGTTAAGTATTTCTACATCGTTGTTGTTATATAAATACTTTCATTCATATAAATTTATCATATTATTGAATTGATTACTACAACCCATCAACAAATACCAAGCGGAATAATGATATTAGTTATAATATTCATATTTTCTATATTATCCTGTTTATAACCTGGATTGAGATGATTTAGTAGATTTTTAAAATTTATGTTTTCATAACCATTAAATAACCTCATCCTTAAGTAACTGTCAAACCGGTTATGATGTGGAATTAACTATTTAGGAAATGCAAGTATAATTTACATATAACAGAAAAGAGATGATTATATGAGTACTGAAGACCAGGAACTGGACAAAATATCAAAAATGTTGGAATGTGGAGCGACAATGCTATCCCAGCACTGTCAAAGCTGTGGTTCTCCCCTTTTTAGATATCAGGGGGAAATAATTTGTCCAGTATGTCAGGACAGGGAAGAACCAATTAATGAAACTTCTCAACCACAATATCCAACGGATGAGGGATATCAAAATTCAAATGAAGAATCAGAACAGGTTTCAGTTGAAAATGGAAAACCAGAAACTACAACAATATCCAAGGATTCAGATGTAGAATTAACAAGAGACCTTGTGTTGAAAAAAGTAAACAGTGTTGCACAGATGATGCAGGAGGAAAATGACACCAGAAGAGTGTTTGAATATTTTGATATAATCGAGCGTGGGATGGAACTGGTCGAAAAAATCGACAGGAATAGATAACCTGTGTTTAGGATTTATATTTACTTCCTACAATTTCTCTGATTTTTGAAGCGGTCTTTGGTCCTATAAGTTCTGCTTCCTGCAGTTCTTCATAGTTTGCCTTCATTATATTTTCAACAGACCCGAAATATTTTAGCAGACTGCGGGCTGCCCTTGGACCAATATCAGAAATTGCAGATACTACATATTCCTGCTGTTCTGAAAGCAGTGGTGCGGATTTTTTTCCGTGCATACTGACGTCTCGATTTTCATCTTTTTGCTCACGTTTTGCCAGCAGCCTGATAACAGATGCAGTGTCCTTTTCATCCCGGGTATAATATATTGATACACCAAAATCAAGTTCCAGTGAGATAAGTGTGCCATAGACAGCATTCGGATTAATCTGTCTGGCAGAAAACATACCATCACCTTCCAGTATCAAACAGGGTTTTTTATACATTCGGGAAAGGTTGGATACCTGTTCAAACAGTGTTTTATCTATCAATGAATTTACAAAATCTACTGAGCTTTTACGCTCAATTGCTATACGGTCGCTAACAATATAATCCGCGATTTCAAGGGTTTTGATTGTAAAATCAACATCCAGTTTTTCAAGAGAACGTACAACAGTGCTCTTTGTCTCTCGCTGGTCGACAAGGACGTTCAGGAAGTCGGGAGGTTGTCCAGTATCAACATTGGTTTCAGACTCGAAATCAAAAAGTTTCTTCTGGTTGTTTTCACTTTTTCCAGAACCAGATGTGTTTTCATTATTCTGGGACATAATATCTTGTAGATATTTCATATTATCTTGCATCTTGCGTTCTTTTGAAACACTACTCCAGTAATATGCTTCATCCCTTGTCTCCTTGGTGACCAGTACAACAACTCTTCCTTCCTGTTTTCTGGCAGTTCTACCTTTTCTTTGTATACTTCTGATTTCGGATGGTACAGGTTCATAGAAAAGTACAAGGTCGGTTGAAGGTATATCAAGCCCTTCTTCAGCTACAGATGTTGAAACTATAACATTGTATTCTCCAGTTTTGAATTTATCAATAATCTCAACCTGTTGTTTCTGTGTCAAACCCTTGTCGTTGTATTTTGAGCTCTGTCCAACGAATCGTATGGGATACACACCATCCATTTCAGATAACAGATTTGCAAGCATCTCAGCAGTGTCCCTGTAGTTGGTAAATACAATAGCTCTGGAATCGGGATTTTCTTCCAGCTGTTTAGATACAATTTCTCTGGTCATTTCCAGTTTCGGATGTTCTGAACTGCACTCCTTTAATCTGTGAGAAATCTGCTGCATATAAGGGTCTTCAGCCAGCCTTTTGGAAGCCTTACTTCCGCTCTTTAGCCCTGCTTCTCTGTCAAGTCTGTCGTAGTATTTGGTAAGGGCATCCACACCCTGTGTTTCAAGAACTTCAAGAGCATGGTTTACTTTAAGGATTTCAGCCAGTAGCGACAGAGCATTATAGATATTCGGGTCAGGGTCATTGCGCAGCTGTGCATGTAGTCTGCTTTGAAGTGACAGTAAATCTTTCTTTGTAGCTTTCTTCTTTTTTGGAACTGTGTATCCGGTGTCGGATAATTTGGCGAATCTGTCATCAAGGATTTTTTCCAGTAATTGTTTGAGTTTTTTTATTTCATCTGGAAGTTTGACATATTTCCAGTCGATTTGTTTTTTCTGGATATAGGGTGATACATCACTGTCGGTTTCGGTTTTGACAGCAACGGACTGGATTTGGAGGCATTCACAGACTTCATTTATTTTTTCATCGTCACTTCCGGGACTTGCAGTAATACCCAGACATAGAGGATTTTTGCCATTTTCATAATACTTTTCTGCAATGTAGGTATAGGAATAGTTCCCTACAGCACGATGTGCTTCGTCAAACGTTATGTGTGATACATCATTCAGGTCGATTCTTTTTGCAAGAAGGTCATTTTCAATAACCTGTGGAGTTGATACTATAACACTGGAATTTTCCCACAATTCTGCACGTTTTTCAGGTGATGTGTTTCCAGTAAAAGCCTGTATATTGTTTTCTGGTATTGCCAGAGTACTTTTGAGGAAATGAGCATGCTGTTCTACAAGAGGTTTGGTGGGTGACAGTACCAATGCCCTGCCGCCGAATTTTTCCAGCCTTGATGCGATGACAAGAAGTGCTACAGTAGTTTTACCAAGTCCTGTTGGCAGTACCACTAAACTGGAAGTGTTTAATGAAGTACCAGCAAGATTTAACTGGTAAAGTCGCTGTTCAACAGTATTTTCTTTTATCAGTGGATGCTTGATGTAATCTGCCATATTTAAAATATAGATTTTATGCTTCTATTAAAGTCCCTGCATCTTCAAATTTCATTTCACCATTTATGAGATTGTATACCGTATCTTCTATGTTATCCTTAGATAAACGAATCTGTTTCATAGTGTCCCTGTCACGGATTGTTACTGTGTTGTCTTCCAGTGTCTGGTAATCAATGGTAACCGAATACGGTGTTCCGATTTCATCATTACGCCGATACCTCCTTCCAATAGTACCGGAGTCATCGTATGAAACCATCAATCCCTTTTTGCGGAATCTTGCGGATATATCCCTTGCGGGTTTTATTAAATCACTTTTTGACATCAGGGGCAATACTGCTACCTGTATGGGTGAAACCTCATTTTTAAACCTCAATATTATCCGGTAGTCTTCTTCACCATCTTCATTTATCAGTTCTTTATTATAGGCATGTTCAAGTACACAATAAATAATCCTGTCAATACCATAGGATGGTTCGATAACATGGGGAAAGACAGTTTCTCCACTTACTTTGACAGTTTCTTCAGTAAACTCAACCATATCAGAGGGAACTGTATATTCTTCCCCTTCTACATTAACCTGTATATTGTCTTTTTCAAGTTCTTCAGGTGGGAGTTGTTTAAGTTTTTCTGCAATAGTTTTTGCTTTGCCTTTATAAGAAGGTCCGAGTTTACTCATGTCGGGTTTGACTGTAAACTGGTTTACCGTCTCGGGTTCTTCGTATTCTCTATATATAGATAGTTCTGTACCACTGGTATCGGTATGGGCTTTAAGGTCGTAATTGGTTCTATCAGCAATTCCGACTGTTTCTATCCATCCGAATCTATCTGATTCAATTTCTGCATCCCAACAATCAGCGGCATAATGTGCCATTTCGTCTTTTTTGTGTTGTCTGAACCTTAATTTGTCCGGATTTATACCGATGCGAAGCAGAAAGTCTTTGGTAAGGGCTATATGGTATGCAAGATACTCATGTGCTATATATCCTTCTTTAACAGCATCATCCAGACGAATAGGTCTGACAACTCCGCCATTGTCATCTTCTATATACATATTCAGGACAGTGTCAGCATATTTGTCAAATTCAGGATGGGTTTTATCTTCAGGAGGTATGAATATCTCTGCTTCAGCCTGTGTAAATTCTCTGAGCCTTATAACACCCTGTCTGGGTGAAATTTCATTGCGGTAGGATTTGCCAATCTGGGTGACACCAAACGGTAATTTTTCCCGGTAGTATCTGGCAAGCCTGAGAAAGTTTATAAACATTCCCTGTGCAGTTTCAGGACGCAAATATGCAGGTCGACCGCTACCGGGACCGATATTACTGTTAAACATAAGATTGAATGAATAGACACTTCCAAATTTCCCACCACATACAGGGCATGGGATTTCATTATCTTTTATTGAATCTTCCAGTATATTGTTGCTCATGGCTTCGGCTGATTCTATGTCAAGTTCGTCTTCAACAAGATGGTCAGCCCGGAATGCTTCACCGCATTCTTCACATTCACATAAAGGGTCAGAAAAACCGCCAATATGACCTGAAGCCCTGAATACATCCTCTATACCTATAGTAGGAGTTTCGATTTCCATGAAACCTTCCTGAACCACATACATATCTCTCCATATCTGCTCAATCCGGCGTTTCAGGGTGCTGCCCAGTGGTCCGTAATCATAAAACCCTGCAGTTCCTCCATATATTTCAAATGAGTTCCACAAAAATCCGCGCCTTTTTGCCAGTTCTAAAACCTGTTCATATTTGTCCATGATAGTCCTCGTAAAATTGTTGATGTTTTTATCACAAATTGATTGTTTCATGTATCCTGAAGCAAATAAATTATATATTCTGAATATGGTAATTTAATAAGGGAATTTAAATTTAACTTAAACCAGTGATGATTAACTCGTTTTGCAGGGGTTACATGTCAAGAGAATTAAACAGTACTGATATTGATATCTTGTATAAACTTTTACCTGAATTGGATGAAGGGGTTACACACCCAAATACAGATCCATCCTGCCACCGGTATCAAAGTTTTATGCTAAATCAGAAGAGGATTTTAAAGCAAGAGTTAATAAATTATCGGATGAAGACTTAAAATATATTGTTGATTTGATTTTTAAAGGTGATGAGTGTCTGCGATGTATCCGCAGCACTCATGTTGATATGTTGTTCCAGATAGTTTCGTACAGACTTCTCCTGAACAAGCCAAAGACTTGAGGCAAATGTATGAAATCGTCCAGAAATGAATCAAACATTTTCTCTGGATTGGAATACTTCATCAACAGTCATACCTTCGTGTACAATTTTTGCAACGTCATTGACCATTGCTGTTGGGTCATTTGCCTGGAATACATTTCTTCCCAATGCTACTCCTTTTCCACCTGCCTGGATGGAATCATATACCATCTGAAGAATCTGTCTTTCATCCTCCATATGGGGTCCACCGGCAATTATAACTGGAACTGGACATCCCTTGACAACTTCTGAAAATGAATCAATATCTCCAGTGTAGTTAGTTTTTACTATGTCAGCACCCAGTTCGGCACCTACTCTTGCAACATGTTTTACATATTCGGCATCATGTTCTGATGAAATTTTTTCGCCTCTTGGATACATCATGGCAAGTAGTGGTATACCCCATTCATCACATTTTTTACCGATATATCCAAGGTCCTGAAGCATTTCCGCTTCATCGTCAGCACCAATATTGATATGCACAGAAACAGTATCAGCACCGACTTTGATAGCCTCTTCTATGGTAGTTACCAGAACCTTGTGGTCAGGGTCAGGTCCAAGAGAAGTCGATGCTGACAGATGAATGATAAGCCCTATATCACGTCCGTAACCTCGATGACCATGTTTAGGGAGTCCCATATGACCCAGAACAGCATTTGCACCGCCTTCTGCAACACTGTTTACTGTAGTGGGCATATCAATCAAACCTTTTATAGGTCCGGCACCAACACCATGGTCCATCGGTATTATTATTGCGTTGCCAGTGTCTCGATTGAATATCCTTTCCATTCTTACTGATTTGCCAATTTCGCTCATGTAGAATGCAAAGGTTTAATATTACATATTTTTTGTGTAAGATCTTAATATATAAACAGTAGCATCATACCTTAATTTGTATCCTTTATAACGACGTTAAAAATTTCAACGCTTTTATAATATTTAACGCAGAAAAATTAACAGCATCATTTATTATATATATCTATAGTTCATAATGATGTGATTGACAGCAGACGTAGAGGATGATGAATAGTTCTACATCTGCTTAAAAGTAGAGACGAGCGGATTTTATGGTTGAGTGGGGGTTCAACCATCAGGGAGATGTGGTTTAATGTAGTTCCGACTACCCAGCCTGTATAATTGGGGGGGTTATCACAGGCTGGGTAGCAAACTTCTTCTATATTTGTTCGCAACCAGCAAACCTTAATTATCTAAAATATATAGTTTTTCTGATTTTTAAGTTCATTATGTTTTAGACATTTTCGTTCTGATATTGACCTGTGTATCCTTCAATAACTTCACTATCCAGTGTATAGAACAACATCTGCATAATTCTGGCATTTTTCTTTAATCTAAATCCTGAAAAGTTGTGGACAACGAGCATGGATTCACTTCTTCCTCTGTATCCGGCATCCCATACTGCAGTTTCCAGACTTACACCACACCTTATCAGACTTGATCTTGGTTTTGCAATTGCTGCTATATTTTTTGGCATATTGACGATTTCATTAAAAATAACCTTATAGATACCATTTGGAAGGTTAATCCACCCTTCGCTATCAAATTCCAGTGTTTCTCCTTCTGGAATGACCCGTTGTTTATTGTCAAAATCAACAGAACCAGTACCTTTAATTGTTCTTATTTCTTTAAGAGTCATTTCTATTCCGTTTGGCTGTATCTGGGTGTTTTGGTCCTGTAAATTTTCCATAAGTGGTGGAGTCTGGCTCATCATTTTCTTTAATTCGTTTTCTGATAACAATGTCATAATATCCTTTTCCAGATGTTTTTAATTATTCTTTCCATTAACTGGAGGTAATAAACTTTTATAAATATAAATAAAACTCCGATATCTTCAGCATCGTGTTATGCATAAACAATTAGTAGAAAATTTTTAAATAATTTGCTAAACGATTGTATAGTGCATGTATCTGACCCAGAAGAATCATCTCCGTGCTGATAAGCAGACCTATGAAACTTTGAAGAGGTTGACCAAACTGTCCAAGAACCTGTACAATTTTATATTGTATAATATCAGACAGTACTTCTTCAATAATGGTAAATATCTCAATAAAGATACTGCTTATCACACAGTAAAAGAGAACGAGAACTATAAACTACTACCATCTCAGGTCGCACAGAATATTATGGAAACTGTAGACGGTAGTATGAAATCGTTCTTCAAACTTCTGGATAAGAAGAGAAAAGGAGATTACAATAAACCTGTTTCCCTTCTAAAGTATCTGGATAAAGACGGCAACTTCATATGTACTTTCAAGAAAGATCAACTGAAGGTTATCGATGATAAAATCAGATTATCTATGGGTTTAGATTATTACAGAACTTATGGAACCAAGTATCTGTATTTCAGGATACCTGACAACATAATAGGTCAATACATCAATCAGGTCAGTATCGTCCCGAAATATAAGGGTAGATGGTTCGAGATAGAATTTGTATATCATGAAGATGGAGAGATTGCTGAACTGGATTACAATAGCCATCTATCGATAGACCTTGGAGTGGACAACTTTGCAACCTGCGTGACGACCGGCGGGACTGCCTTCATATTAGACGGCAGGGTTATCAAATCTTACAACCGCTGGTGGAACAAGGAGAAGAGTAGGTTACAGTCAGTCTACGATAAACAGGATGTAGATAATGGTATCAAAATGGATAGATTCTTTAATAAAAGGTTCTGGAAGATAAATGATCTCATGAACCAGTGTGTCAATCACGTCGTTAAACACTGTCTGGAAAATCGGATAGGTAATGTCGTGATTGGAAAGCTGAAAGAAATAAAACAAGAACAAAACATCGGTAAAGAGAACACCCAGAACTTCCAGACGATACCGTTTGCTAGATTTAAACAGAAAATGGCCTCCAAATGTGAATACCATGGTCTAAAGTATCAAGAAGTAGATGAAGCTTATACCAGTAAAGTCGATGCACTGGCATTAGAACCTATCAGAAGACATAAAAAGTATCTTGGTAAAAGACCTAAAAGAGGAATCTTCCAGTCATCTACAGGTAGACTGATCAATGCCGATATCAATGGAGCATTGAACATCTTGAGAAAGGTAATCGGTGATTCTCTCGCAGGGATAACCGATAGTGGGGATGTGAACTCCCCTGAGAGAATAAGGTTTTTCGGTAACACATGCCGATAAATCAAACTTCTCCCGAAGCCTCTGAATCTTTAGCTCAGCGGTAGTTCACATATTGGTGGAAAGAAGTAAATACATCAAGGTATAATTATATATTGTAATAAAAGTATAGGGGTTTTCTTATTCATTCTAATAACTCTCTAATAAATGTTCAGTTTGCATCTGATTTTCCATTGGGTTCACATGGAAATCTATTTTATAACAGCCTTGATGAATTGATGGAATTATTACCATCTTTTTTTAAATCTGGAGTTGAAAACAACCAGTATTGTATCTGGGTTATTTCCGATTATGATTTTGTTACTGTTGAAAGGGCAAAGAATACACTAAAAAACACCGGGTTTGATGTAGATTTTTATATTGAATCCGATAAATTTGAAATAATACATGAAAACCAGCTCGGTTTTTCTGATTTTACAGGCGTTTTAAATTTCTGGAAACAAAAATATCTTAATGCTATAGATAATGGGTTCAATGGGTTGTGGATGATAGAAAACCTTACTCCTGTTTTTGAGAATTATCCATCCTATTATCTCAATTATGAAAGTCTATTGGATGAAATAATAAAAAATAGAAATATGGTGTCGTTGTGTAGCTACGACCTTACTAAATGTTCACAAAGTAATACACTTGATTTGATTTCCAGCCATGATAGAACATTACTGAAAAAAGATGGTGAATGGAAGTTTCTTGAGGAAAAATCAAAAACAGATAACAATACAATCTCCAGATTAAACAATACCTTTTATGAAAAAATACTTGACAGCATCTGGTTGGGAGTATGGGTTGTAGATAGTTCTGACAATGTAGTTTTTTTTAACAATACCATGGAATCAATTTTTGGTGTTCCAAGAGAGGAGATACTTGGAACAAGTTTTATGGATTATATTGCTGAACAGAGACCTGTTGGCGATTCTCGCCTTGAAGAGTTGTATTTACACACAAAAAAATCCCGAGAACCTGTGACTTATAATGCCCTTGCTTTTTTGACTCCTGATGGTAAAATGAGTTATCATAATGGGGTATTAATTCCACTTTTTAATGAAGCAGGAAATTATCAGGGTATACTTGGTACGGTTGAAGAGGCAACATCAACAAAAAGAAAAATCAGCGACGTGTCAATCTGTGATACACTGGAAGCAAAACATAAAATAGAAAAAATCTACGAAACCAGCCCTGTAATAGCGTTTTTGTGGAAAGCAATAAATGATTGGCCTGTGGAATATGTATCTGAAAACATCACATATTTTGGATATAAATCAGACGAGTTTTTATCAGGAAAGCTGACATATGCAGATATCGTCCACCCGGATGATGTTGATAAATTAAAATCGGATTTTTCAGTGTATGAAAAACAAAACAAAAATTCCTATTTCACCTCTGATTACAGGATTCTTACCAAAACAGGAGAAACACGCTGGGTGACCGAGAAATCATTGATTATACGTAACCAAAAGGGTGCTGTGAAATATCTTCAGGGTATAATTATCGACATAACTGAGCGTAAAAAAGCAGAGAAAACCTTACAGCTTGAGGAGTCACGCCTTGAAACACTTTTAAAATTGAATTATATGGCAGGAGCATCACTGCAGGAAATTACGGATTTTGCCCGTGAAGAAGCAGTAAGGTTAACTAATAGTAAACTTGGTTACCTTGCTTTCCTAAACTACGACGAATCAATACTTATAATGCACTCGTGGTCAGAGGGTGCAATGAAGGAATGTAAAGTAGAAAACAAACCATTTGTATATCCTGTAAAAACAACCGGTTTATGGGGGGAGGCTGTAAGACAGCGAAAACCAATTATTACCAATAACTATACAGAGCCAAGTTCTCTTAAAAAGGGTTATCCCGGGGGACATGTAGAATTGACAAGGCACATGAATGTCCCGATTTTTGACGGAGAACACATTGTTTTGGTTGCAGGAGTGGGTAATAAAGAGCAAGAATATGATGAGTCTGATGTTCGCCAGTTAACATTGCTGATGCAGGGAATGTGGAGACTGATTCAGAGAAAACAATTCGAAGAAGCATTGAAAAAATATTTGGATGAAATTGCCAATATCAATTCGGAACTCAAATCACTTGAAAAGATGAAAAATGAAATTTTAAACGGAAAACCAACATCAACTGATTATAAAGAATTGTTGGATAGAGAAACACTGGAAACAATCAATGAACAAAGGGACATTGCAATCAATACGATTATACGTAGTTCAGAACAGATAAACAGTTTAATAGGTTCTCTTCTGTATATGAGCATGGAAGAATCTGGTAAACTTGATTATACCTTTTCTTTGCTAAATATCAAAGAGCCTATAAACAGTGCCTATCTGAATTTAGCCCTCTCAATTGATGAAAAAGATATTGACTTAAATATTGATATACCAGAAAATTTGCCGGAGATTTATGGTGATAAAAATAAGTTAACGGACATGTTTACCTATTTAATAGACAATTCTTTAAAGTATACACCAAGGGGAGGAAATATTAATATAAGTGCTTTTAAATCTGAAAATAACTTATATATAAAAGTAAATGACAATGGTGAAGGAATCCCGAAAGATTTGGTTCCTACACTTTTCAAGGGGTTTAGTCATTCTGAAGATACATTAACTCATGGTTTGGAAAAATCGGGGTCAAGCCTTTATGTATGTAAAAAAATTGTAAATGCACACGGGGGTCAAATTTCGGTAGATAGTAAAGAGGAAATAGGGACCACTGTAACTATAGTCTTACCTTTAAAGGGTAGATATTCAGTTCAATAATTGGCGAGTGAATAAAATGAAAGCAGCATTATTGGGTACATTGTTTCTGTCTGATAAAAGAAAAAATATTTTGATGTATTTATTAGATGGACCCAAGAATATAGATGATATTAAAGATGAACTTGCAACCAATACCAGTGCAATAATGACACAAATGAAAATACTCATGGATCAGGGATTGGTTACTCATAATGCCGATGTTTATGAATTGACTACCATAGGAAATGTTATAGTAAAAAAAATGAAGCCATTATTGGATACATTAAATGTCTATGGTGAAAATAAACATTACTGGGAAACCCGGGATTTAAGAGCAATCCCTTCAAACCTTCTTGATAGATTTGAAGAAATAGGTCATAGCAGATTGATAGAACCGGACTTAAGCCATTTATTTGAGCCTCCAAATGAACTCGTAGAAAGTTTAAAATCAACACAGTATGTTATGACATTTTATTCGTTTTTCTGCCCAGAATTACCAACTACATTCACAGATCTGGTTAAAAGGGGTGTCAGTTTTGAACTCATCCTCACAAAATCAGTTTTCGAGCGGTTAAAAGATGAATTTTCAGAAGAACATCATATTATATCCGGTTCTGACAACGGATATTTGTACATATGTGACGACAATATAATAAAACCAGCTACCTTAGTTATAACCGATGACATGATGTTGGTTTCACTTTTTAATGAAGAAGGTGTATTTGACCACAAGAAGCTGATTAGTTTTGACTCATGTGCGTTACAATGGGCAAAGGAACTGTTTGAGTACTATAAAAACAAAGCAGAAAAGTAACATTGTAATATTTATCTTGTATCTGTTTTTATTTGTTATCAATAACGGTTTTTAATCCTGTTGTGAATATTAATTGTACGTTAATGAAATTAACGTGTTTAATAATATTTGAGTCTTTAACTTTGTTTTCAACTTTAATAATATTGATTTGCTTAATATATTACTTTAAGTTATGTTATATATTCTGCCCTCTTAATTGGTTAATGTAATACTATGGCGCTTAGCGCCTTATAGTGAATAATAATTTAGTGAGGCAGGAAGATGACAGAAAACAAATCAAAAGAAGATATTTTAAACGGATTAACCAATGCAGTTATTCAGGGTGACCAAGATTCTGCTAAAGAACTGGCAACAAAAGTGATTGAAAATGGGGGTGTGGTGGATCCCTATGAAGCAATTGTCGATGGGCTGGCAAAGGGTATGTCTATCATGAGTGACAAATATGAGAACGGAGAAGTATTTGTACCGCATCTTCTGGTAGCTTCAAACGCCATGTATGCGGGGATGAAAGAACTTACACCCTATATAAAAACCGATGAAGCATCAAAACAAGCCATAGTTATAATCGGAACAGTCCAGGGAGATGTCCATGACATCGGTAAAAACCTTGTAAAAACCATGCTGACTGCATCCGGATTCAATGCGATTGATCTGGGAAATGATGTTCAACTTGATGAATTTGTTGAAAAGGCTAAAGAGAATAAAGCTGATGCCATATCAATGAGTGCTCTGATGACTACCACTATGGGTGGTATGGAAACTGTTATTGATAAGCTCAAAGAAGAGGGATTGAGAGATTCTGTAATTGTCATGGTAGGGGGTGCACCTGTATCTGAAGATTATGCTAATGAGATAGGTGCAGATGCTACATTACCTGATGCAGATTCAGCAGCAGACTGGTTAAAAGATGCTGTGAAAGAACTCGAACCTGCTGAACGCAGATGGAGTGAAGAGAAAATCAGCACAAGCAAGGTAAAATACAGAGAAGAACTTGCAAAGAAGACGGTTTCTGAAGAAGTGGATATAGGAAGGGAAACTGCCAAAGAAATAATAGATGAAGTTGAAAGTGTAGGTACGAAAGGAAAAGAGGAGATGACATCTATAGAAAGAGTTACCAGTTCACTTGCAGATAAAAAGGTAGACCGTCTCCCAGTTTATCCACTGGCATGTGGTGTAACAAGAAAGTTTGTACCAACAACATATAAACAGTACGCAATCGATCCTGAAATGTTTGCACAGTCTGCCTATGCAGGTGCCAAGTATCTGGATTATGATATGTTTGTAGGTCTGATAGACCTATCGATTACAGCTGGTGACCTTGGTTGTGAAATAACATATCCTGAAGAAGATACACCATCCTCTAAAGGACATCTTGAAGATTATGAGGAAATAGAGGTTCCAGAAGTAAAAGAAGGAACACGTGCTTACGAACTTGTACAGGCAACTAAACTTGCAAAAGAGAAACTGCATGAAATCGGAAAACCGGTTGTAGGTTTCCATGAAGGTCCACTTTTGACCCTGACCCAGTTAATGGGTGCAGACAGAGTAATGATGGATATGAAAACAAATCCAGAGGTCGTACGTGATGCAGTAGATAAATGTGCTGATTATGTCAATTTGGTCACAGAGAAATTCTTTGAAGAGGATGCATGTGATGCATTATGTATAGATAATCTCTGGTCTAACAACAAAATAATGTCTGAAGATGACTACTGGAAATTCGATGGTAAATTTATTGTGGATAAACATGTACCATTGTTTAAAAAATATGACCAGCCGTACATGATTCACAGCTGCGCTGATTCAGTCCATTATGACACCCAGATTAGTAAATTCGGAACAGACCTCTTCAGTTATGCATACTATCCCAATGAAAGAGAACAGGGTTCAAAGAACTATTCAGATCTTATACCAAAATATGGTCATGAATGTTGTATGATGGGTGAAGTGGATCCTATACAGTTCATGGATAATTCTTCTGAGACGATTGACAAGATAAAAAGCGACACTGATAATGTACTGACTGGGGCACTTAACACATTGAATGAAAATGGTTTGCAGTCAAAGTATGTTGTGTCCACAGGTTGTGAGATACCACCGGGTGGTTCACTGACAGGTGTCAAAGAAATGATAGACCTTGTTAAAGAAAAAGGTCCAGGGCTTCAGAAAAAGACAATGGGGTGATATTTTCCTCTATTGTTCTAATTTTTTTATGAATTGAATAAATAAAAAAGGTGTAAAAATGAATTTTGGACTGGGCGTTGACACGGGTGGGACTTATACAGACACTATAATCATGGATATATCAACTGGTACTGTAATGGATACAAACAAATCTCTGACTACGTATCCTGAACTGATAACCGGTATTAAAAATGCACTAAATGGTTTAAACAGTAAGTATTTGGAAGATGTAAAGTTTGTATCAGTGTCCACTACACTTGCAACAAATTCCATTCTTGAAAGAAAAGGCAGACAAGCAGGTTTAATACTTATTGGTTATTCCATACATAAAAAATTATCTACAGATGTAGTAATATCTGTTAGTGGTGGACATGACGCAAACGGAGATGAAATCGAACCACTAAATGACCTTGATACACTTAAAGAATTTATCCTTGCCAACAAATCAAAAGTGTCCTCATTTGCAATATCTTCCTATTTTGGAGTGAGAAATCCTGAACATGAACTGCGTGTAAAAAAATTGGTTCAAAATCTTACAGAACTTCCTGTTGTTTGTGGACATGAACTGTCCCAGGATCTTGGAGCATATGAAAGGTCTGTAACGGCTTTACTAAATGCCCAGTTAATCCCTGAAACTAATCAGTTTATAAAATCAATACATTCTGTTATGGACGAAAAAAACATCACTGCAACATTAATGATGATGAAATGTGATGGTTCCCTTATAAAAATAGAAGAAGCTTTGAAGAAACCGGTTGAAACGATTTTTTCTGGTCCGGCTGCAAGTCTTGTAGGAGCTTCACATCTCACAAATCTTGATACCTGTGCAACCATTGATGTTGGGGGTACGAGTACTGACGTTTCCTTCATGTCAGATGGGATACCAGAGATAAGTGAAACAGGGGCTGTGGTGGGTGGCTGGAAGACGATGGTTAAAGCCATAAATATGGATACATCCGCAATGGGTGGGGATAGCCATGTATGGATTCAGAAAAAGGCATATACCGGTCCAAAAAGGGTTGTTCCTTTGTGTCAGGCGGCATCTGAATATCCCCAGATAACAGACAAATTGGAAACCAATAAAAAAAAGATATCCAAACGAATCATGGATGATGTTATACAGCCAACCACGTTTTTCATGAACAATGGTTCAGTAAAAACCACTCATGAGTTGGGAAGCTATGAGGAAAAAATATTTGATATAATAACAGAATCCGATGAACCTTTATCAATTTCTGATATAGCAAATAGGTCTCAAGATCATCCTTTGATGTTTTCGAATATATTAAGGTTACTGGAACAGAACAAATATATCAGCCAAATAGGTTTCACTCCGACTGATGCACTCCATGTTCTTAATGATTACACCAAATGGAATGCAAAAGCCTCTAAAATCGGTGCTGAATTACTTTCATACCATATTAATATGAATCCAGGTTCATTCAGTTCCTATATAAAAGAGGAAGTTATAAGGACAATTTCACTAAATCTTGTATCCTTTTTTGCAGATGATGTCGAAAAATCTGATATAGGCAAATTATTGAACAAATCCTCATATCTTAATATGAAAATGAACCTGCCTATTGTGTTGATAGGTGCACCTGTTAAAGCCTACTTGAATGATTTGAACACTTTTCTGGAAGCAGAGTTTATAGCTCCCGATTATTCTGAGGTAGGAAATGCGGTAGGTGCACTAATGGGGAATGTTATCTATAGGACAGAAACGTCTATAAAGCCCTATAAACTGGGAAGCAGTAAATATGTGGTATTTTCTGAATCCGGTAGAGAAATTTTTGAAAGCTATGAAAAAGCCAAAGATTATGCCCTTGACCTTACTAAAAGAATAGTTTTTGGGTATATGAAAAGCTATGATCTGGATGAAGACAGTATCCAGTTCAATCTTGATGAAAATGAAATCGGCAAAGGTATGGGGTCTCCGATAGAAACAAAACTGGTGGGTATTGGTGTCGGTAAACCTATTAATAAAGTGACAGGTGAAAATTATGATGGAAAACACAGTATCAAAACCGGTACACAGGTGCCAAACTGATTCAAATATAAGTTCAGACAGTTTAGAAGGGTTAGTAGAGCAGGCACGTGAAAAGGTGGGGATTGAAAATGTAGTGGGAGGACAGGAATTTATAAACCATCTGGATAGTGTATGCAGTAAGATAATAGATTTGTTGAGTTCATCATTTGGACCCAGAGGTTTCAATAAAATTATACTTAATCCAGTCAACGATATTTATCTAACCAATGATGGGAAAACCATACTTGAAGAAACCGACATACTGCACCCTGTGGTAACATCCTTAAAAGACCTTGCAGGTTCTATGGATAAAACCTGCGGAGACGGTACCAAAACAGCGGTTCTTCTGGCGGCTACATTGGTTAACAGGGCGATTCCACTCATAAATAGAGGTATCCATCCAACTATTATAATAGATGGTTACCAGAAAGCACTTAACAAATCTTACGAAATCCTTCAATTTGAAACTAAATCAGTTAAATCACAGGAAGATACTTATTCTGCGGTTTTTGCTGCAGCCTCAAGTAAAGGTATAGAAACCCATCAGGCTGAAAGACTTGCAAAAATCATGATTGATTCCATCAAACGATTAAATGCTATGTCAGAAAATACAGATTTGGATTTAAACGATAACGTAAGAATAATTAAAAAGACAGGAGCTTCTGGAATTGTTTCTTTAAATGGAGTTATTCTGGACGAGAAACCTGCAAGATTTGAAATGCCTGATTATATTGAATCTCCTAACGTTTTAATATTAAATCATGACCTTAAAGTGGATAGTGAATATCTAAATCCGCAACATAATATAAATATGGATTCATTTGGAACGGCTTACCAGTTTGAAGAATGTCGCAAGACTATTTTGAAAAATTATGCTGATAAAATCCTTGAAACAGGTGCTGATTTGGTTTTTTGTGAGGGTGAGGTTGACCCATATATAGAGTTTTTACTTACTAAAAATAATATATTGATGTTCAAGAAGATGAAGGTAAATGATATTGAGAAACTCTCCAGAGCAACAGACGCTGGAATATCATCTATAAAAGATGATTTAACAAAATCAATTGGATATGCCGATAAAATAGAGGTTAAAAAGGAAAACGGTGAACATCTGGTATATGTAACAGTAAACAGTAAAATGATAACAACTATTATTATCTGGGAACCTGTTAAATATAATCTTGAAAAAGTGGAGGAAGCAGCAGATGATGCACTGAATAATGCTGCATTTATTCTCAAAAATGGATTAGTTGTTGCTGGAGGAGGGGGTATAGAATTTGGACTTTCACAAATGCTTAAACTATATGCATCAACAATTGATGGTAAAGAACAGCTTGCAGTGATGGAATATGCAAAAGCACTGGAACAGATTCCCAGAATACTTGCATTCAATATGGGCATGAACCCAATAGATTCTATTGCAGATATGAATTCTTATTACAATAAGGGTATTGATTCAAGAATCGATGTGTCAGGTCAGGTTGTTAACAACAATCCACCGTTATATGATTCAGTTACTATTAAAAAACTGGCTATAATTTCTGCAACAGAAACAGCTACTAATATCTTAAGGATAGATGAAATAGTTCCAAAAAGGTAATATTCTAATTAAGTTTTATAGAATAAGTGGGGGTATAAGTTGAAAAAATCAGATTTTAATCCTGATACATTTGTAATGTATCTATACGTCCTGTTTGTAGTGGCTACTGTATTCTATTTTATTTTTACCCAATTTTAAATTGTTAATTGTTATAATTATCACTTAAAAAAGTATCCTGTTAGTAGATTCCATATTTTTGATTCAATCTACCTCTAACCATTGTCATTCAAATTTTGATATTAATATCATCAATACCTTTGATATCATCAGGCTTTTTTTTAATATTAAAGACTTTGATATATTACTTGAAGTTATGTTATATAATTTTCAAACGTATATAAGAGTAGAAATAATCAAACGAAATTTCTGTTATAAAGAAGGGTTCATAATGTATGGAATTGCAATGGATTTGGGTACAAGTGGTATTAGAGCACAGCTTATAGACCTTGATACAGAAGAAACAATAAAAACTGTACTTACAATGAGGCACCCTCTCCCTGGAGGTAACGTTATAGACCAGCTCGATTTTGCAATCCAGCTTGGTGAAGATGTTGCAACCGAGATAATCCAGGATACAGTTGAAGAAATAATAGATAATTTCAATATTGACCTTTTAGAGATTAAAAAATTATCTGTATGCGGTAATCCTATTCAGCTCTCACTTTTCCAGGACACAGAAATAAGAGACCTTGCTTATGCAGGGGAATCCATGCAAAAAGAACTGGGGGTTGAAAATGTAAAACGTGATGCAAAAGTTGTTCCTGCAAATGAGGTTTTCAAGAATCTTGATTTACCAAACTGTACAATCATTATTCCACCATCCATACAACATGAAGTCGGAGCGGATGCACTTGCAATGATGATAGAAACCGATTTTATGAATCAGAGAGAACCCTCAATGGTGACCGATTACGGTACAAATGCAGAAATGGCACTTAAAGTGGGTGACAGAATTATAACAGGTAGTGCGGCTGCAGGTCCTGCAATAGAAGGTCAGGGTATAAACTGTGGAATGCTTGCAGGTCCGGGAGCGATAACTGACGTAAACCCTGAAGGTAACTACTGGAGACTCACTGTTCTTGATGACAGTATGTTAGAAAGAAAAGGTGACCTTGTAAACCCTGTTGCTGGTGAAGTAATAGAACAATCGGAAACCAGAGCAATTGGTATAACAGGTACAGGCATGATTTCTTTGTTGTCAGTAGCTCTTGAAACAGGTTTGATAAAAACAATGCCTAAGTTGCCTGACGGCAGGTTGATCCTTGGTGGTGGTATTGAAATAACTGAGGATGATGTCAGAGAAGCAGGAAAGGCGGTTGGAGCTATCAGGGCTTCGCACCTTACAATGTTAATGGAAGCAGGATTGGATTTTAAAGACCTTGAAAACATGTATATGACCGGTGCATCAGGTACTTATGTAGATGCTGACAAAGCAAGAAAACTGGGTATTTGTCCCGGTTCGGCAAAAAATATAGTGCAATTTGGTAATACATCGATTTCACTGGCAAAAGAACTGATTCTGAACGAATCAAAGCTTGATGAGGTTGTAGAATTTGCACATAAAATAGAAACCGACCATCTGATGATGGCAAAAAGTGAAATGTTTAAGTTGATATATTCGTGTGAATTTTCGTACTGGACACAGGGTATGCCTCTGGAAATGTATGACCAGATGCTGAAAAGCTTTAATATACAAGGGCTCCCAAAACTTGCTGAAAACCCCAGAATTGAAAAACAGGTAACAAAAGATATCAACGACTTAGGTAAAGAGAGTGTTCAGGTATTAAGGGATCTGGGGATTGTTATTGAAAGACCAATTAAAAACTGCAGTTTTTGTTATATGTGTGAAGATAAGTGTCCAGAAAAAGCGCTACAAATAGTCAGTTATAAAGAGGATGTATATCAGGTACATGACAGTCAAAGATGTCTGGGTGTAAGCTGTAAGCGCTGTGTAGATGTATGTCCAAAGAAAGCAATACAATTTAAAAACGTCAAAGTGTTAAACGCCCATGAGTCACCTTTTGAAATCGAACAGGCATAACTTTTTATCAGCTCAGTACTGTTTTATTCATTTATTTATCAAATAATCATCAGGTGAATGTATGAGAATAATAATAGTTGGTGGATTTCTGGGGAGTGGAAAAACAACCTCTCTCCTAAACCTTGGTAAACATTTAATAGATAACGGTCAAAAGGTCGCCATAATAGTTAACGAAATTGGAGAAATCGGAATTGATGGAGACACAATTACAAATTCCGGGATAGTAACAAAGGAAATAACCAATGGGTGCATTTGCTGTACACTTAAAATTAATATGGAATATACACTTGAAAACTTAAACGATGAATTAAATCCTGATACTGTAATTATAGAACCCACAGGTCTTGCATTTCCAAATCAAATAAAGCAGGACCTTGAGAATATGGACATTAAAAATCTTTCTTTTGCACCAATTGTAACCCTTGTTGATGGTAGCAGGTTTAAAGCAGAAGTAGACCAAATTCCCAAATTCATATTGACCCAGATTGAAGAAGCCGATATACTGGGTATTAATAAAAATGATATCGCTGATGCTGAAAATATAGAAAATACAAGGAAATTCTTAAAAGATAAAAATCCGGAAGCAAAAATCCTCAATTTTTCAGCCAAGCATAAGGATGAAAATTTCCAGAACCTTATAAACCTTCTCGATGAAAATAGTAATAAACATAGTCTGGACGGATTCGAGTACAAGAATTCTATCGATATGTCACAGGTTTCGATGTTTTCAGGTGAATTTACAGTATTTTCAAAACAGCTAACATCTGAATCATCAGAAAGAATTGTTAATGAAATAGTCAATGATATACGATATAGAGTACTTAACACAAGTCCTGATTTTATAGGTCATATAAAAACTTCTATGGAATTTTCAAACAAAAGAATAAAGTCAAGTGTAACATCTTCTAATGAAGACCCACAGGTAGAAAAGTCAATTTTAGAAAACGAAAACATAGCCTTGCCCAGATTAAAATTCTTGGCAGCCGTTACAGGTATATCAGAAGATGAATTAACAGATATTGTAAAAAATACAATATCACAAAATCTGGAAAATAAAAACATGAATGTTGAGGAAAAAGATTCCCATTGCCATTCTCAAAATGATGCCAACGTAATAGATTCCAGTTATAATTGATTGGTGGGATAAAAATGACAGAAGTAACTGTAAATTCAAGATTATGTGGATTCACACATAAAATAAAAGGTCAAATGGAAGGGGACAAAGTTATCATTGATATTGATACACCCTGCGAAAAAATAAAAAATTTATCTCATATGGAAGTACCCATGATGGAATTGTTTGACATTAAGGATAACTATGTCATGGAAAAGGCAAAAGAAGCTGACTGTACATCCATTTGCCTTGTCCCGTGTGGTGTACTTCATGTATGCAGGATAGAGGCGGGTTTACTTTCAAAAAGACTGGCAGAAAATGTAGGAAGTGTGGATATAACCTTTGAATAAAAATAAAACGACGACCTTTAAAGGTCGTTTATTTTTCCATATTATAGGCATCGATTAATGGCTCAATTGCTTTTTTGTCCCCTATCTCTATAAGGACAATAGTAGCAGGTTTTTTGATTTTATCGTTGTCTAATGCCTTAATAAGGGGCTGTACACAGGGTTCACCTATTTTTATCAACGCATTGGTTGCATGTTCTTTAACATCAGGATTTCTGGAATCCAGTGAGTTGATAAGTGGCTGGACTGCGGGTTTACCTATTTTGGCAAGTGCATTTGTAGTAGCCTTTCTTACATCCTTATTACTGTCATCCAGGGTGTTTATAAGTGGATGGACTGCTTTTTTATCCCCTATCTTTCCAAGTATAATTGCCGAATATTTTCTAATTTCGGGGTCATTATCATTCAATCTCTGAATCAGTGGGGACACAGTTTTATCACTATTGATTTTCCCAAGAGCTATCACAGCGTTTTTCCTGATTTTGCTGTTAGCATCATCCAGACATTCAATCAATGGCTCTACTGCCTTCTCATTCCTGATTTCACCAAGGGCATAAATAGCTCCATTTTTAACTTCTCTGTTATCTTCATTTTGCAGAAGTATAATAAGAGATTTAACCGCTCTTTCATCACCAATTTTTCCAAGTGCGAGAGCAGAGTAGTGCCGCATTTCCTTGTTTTCATGGTTTACGGTCTTTAGTAATGGAGAAACTGAACTTGATTCTTTTATTTTGCCCAGTGCCAGAGCTGCGCTACTTCTTACCTGGTCTTTTTCTTCGCCATCAGTCAGCACTCTTGTAAGGTAATGTGCAGTTTCATCATCTCCAATTTTACCCAGTGCCAGTGCAGCGTTGCTCTTTACATTTTCATATTCATCATGAAGCATAGCCCTTATAAGATGTTTTTCTGCATCAATATCGCCGATTTCACCGAGAGCATAGGCGGCAGTTGCTCTTATTTCGGGGTTGTCTTTAAACATCACTTCTGCAATAGGCTTTACTGTTTTATCATTTCCGATTTCTGCCAGAGCCATGATGGCACTGATTCTAACATAACCTTTTTCGTCTTTAAGAGCCTTTACAAGCTTTTCCTGTGCATTTTTGCTGTTAATATCTACACCTGCTGCTGATGCACAGCTTCTTGCAGGGTTGTTATTATATTTTAATGACCAAGCCAGTGACTTTGTATGTTTGTCATTTATATCATCAAGAGCGTTTGCAATATTGGATATTGAATTTTTGTTTTCCTGTTTATAGGCTTCTTTAAGCGGCTGTATTTCTCCGTCCAGTTGTTCATTCTGGAGTGATTCTATGTTAGCGGTGTAAGTTTTTTCCTTGTTTAAAGAACGGGTAAGTGACTCTATAGCTTTTTCATCTCCTATCTGTACAAGTGCCAGTTGTAGGTATTTTTCCAGTTCTTTATCATCGTTGTTATTCAATGTTTTGATGAGCGGGTCAACAGCAGGTTTTCCGATATTAACCAAAGCATCTGCAACACTAAGTTTAACATCTCTGCTGTTTTCGTTATTTAACGTCTTAATCAATGGTTTTATATTGCTTTCGTTTCTGATTTTACCAAGTATATCGGCTGCTTTAATTTTGGCATTATCACTATTACTGTTGCTTAGCGTCTGTATAAGTGGATCAACAGAAGGGTCGCCGATTTCAACAAGTAGGTCAGAGGCAGTATTTACAACATTTTTGTTTCTGTTATCAAGTTCATTTACCAGTGGACTTGTAGCGGGTTCTCCAATTTCAAGTATAGCATCAGCAGAGTTTTCCCTGACTTCCTCACTATCATCGTTTAAAGCTTTAACAAGGGGTTCTGCGGCTTTTTCATCCTCGATATCACCCAAAACTTCGGCGGCGGAACTCCTGACATCTACATCCCTGTCGTTTAACAAAATTTTAACTAATGGGTCAACTGCATTTTTATCTTTTATTTCGCTGAATACTTCTACGACCTGATACCGTACATCATCATCAGTATCATTTAGAAGAGCATTAATCAGTGGTTCAGCGGCTCTCTTGTCGCCGATATCACCGAGGGCTTTTGCGGCACTTTCTCTAACATCACTGCTTTCATCATTCAAAAGAGCGTTAGACAATGGCTTTACAACATTTTCATTTTTAATTTTTCCAAGAGCAACAACAGATTTACTTCTTACATCTTCATCAGTATCGTTTAAAAGAGCATCAATCAGTGGTTCAGCGGCTCTCTTGTCGCCGATATCACCGAGGGCTTTTGCGGCACTTTCTCTAACATCACTGCTTTTGTCATTTAACAAAACATCTGACAATTCATCTGCAGTATTTTCATTTCTGATATTCCCAAGTGCTTTAACAGAATATTTGCGCACATCTTCGTTCTGGCTGTCAAGCACTTCAAGAAGATCTCCTGTTGCAGGATTTCCGATTTTACCCAGTGAATTAGCAGCAGCGATTTTAACATACACACTTTCATCTTCGAATGCTTTTATCAACGAGTCTATTGCATTTTGACCTCTTTTTTCTCCGAGAGATTTTGCGGCCTTGATACGTGTATCTTCATTGCTACTGTTTAATAAGTCTTTAATAAGAGAATCAGTTGATTTGTCATTTTTGTAATTGGTAAATACACTCGGAATATTAATCTGAAAACCCTGTTTATCTTCGTCTGTAGTTTCAGTATTTACTTTTTGAGTATTGTCTGTACCACTCTTGCTGTTAATAGGATTTATATTATCATCTTTTGGATTATCATCATTGGCAATGCTTCCTGTAGTCGTAAATAAAAATATGATGATAACTAAAGATAAAAATGTTAAACTTTTACCTCTCATTGCTTATACCCCTCACTCCTATAAGTAGGAATATATTTAATGAGATAAAAATATTATCTTTAAATATTATTTTATATCCAAGCGTTCATAACAATTAAAAATAGTTTTTTATGATATGTTTTATATATCGCAAATGTATAATTGGAATATGCAGATGGAGTGAGGCAATTATAGAAACATTCCTCCGTAGATTTTTCCGTTTTTAATCAATGTTTTTTCATTGCCTCACACTTTGTTTTTGTTACCAATACCATCAAAGACTTATTTTTACTCTATTAATGGACATTTAAATAAACTTCATGTAGGTATATTGTCAAATTATGAACATAAAACAGTGTATCTATGTACATGGTACCAGAATAACATACAGTTTTGTTTCATGATGGATGGATATTGGTTCTTATTAATAATACACTAATAATTTTACATGATACTGAATATGCAGTATTAACTTTCTGTATGATGGTTAATGAATAAGTTTTAACTTTTTCGAATTGGATTATATTTTTAGGCACCCAAACACCTTGATAATACGCATCCAACATTAAATAATCTCCACCTATTTCGTTTAAAATAGTGGTTGCATTTTTGAATTCAAGGTTATTTTTTTCTATGTATCTATGAGGTATTTTTACATAAACCTCATATTCAGGTGTACTTTCAATTAATATTTTGAATTTATATTTTGGCAATTAAATTCTCTCCCCTCTTTAAATTATATTATCCTACTCTTGAATCATGGATTTTTATAGTATGCACTTTGTTAATATATTATTCTTAGTATTAAAAAATATAAATTTTGGTATAATAATTTTATGTTTTCGTTGTATAATTTTGGATGGTTGATACATTTTAACAAAGTATTACGTTTCTGTAACATATATTAATTAATTTTGCTTTAAAATCCATTCACTTATATGATATAGCAATAGCAATTTTATAACACCGCTAAAAATTTTAACGCTTTATTAATATTTAAAACTAAAAAATTGTAATTATCATTTATTATATATATTTATGGGGCATTAGAAAGAAATAGTAGGTGGATGTAGAGAATAGATGAAAACCTACATCTGCTTAAATTAGTGGACGAGCGTTTTTGTTGGTTGAGTGGGGTTAACCAAGATACAGGGTCAAAAGTAGTTAAAAATGGTTTTCTACCCAATCTGTGTGATTTTGGGTGGCACAGGTTGGGTATCTTATTAATTTGAGGTTAGTTTTTAAATTCCTACATAACAAAAAATTAACCACTAAACTCGATGATAAATTTTGTACCCTTTTCTTTATTTACCTCAAAATCACCGCCAATCTGGTCTATTAGATTTTTTATAAGTTGTAGTCCAAGCGTATCTGCATCTTTGACATCTACATTCTCAGGCATTCCCTTACCATTATCGGCAACAATCAACGTATAATTTTTATTATTATTATTTTGGTAAAGTTTTATCTCAATTTTACCCGTTTCACTTTCAGAAAATGCATATTTTAAAGAATTGGACAAAATCTCATTAATAAGCATCCCAAGCGGTATGATGGTATCAATTCCAAGATATATATCCTCAACATCAATGTTTATATCTATGTTGGGTATATTGTATAGTTCATTAAGGTGGTCAACAATATCACCTATGTAATCCTTTGTATTCACATTCTCCAGACCTTTGGCTTGATATAATTTGTTATGGACAAGAGACATTGAAATGACTCGGTTTTGTGTATCTATAAAAGCATCCTTTACATTATCATCTGTGAATTTTTCTGATTGAAGGCTGAGCAAACTGGAAATTACCTGAAGATTATTTTTTATCCTGTGATGAAGTTCAAGTTGCCTTATTCTTTCAGTTTCTATTACCTGTTCCTTTTGTTCCTTAATACGTTCTTCTGCTTGTTTTCGTATAGTTATATCCCGTATATATGCCAGTATTACAGGTTTTTCATTCAAATTGATACGAGTTAACCTGACTTCTACGGGAAATATAGTTCCATCCTTTCTTTTATGATAGGTTCCTATAAAATATGAAGTATCTGAAGATGTTTTATTCCAGTATTTATCCCTGAAAACATCGATATCAACATAAGGATCAATATCAGTAACATTTAGTGATAAAATTTCATCTCTTGGATACCCAAGATTTTTACTTGCAGTTTCATTTGCATATATGATGTTGCCGTCAAAATCATGTGCTATGATAGCATCAGCCGCTTTTTCTGTAAGTGTTCTGAACCTCTCTTCACTTTCTTTTAATTCTTTTTCAGTCTCCTTGCGTTCAGTTATGTCCTGGATGCTGACAAGAACTTTTGATTTATTTTCTGTATTGATGAGTGATGCCGATAGTAGAAATGTCAGATTCTTTTCACGGCCATCCACTATAAAGGGTAATGATGCTTCGATATTGTAATGGTTGTTACCGGTTTCAAATGTATCAAGGACAGTATTTCTTACTATACAATCCTTACAATGCGGTCCAAATCCACAACCTTCAGGGTCATCCAGTGAATGCAGACATCCCAGAGCTTCACCACCTCTTGAACCTACCAGTTCTTCTGAAGATTTACCAGCAAAAAGCTCTGCGTTTTTATTTAGTTTTAGAATTCTTCTGTCAGAATCGACCATCATAAGGACTACTGGTACATTTTCATAAACTGTCTCCAACTCATCATCAATTTCACTATGACTTGTAATATCTGTTAATATAGTGATGAATTTTCCTTTTTCAGGGGAAATAACTGATACATTGAAATGTTTCCTCAATTGTGGAGTATATGTTTCAAAATTAGCTTTTTCACCAGTTTCGGCTACTCTTGCGTATATATTAAGATGTGGTGGATTTTCTTTATTATATACTATTGATGCTCGTTGGCCTGCGATTTCTTCTCTTTTGAATCCTGTAATGGATTCGTAAGCAGGGTTCGCATCGATTATCCTATAATCTACAGGATGGTCATTATCATTATAGATAACTTCATTAATACAAACCCCATCACCAACGGATTCATAAACAGAATTTAATACATTGCCTGATATTTTAAAACCCCACAAAAGTCCTCATAAAAACAATTTATATATTAATAATACTTATGAATTCCAAATATTTGTTTATTTTGATACAGCATATAAAATTTTAAGATCGAGGATTTATCGATTTAATATAGATATATATCCTACCTCCCATGATGGTAAACAGGTGTTTTTAATCGTAGTAGACCATGAGTGTTTAAACTTTGAAATCGAAAACTTGCTGGAATACAAATTTAAATCCTCGAATCTCAAATCAAGAATTCAGAGACCTCAATCCTCAAGAGGAGTCCGATAAAAATACTAAATCAAAAATAGATGGGCCCGTCGAGATTCGAACTCGAGACCTCCGCCGTGTGAAGGCGACGTCATAACCTGCTAGACTACGGGCCCTTGATTAATCGCAACCAAGCTACAATAAATATTATTTTATGTTATAAATAAGAGATGGTTGTTTGCGAAAATGACTTTTAACAATATGCCAATTTTGAAATATTAGTTGTTCTATCTTTTCATAACATGCAGGATGTAATAGTAGTGGGGGCTGGACCCGCGGGTTCAACAGCCGCAGAATATACTGCAAAAGCAGGTTTGAGCACAATGATTATAGAAAAGGATTCTCTACCAAGAGATAAGACCTGTGCAGGCGGAATATCCAGCCAAGCCTTAAAACATCTTGATTATGATGTACCCGTTAATCTGGTAAAAAGACAGTGTTTTGGAGCAAGAGTACTGTATGGAAATCAAGTTCTTGAATCCCGTTCTGATGAACTTATTGCTTCTATGGTATCCAGAAAAGAGTTTGACAACTATCTTACTACAAAAGCTGTCAATTCAGGAACTAAACTCCTTCAAAAAACAAGAGTTAAATCATTGGATATTAAAAGCAATCATGTTGAAATTCACACAACTGCAGGTGTATTTAAAACCAAAGTTGTGATTGGTGCTGATGGTGTAAACAGTGTTTGTGCTCGATATGTAAGAGCACAATTAAAACCTGATGAAACGGCATTTTCACTTGCATCAGACATTCCATTGTCAAAAGAGTATATAGATATGAATTATCCAGATATTGTGGAATTCCATTTTGATAAAATCAAAAAGGGTTATGGGTGGGTATTTCCCAAGGATGATTATGTTTCAGTAGGTATAGGAGGTATTGATGCAGCGAAATCATCTGATTCTCTTAAATCATATTATGAATTCATAAACAATTTTGGATTTGATTACATAAAGCCCAGTGGACATTTTTTACCAATAGGTGGTGTTGAAAGAAAAACATACAATAACCGTGTTTTACTTACAGGAGATGCTGCAGGATTTGTAGATGCGTTTCTGGGTGAAGGGATAAATTATGCTTTAATGTCTGGCAGATTAGCGGCTGAAACCGTTGTTGATGCCTTTTACAAAAATGATTTTTCAAAAGCTATGCTTTCAAAATATCAGGATAAATGTAAGCATGAATTTGGTGATGATTTAAAGTATTCGTATATAGTTTCAAAAGTGTTTTATCGACACCCTGATATATTTGCAAAAATGCTTGCTACCAACGAGAAGATGCTTTACAGGTTTATTCATCTGGTAACAGGAAATTCAGGTTATCCTTCATTTATAAAATGGCTTGTACCAAGAATACCCTATTATACAGCAAAGAATTTTATACCATTGTGATTTAAGACCCGAACAATGAATGTTGAAGAGGTTTTACACCGCCTTGAAAATGAATATCCAGAAATTTTCTATTACCAAAACAATGACCCGTTTTACGTTTTGATAACCACTGTCCTTTCCCAGAGAACCCGTGACAGTGTGACAAATTCTTCAGCAAAAACCCTTTTTAATAAATACAATTCTCCTAATGAACTGGTTCATACAGATGAAGATGAAATAGAAAGTTTGATAAAAAATGTAGGCTTTTATCGTGTAAAGACCCAGCGTATCAAACAGATATCTGAAATGATTCTGGACGAGTATGATGGACAGGTTCCAGATAATCTTAATGATTTATTGAAACTGCCGGGTGTTGGTAGAAAAACAGCAAATTGTGTACTGACATATGCATTTTCCAAAAAAGCAATAGCTGTAGATACTCATGTCCATAGAATATCAAACCGTCTCGGATTGGTAGAAACAAAAACACCCGAAAAAACAGAAAAAGACCTCAAAAAAATAGTTCCAGAAAATCTGTGGAATAAAATCAATGAATTGTTTGTACGCTTTGGACAAAATACATGCCGTCCAGTATCTCCCAGATGTGATGTGTGTGTTTTGAATGATACGTGTCCAAAATTAATCTAATATTAACTAATTTATACATACCTATATAAAAAAAGAAAAATGTTGGTGTATTATGTTATTGGTTGGAGAAGCATTAATAGGTGAAGAACCAGAGCTTGCACATGTAGACCTTATGGTCGGTGACAAGGATGGACCAGTCGGACAGGCATTTGCTACAGGTATGACACAGTTGTCTGCAGGACATACCCCGATGTTGTCCGTCATACGTCCAAATCTGCCCGCCAAACCATCCACATTGATTGTGCCTAAGGTTACAGTGCAAAATATGAAACAGGCAGAACAGGTATTTGGACCGGCACAGGCTGCTGTAGCAAAAGCAGTTGCCGATTCAGTAGAAGATGGTGTTATACCAAAGGATAAAGCAGAGGAACTTGTACTGGTGGCAAGTGTATTTATACATCCCAAAGCATCTGATTACAATAAAATCTACAGGTACAATTACGGTGCTACCAAACTTGCACTTAAGCGTGCAATGGACGGGTTCCCTGATGTTGATACAATGTGTGAAGAAAAGGACAAGAGCATGCATGCAATCATGGGTTTCAAAGTAACAAGGCTGTGGGATCCACCATATCTACAGGTTGCACTGGATAATCCAAACCTTGATGCAGTGAAGAATATAATCTCTCAACTGCCACAGAGTGACCATCTCATACTTGAGGCTGGAACACCTCTTATCAAACGTTATGGTGTGGACGTAGTCTCCCGTCTCAGAGAGGTCAAACCTGATGCATTTATAGTAGCGGACTTGAAGACACTGGATACAGGAAACCTCGAGGCACGTATGGTTTCAGATGCCACAGCAGATGCAATAGTTGTTTCCGCCCTTGCTCCTGTGTCAACTATTAACAAAGCAATTAACGAGGCCCATAAAACGGGCATCTATGTGGTAATGGATACCCTTAATGAACCAGACCCGATGTCTATACTGAAACAACTGGATGAGTTACCTGATGTGGTTGAACTTCACCGGGCAATTGATGTTGAAGAAACTGAATACGCGTGGGGAAGTATTGATGCGATTAAGGAACTCTCTCCAAAGATAATGGTTGCTGTTGCCGGTGGTATACGTGTTGATACCATCCCAGATGCTTTAAAAGCTGGTGCGGATATAGTAGTAGCAGGAAGGGCTATTACCAATGCTAAAGATGTCCGTCAGGTATCTGAAAAATTCCTTGACGTTTTGAACAAACCGGAAATCGACCAGTATAGGGTAATGACCGATTTCTAAATTGTGGATTCAATCTAAATCCACATTTATTATTTATTCTGGAGGGAGTATAAATGAATTCGAGTAAATCACCTCTAATAGTGGTAAACCTAAAGACCTATCTACAGGGTACAGGAGAAAAAGCCGTAACAATTGCAAAAGCCTGCAAAAATGTATCAGAAAAATATAATGTGGATATAGGTGTATCACCCCAATTCTGTGATATATACCAGGTGGCTTCACAGGTGGATGTTCCTGTTTATTCACAGCACATCGATGGAATTGATGGAGGAAGTCACACAGGTCAGATTTTGGCTCAATGTGTAAAAGATGCTGGTGCAATCGGTACACTGGTAAATCATTCCGAGCGACGGTTAACACTTGCAGATATTGATTCTTCGGTAAAAGCCGCTGGTAAAGCGGGTCTTTCTACTATAGTCTGTACTAATAATGTAAATACAAGCGCATCAGCAGCATCCCTTGGACCCGATTATATAGCAATAGAACCACCAGAACTAATAGGTACTGGGGTACCAGTGTCAAGTGCAGATCCTCAGGTGGTTAAAGGTTCAGTAGATGCAGTTAAAAATGTAAATGAAGATGTGAAAGTACTCTGTGGTGCAGGAATATCCAAAGGAGAGGACTTGCAGGCTGCTCTTGAGCTTGGATCTGCAGGAGTTTTACTGGCATCAGGTGTTGTCAAAGCGGAAGACCCTGAAAAAGCCTTAGAACACCTTGTAAGCCAGATTTAACATTTTCATTTTTCAACTTCTTGGATAACATCCCAGTCCTTCAAGCAATTTTTTTACTTCATCCTGTATCAGGTTGGGGTTGCTATCTTCAAGAACTGTAATCCTGTATGTAGCACTGAGATTTTCTATATTTTCAAATCCTGAATATATATCTATAATTTCTGTATCTACAACATTGGCATTATTAGATATTACATCCCTTATGGTTTCGGGTACTGCGTTAGTAGGGATAAAAACTGAAATGTCTCTTGTTATGTGTTTTAGGTTGTTAATTTTCCATTGTCTGAGTTCGTTTTCGGATAAAAGGCGTACATTTTCTATTTTAAGAGATATGGATTTGTTTTTCTGATATGGTTTGGATAAAACAACATGTCGCGGTTTAACTTTTTCAACATATCCTACATGAGTGGCGCCTGAATATCTGTGTACAAGTCCACATTCTTTCCCTACAAGCTTTGCTATCTGGTCAAATTCCTGCAGTTTTGAATTTATGAGTTTGTCAGACCGATGTAGAGCAGATGTTGTATCACCGAAATGGGATGCTGCAGATTTCATATTTTCTACAAAACTTTCAACATCCTGCTGTCTTACGATTTCTGAAATATTGTTGCATTCTTTTTTGAAAGCGTCATGAACTTTTAAAACTTCGGGATTTTCCATTTGTATAAGAGCATAAAGGTATGGGTTTTGACCGATAATTCTTCCCACAAAATCGATCATTATGTCATAAACAGGGCTCATGAATTTACGTGATTCAGAAACATCAAAATCCAGCCTTTTAAAGGTGGAACCAATGGTGATGTATGCGAAATGAGTAAGTCCCTGTACTACCGAAACAAATTTATCATGTTCCTTCGGGTCGATAACCTCTATATGAGCACCGTTGTTTTCAAAAACAGATTTAACAACCGGAAACCAATTGTCACATCTTCCGGATATCGGTGTCATTATTACAATCTGACCGTATAGGCTGGGTATGGATGGACCAAACATTGGATGTGTGCCAAGAATTTCGACATTTTCGGGTGCATATTTTTCCATGGCTTCAACAGGCTTTGTCTTTATGGATGTAAAATCCATCAACAAACTACCTGGTTTCATTTTTGGAGCAGTTTCTGAAATAACTTTTTCCGTGATATCAATGGGGACTGAAACGATAACTATATCGCTTTTTTCAATAGCATTGTCAAGGTCAGAGGCAAAATTCACTCCAAGTTTATCCGCTATATCCACACGCTGACTACTACCCCATAATGTAACTTCAAATCCTTCTCTTTTGAAGAATTTTGCAAACCATTGCCCCATCTCTCCGGTACCACCGATTATCAGGATGCTATTGTTCAACTTTTAAGCTCCTCCAAAACTGTATTTTTCATGACCTCTATCGGTGGATTCTCACCTGTCCAGATTTTAAAAGCTTCTGCACCCTGATATACAAACATCATCAATCCGTTCACGGGTATAGCACCTGCAGATTTTGCTTCTTTTAAAAGCCGGGTTTCCAGTGGATTGTATACAATATCAAATACAACAAGTCCAGAGTGCATATGTTCGCTGGTTATGATGGTATCTTTAGTATTAGGATGCATTCCAACAGTGGTTGTATTTATGAGGATATCGGATTCTGCAATCAACTCTTCCAAATTTGAAAATCCAATCCCCCTGGCATTACCCACGCTTTTTACATCTTCGGCAAGTTCTAAGGCTTTACTTTCTGTACGGTTGGCGATTATTAAATCTGCACCATCATTTGCAAACTGGAAACATATTGCTCTGGAAGCACCACCTGCACCAAGAATTAGTATGTTTTTGTTTTTTACGTCCACACCAGCATCTGCAATTGCACGTCTGGCTCCAACTCCATCGGTGTTATAGCCAATCATATCATTTTCATTCCTGAAATCGATTGTATTAACTGCACCGATTTTTGAAGCCAGTGGGTCGGTATTAACAAATTTAAGCGCTTCCTGTTTCAGGGGTACAGTAATATTAACTCCGCCAAAACCCATAGCATTGGCTCCATTAAGGGCATATTCAAGCGATTTTTTGTCAACTCTGAACGCATGGTATATACTATCCATTCCAAGTTCTGAAAATGCAGCATTGTGCATGTCAGGGGACAGAGAATGTTCCACAGGGTCGCCAAAAACACCAAAAACAGTTTTCATAAAACCAACTCCATGAATTCTTTTAGTTTATCTACTCTCAATTGTCCGGGGGCAACAGCACCTGTAACAGAACCATAGGTTAAAACAGAACCATAACAAGGAGATATTATCCTTGAATGCTTTCCAATTTCACCCATGGCAATGGTGGATACAGGTTTTGTTGAGTCAGAGGTGACTTGTAATAGGTTTAAAACATCCTGTGATGATTTCGGCATAACTGCCAGTTTAGCAATATCTGCACCACTATTATGGCAATTGTCAAGTATTGATTTCATCTCTTTAACAGAGGGGGTGGATGTAAAACAATGAGATGAAACAATAACATTTACATCGGTATTTGCGGCACTTTTTATTATCCAGTTTTTTTCGGGTGCTGACAGCTCAATATCCACAGCATCTACAGACGGGATGATATCCAGAAGAAGTTTGATCCTGTCCTTTTCTGTACCCTGCCAGTCACCTCCTTCTTGTCCAGACCTCAGAGTTGCGATAAATGGCAAATTTACTTTGTTCCTAATTTTTTCTATAATATTCCATGCGTCTTCAGGTGTTTGAATACCCAGCAAATCGAACCTGAGTTCCAGTATATCAGCTCCAAGTTGATTTGCAGCTATTGATGAATTCACCGGGTCATCGCTTATAGATGCAACAACACCTGTTTTATTCAGCAGATTTATTTCTCCTATAAATTTCCCATTCATTAGACCCCAACTACAGTATTATTTTTCAATGATAGTTTCGTTTACTTTAGTACCAAAATGTCTTGCACCTTTTTCAAGATGTACAAGTATTTCATCACCTTTTTTCAGGTCAGAAACTGATACCGGGTTTTTATCACTGTTCACAAGTTTTATGGTTTCGGCATTTTGCAGAATTGTTCTTATAACCGCACCGTCTGCTTCAGCTTCTACAAGCATCAGGGGTCTTCTTTCTATTTTTACTCTGCCGACAATGCCTGTTTTTTGTTTCCCGTCAGCATCTACAATAGTGACTTCATCACCCGATTCAAGTTCTGATAGATATCTGGTTTTTTCGCCTACCTGTACATAAGCATGAACTGCACCGGCATTAACCCTGAATGGGCGTGAAGCAACATAGGGACTCTCTTCAGATTCTGAATGAACAAGGAAAAGACCTTTTGATTGTGAACCAACAAGCATTCCTTCTCCTCTCTGCATCAGGTTACACGTGTCCACACATACTCTATCGCCCATGCCAACCGGTTCTATCCGGGTTATTACTGCAGGTGTAAGTTCGGTCTTTGAAATTTGTGATTTTTCAGCAATTCCTACAGTTTCTTTGATTGTATTCGGATCATCCGAATCAAGAAGTACCCCGTCAGAACCGTGTTCAAGAGTTTCCAGAGCAATATTTGCTTCTTCAGAAGTTTTCACTCCTGATATTATCTGAACTTCTTTGTCCTGAAGTTTTGCAATCAGATTTTCAAGCGGTATTACCTGCCAGTCTATTCCGATGGTGATAACATAGTCGCAGATTTCTCCCAGTTCCACTGCAAAATTTTCGTAATCTTTGTTTTTGATTACCACATAACCTGCAACTTTTTTACCATTCTCTTTAAGCTGATTTATGGTTGTTATGTCCCATGAACCGGAAAAATCAGATGGTAGTGGTTTTGTACCGTCTCCTTCTCCTCCTTTTCCGACAACCACTATATCAGCATTTGATGTTGAATCACCAAACGCTGCAACATTAATATTACCCAGTTTCCTGACCTTGTCAACATCTTCAGAATTGACAAGAACACAATCTGCACCGGATTCAAGTCCGTTGATAATCTTGTTTTTACGGTTTTCCCAGTTGCCTTTATCCGCTTTTATCCAGATGGATTTGTTTTTATCGCTCATGATTGGCCTATGGATTTAAACTGATTTTATATTTTCGAAATCATTTGAGCATTTCCAGTGCTTCATCTACTGATTTGTTTTTATGCACTATTTCAGTTATGGCTCTTGTCATATTGACAGGGTCATCATGCTGGAAAGTATTTCTCCCTATAGCGACACCTCTTGCACCGGCTTCCATGGAACCGCGTATCATTTCCAGGAACTCACGGTCGGTTTCAGTTTTAGGTCCACCTGCAGTTATTACTGGTACTGGACATCCTTTAACAACATCTTTGAATGATTCCGGGTCACCGGTATAGTTTGTTTTTATAACATCAGAACCGAGTTCAGCTCCTACCCTTGCAACGTGAGCAACCAGTTCAGGGTCATTTGAATTCTGGATGTTTTTACCTCTTGGATACATCATGGACAAAAGTGGCATACCCCATCTATCGCACTGTTTGGCAACATGTCCCAGCTTTTTCAACTGGTCGGCTTCGGTTTCAGAACCGATGTTTACGTGTATGGATACAGCATCCGCACCCATCTTAACGGCTTCTTCTACAGTGCATGTAAGAACTTTATCATTAGGGTCAGGTCCAAGCGATGTGGAAGCACTCATATGTACTATAAGTCCTACATCAAGTCCGTATCCTCTATGTCCGTGGGTGACCATCCCTTTTTGCATCAGGACTGCATTTGCACCCCCTTTTGCAACTTTGTTTATCGAATCACTGATATTTGATAGCCCCTTTATGGGTCCAACAGTTATACCATGATCCATTGGTATAATGACCATGTTTCTGCTCTCTCTGTCCATTATCCTTTCAATTCGTATATTTTTGCCAATTTCAGTCATTTCTAATCCCTGTTCACCATTTATTTTATCTTGTCAATTAAATTTACTAACTACTTTTGTGCTACTATGTCACACTATAACACGGTTTTAATATTTAAAATTTTTCTGTAGTTTCAAATGAAAATAACCAGCATAAAATTAATAAACCACCATTACCTCTGGAACGAATATCATGGAAGAATTAAAGATTCTTGTTGTGAATAACCACGGACAATTCTGCCACCTTATTCATAGAACAGTTAGAGACCTTGATATGGATACAAAAATTGTATCAAATACCCTTTCAGTGGATGAAATACTTGAAGAAGAACCACAGGGTCTGATTTTAAGTGGTGGACCCACAATGGACAGAATTGGCAATTGTAGAGAGTATGTAGAAAATATTGATGTGCCCATTCTTGGAATATGTCTCGGACACCAGCTTATAGCAAAGACTTTCGGTGGTGAGTACGGTACTGGAAACCATGGTGGTTATGCATCCATAGATGTGGAAATAATCGAAAAGAACGATATTTTAAAGGGATTTGGTTCCAGTATCTCCACATGGGCATCTCATGCAGATGAGGTAACCCGGATGCCTGACAATTTCCTTAAACTTGCGCGCTCACAATACTGTGAAACCGAAGCCATGAAACATCCAGAAAGGCCTATATATGGAGTACAGTGGCACCCGGAAGTAGCACATACAGAAAAAGGAGAAGAACTGTTCCTTAATTTCCTTGAAATCTGTGATAATTACTAAATATTAAAAATATTAAACCAAGTCTGGAATACTAATTACTGCATTCCAAACTTTTTCATCATCTTTTTCATATTAAATTTCCCTGCACCGCGGAAATTTTTCATGGCATTTTGCATTGTTTTGTGATATTTCAGAAGTTCTCTTACATCATCGGGTTTGCTTCCAGAACCTCTTGATATTCTTTTGATACGGGAACTTCCGATGAGTTTGGGGTCGTCCATTTCGTCTACTGTCATTGAATCCATTATGATTCTGTAACGTGATAACTTTTCACTGGTGACTTGGAATTGCTCTTCGGATATGTTTTGTCCCATTCCGCCGGGCATCATCTGCATAACCTGTTTAAGGGGTCCCATTTTGTTTACAGCTTCAAGCTGTTTGTACATATCTTTCAGTGTAAACCGACCCTGCATCATCGATTCAACATCAAGTTCCTCTTCACTCAATGACTCTTCAGCTTTTTCTATAAGGCTTCGAATGTCGCCCATTCCAAGCAAACGGGATATAAAACGGTCGGGTTCGAATTTTTCAAGGTCACCACTTGTCTCGCCAACACCTATGAATGCAATAGATGAATTCGTTTCGGATACTGCAGAGAGAGCTCCTCCACCTTTTGCAGTACCATCAAGTTTTGTAATAACAACACCTGATATGCCTATTGATTCATTAAAGGCTCTTGCCTGTTCACTTGCCTGCTGTCCTATAGCGGCATCAAGAACCAGCAATTTTTTATCCGGTTTTGCGATGGAGTTTATCTGTTCCATCTCTTCAATAAGGTCCTGTTCGAGAGAGTGACGACCGGCTGTATCTATAATCAGTACATCGTATTTTCCAAGTTTGTCCATCCCTCTCTCTACAATTCCGAGAGAATCTTCGTTTCCTTCTTCACCATAAAACGGGATGCTGTTTTTATCACATAACGATTTTAACTGGTGATATGCACCGGGTCTGAATGTATCGGCACAGATTACGGCGGGTTTTAGTCCCTTTTTTTGGAAGTATCTTGCAAGTTTTGAGGTTGTGGTGGTTTTACCACTACCCTGCAAACCTATCATCATTATGGTTTGGGGTTCAAGGTTTATTTCAGTACCTTCTCCAATAATGTTTATAAGTTCCTGGTAAACAATTCTGATAACATGTTCTCTGGGGTTCATCCCGGAGGGCACTTCTTCCTTGAGGGCACGCTCTTTAATCTGTTTTGACATATTCATGACAAGCTGTACGTTAACATCAGCCTGCAGTAATGCCCTCTGAATATCTTTTACTACATCATTTACACTTTTTTCATCAATACGCCCGGAATTTACCAGTTTTTTAAGGGCGTCCTGCAAGGAACTTCCAAGTTTATCCATCACCATTTAAAAATCGTCCCCATGAAGTTTCTTTATTATTACATTAAAACCTGTACAGTTTTATTAATCTTTTGAAAAAACCAATATAAAAAAAGTAATTAAGTAGCGGGGGATGGATTCGAACCACCGATCTACGGGTTATGAGCCCGTCGGGATCTCCTGGCTACCCCACCCCGCTATATTTTGTTTGTGAGTGAAGTAAGCAGACCATCCCAATGGTTTCTTTATTTATAAAACTTACGTCTGCACAAGCCATTAGCATGCTATACGGGACGATTATTAAGGGTTAAATATGTTAATACTCATTTAAGTAACAAAATCAAATAAATAAATATAAAATATGTTGGTGAAAATATAAAATCAGTATTGTTAACAGGTCTAAAAATCATCTAGATGTAATTATCAAACATAAAGGAGATTTTTATTTGGAATCAAATGATAAATTCAAATGCGTTATAACAAACTGGGAATATATCTACAATCTTTGCAGGGATGTATCCACCGAGATAAAAAAATCAGAATTTCAGCCCGATATAATAATTGCTCATGCTCGTGGAGGATGGTTTGCAGGGCGTGTATTATGTGATTTTCTCGGACTTGATGACCTTACAAGCCTGAAAGTGGAGCATTATACCGGTACAGCAGCTATATCTGGTGAGGGAGCCCAGATAAAATACCCTCTATCTTCAGATGCAGTAGTAGATAAAAATGTTTTAATTGTTGATGATATTATAGATACCGGCGAGAGTATGAAGTATGCAAAGGAACATGTCCTTGAACAGAATCCCAATGAAGTAAAAACCGCCACCCTACAATATCTGTACACGTCCCAGATGGAACCGGATTACTGGAGTGAATACATTGATGAATGGGCATGGATAGTATTCCCCTGGAACTTCATGGAAGATATGATTAATATCATTTCAACTCTTATGAAAGATGAAAGTGAACAGCTCTGGGATATAAAAACACTGAAACAAGGTCTTTACAAATATTACTCTATTGAACCTGTATCCTTTGAAATTGCACAGCCAGGTCGCTTAAATGAGATAATGGAGGAAATGGAACGGCTTGGTAAAGTATCATCCATGCAGGCAAAGGGTAAAACACTATGGAAACCTGTAGAATAATAAAGAGGTGTACATATGGATGAAAAAGCAGACATAGCAATAATCGGCGGCAGTGGTATTTATGACCTAAGCTGGTTTGACAATGTAAGGCAGGTAGATATAGATACACCGTTTGGTAAACCATCCGATGAAATTACGATAGGAGAATATGGAGACAGAACAGTCTGTTTCCTGCCGCGGCATGATGCAGGACATCGTATATCTCCCACACAATTAAATTCCAGAGCCAACATATTTGCGCTGAAAAAACTGGGAGTAAAACGTATAATATCAGCATCTGCAGTGGGGAGTTTGAAGAATGAAATATCACCACTGGATCTTGTAATACCAAACCAGATATACGATAGAACAAAATCAAGAACCAGCACATTTTTTGAGGAAGGTATTGTTGTACATGCAGGATTTGCCGACCCATTCTGTCCGGAACTATCCGAAACTATAACCGATATAGCTCGTTCAAAAGGTTACAATGTACATGATAGCGGCACATATGTCTGTATAGAGGGTCCTCAGTTTTCTACCCGGGCGGAATCCAGTGTGTATCAATCTCTTGGGTTTGATGTTATCGGTATGACTGCGTTGCCTGAAGTAAAACTTGCAAGAGAAGCTGAAATCTGTTACACAATGATTGCTACAGTAACTGATTACGATGTTTGGAAAGAACAGGACGTAGATATTGCTACAGTGATTGAAAACACCAGAAAGAATGTGAATGCAGTAAAGGATATTGTAAGCGATGCTATTGAAAAAATACCGCTTGAAAGGGACTGTGTATGCAAAAATGCTCTTGAAGGTGCAATAATTACAAACCATAACATGGTACCTTATGATACAAAACGCAAACTTGAACCTCTGATTGGGAAGTATCTGGAAGAATGACCAATATTTAAATATATGTATCCATCCATAATAAAAATAGGTGAATGGATGCCTCACAAATGTACTAAATGTGAACAAATTTTTGAAGATGGTAATTCGGTAATATTAAACGGATGTCCTAATTGTGGATGGAACAAGTTCCTATATGTAGGTAATGAGTCGCAAGCAGATACATCAGTAGCCAACGAGGAACAATCCTCTATAGATAATAAAGCACCAGAATCTACAAATGATGAAAAATTGGTCAGAGAGGTAAATGAGGTACTGGGAACCAAAACCAGTAAATTACAAAAATCAAGTGTGATGCAGGATGATGACAGAGTGGAATCTGTTAGGATACTGGGTCCTGGTTCATATGAATTGAACTTAAGTTCCATAATGGAACGAAAAGAAATCATTATGGCGATAAAAGAAAACGGAACCTACGCGCTTCATCTTCCGTCGGTGTTTGATAAAAAAAAGAAATAACTTCTTTTTAAACCTCTCTGGCATCTATTTTCAAATCCAGTTAACTATCCATTCATGCAAACAATCTTAAAAATTTAAGTATTATACGGAGAATCGTATGAATAACAGACCATCTGAACGATTCTGGGAACTTGATTTTTTTCGCGGGATTGGAATCATCCTGATGGTTGTATTTCATTTTCTATATGACCTGAACTATTTTGGAGGCTATGATTTTAATCTGCATTCCGGTTCTTTACTGTTTATGGGAAGAAGTGCAGCGATAATTTTTATTTTGCTTGTTGGTATATCTTTGACAATAAGTATATCCCGAACAAAAAAATATGCTGAAAATGTCTGGAATTTGTATCCCAAATACATCAAGAGAGGTTTGAGGATATTTGGCTGGGGTTTGCTTTTAACGCTTATCACATGGATATTTATCGGTCAAGGAGTAATTGTTTTTGGAATCCTTCATTTCATAGGAATCTCAATTATTCTGGCGTATCCATTTTTGCGTTTTAAATCTATGAATCTTGTTCTTGGGCTTTTATTTATTTTACTGGGTTCGTATCTGCAGACATTCAGTGTTGATTTTCCGTGGTTTTTGTGGCTTGGTTTTGTGCCTGAAGGATTTTATACATTTGATTATTTCCCGATTTTCCCATGGTTTGGTGTGATACTTATAGGTATATTTACAGGAAACCTCCTATACCCCAACTACACCCGAAAATTTAGTATTATGGACTTGTCCCGCAAATATCCAATAAATATGTTTTGTTTGATGGGAAGATATTCTCTTTTTATATATCTCATCCATCAACCGTTTCTGATTATTATCCTATACCTGCTCGGATTTTTGGGTACAAGTACGATAACCATTTAACTCGATTATAAAAAGTCAGTAATCATGGTCTGCCCGTCTTTTATTTTGAAAAGCTTTGAGACCTCAACACCAAGTAAACGGAATTTGCAATTTCCGTTGTTTTTTATAAACTGATTCATCAATTCCTTGCTTTCTTTTTTAATAACACCTGCTTCTGAGCGATACGATACAAATGTCTTTGACCTTGTACATGTTGTAAAGTCATCCAATCTCAATTTCAGGGTTACTGTTTTGAACAGATATTTCTTTTTAACAAGTGAATTGTGAACCTCATCACTGAGTATATCGATAATTTCCTCAGCGGTTATAGGGTCGGCGATGTCCTCATCGAAAGTATCTTCTTTACTTATAGATTTTACTTCAGTTTGCTCCTCTACTTCTCTGTTGTCGATTCCTTTTGCAATTTGATACATACGAAGACCGGATTTACCAAACTTTCCTATCAGTACCTGAACGTCAAAATTTTTAAGATCCCCGATGGTTTTTACACCCAGATTATCCAGTGCTTCATTTGTCTTTTTACCAACACCCGGTATCTTGGAAACCGGAAGTGGTGATAGAAAGTTTTCAACTTCTTCAGGTTTAATAGCGGTTAAACCGTCAGGTTTTTTGAAATCAGAGGCTATTTTTGCTATTGTTTTGTTGGGGGCGATGCCAATGGAGCAGGTAAGTTTTTCATAATTGTAGATTTTATCTTTTATCTGTTGCGCATATCTAACAGCGTCCTCGTAGTTTCCAACCGTTTTTCCAATTTCAAGATATGCTTCATCAACGCTAACCTGTTCGAATTTATCAGAAAATTTTTTGATTATATTCATAACTCTGGATGATACCTGTTTATAGAGTTCCATGTTAACAGGGAGGAATACAGCATGGGGGCATAGTCTGTAGGCTTTTGATACAGGCATTGCTGAACTGATTCCGTATTTTCTTGCCTCGTACGAACATGTACTTACAACTCCTCTGCCTGTGCCGTTTTTTGGATCGGAACCAACAATTACAGGAAACCCTTGAAGTTCGGGGTTTTCTCTAACTTCCACAGAAGAATAAAAACTGTCCATATCTATGTGGAATTTAATACCGTTTGATGTATCATCCATCATCTGACAATTAAAATCGTTAATAGATATTTTTTATTATTCTTTCAAACAAAAATATTTAAATCCCATATAGTGTAAGTTAAAACGATACAAATCCAGAGGATAATAATTAAATGATGTACCTGCTAATAGCAATAACCGCCTATATCGTAGTACTTTTTCTCACACTGCGTGATATTCGTATATATAAAAGAACAAGGTATCAATCCTACAGAAAAGGTGCAATGAAAGGTATTGCAGCAATGTTTGCTACACTGCTTGGAGCGATATTGACACTGGCAAATCCAAGTATTGGTCTTTTACTTGTTCTAATAGGTCTTTTTATAAACCGTAAAGGAGTAAGGGAAAAGGTATTTCAGAATGCAGGTACTTTGGATAGGTTCCTGGGAAAAACCGACATCGATAATCAATAATTCGATTTATCCAAAAGGTATAAATGCAAATAATGGTTACCAATACGGCAAGATTTGAAAAACCCGTAAAAAATTATTTTATAAACAGCAAGGAGAGATATATATGGGAAATATAAGACAGACCAACATCAAAAACATATCAGAACGTTTAATTAACAACTACCAAAATGTATTCTCAAAAGACTTTGAAAAGAATAAGCACCTTGTAACAAAATACAGTACAATCAAAAGCAAGGTCATCAGAAACCGTGTGGCTGGTTATATCACCCGACGCATGTCACTTAAAACTACTATTACTGAATAAAGGTTTAAGTAGTGATACTATGTTTGAAGGTGTCATGCCGGCTCTTATCACTCCTTTTAATGAAGATGATTCTGTTAATATACAGGGGTTCAAGGACAATATCAGTTATGTTGAAAAGGGTGGTGTGTCGGGTGTAGTTGCCTGTGGAACTACAGGTGAATCCGCGACACTGTCAACATCAGAGCATAAAGAACTGATAGACATAGCAGTTGAATGTGCAAATGTACCGGTTGTTGCTGGTACTGGCTCCAATAACACAGCAGAAGCATTGGAACTTACAAGATTTGCAGAAGATGCAGGAGCAGATGGAGCGCTTTTAATTTCGCCATATTACAACAAACCCAATAATGCTGGTCTTATAAATCATTTCAAGACAGTAGCAGAAAATGTGAATATTCCTATAATACTGTATAATGTACCATCACGAACAGGACAGGATATGCCTCTGGAAGTTATACAAGAACTTTCAAAAGTGGACAACATTGTGGCAATTAAAGACGCATGCGGTGACCTTGCTAAAATGTCACATATGATTGAAAATACAGCTGATGAAAATTTTACTGTAATTTCCGGAGAAGACCCATTAACACTTCCAATCCTGTCGATAGGTGGAGAAGGGGTAATTTCAGTTACTGCCAATATCATACCTGATAAAATGGTAAAACTTGTCAATGCAGCTCGGGAAAATGATATCAAAACCGCAAGACAGGTTCATTATGAGATTGCTCCGGTTATACGTGCAATGTTTACAGAAACCAATCCAATACCAGTTAAACGTGCCGCTGAACTGGTAGGACTTGCCGGTGGGCACCTTCGTTTACCACTTGCACAGCTTAGTAATGATAACGAGCATATTTTGACAGATGCTCTCAAAACTCTGGGGTGTCTTAAATGATAAAAGCAGCAGTGTCTGGTGCTTATGGACGTATGGGAAAGATGTTAATTGATAATATTGTAAATTCTGATGATTTTGAATTATCAGCTGCTTTTGATATATTCAATATCGGGAATGATGCAGGAGAATTATCAGGAGTAGGAACAGTGGGTGTGCCCATATCAGATCCTGAAAACATGGGAGAGATACTTGCTGATACAAATACTGATGTTATGATTGATTTTACAGCTCCTGATGCCACTGTTCAGAATGTGACTGCTGCATCTGAAAATGGTGTTAATCTGGTTATTGGTACCACAGGTTTTACTGAAGAGCAGAGGAATACCATTGAGCAGTTTATCATGAAAAATAACAACTCTGCAGTCATAGCGCCCAATTATTCAGTAGGTGTAAATGTATTTTTTAAGATGATAAAGGAGATGTCCAGGTATTTGTCCGATTATGATGTTGAGGTACTTGAAGCACATCACAATAATAAAAAAGACGCTCCAAGTGGAACTGCTTTAAAAGCAGCGGATGTTATAAGTGAAACACTTGGCGGTAAAAAATATGTATATGGTCGTCAGGGACATGCACCGCGCGGTGATGAAATAGGAATACATGCTGTTCGCGGTGGAGATATAGTGGGTGAACATACTGTTCTTTTTGCAGGAGAAGGTGAACGCATGGAAATTAAACATCAGGCAGGTTCAAGACAGGCGTTTGCAGGTGGAGCAATAAAAGCCGCCCGGTGGATTACAGGAGCAAAACCCGGAATCTATACAATGGAAGATGTACTCGGTTTTTAATTTTTAAATCAGGTTATCCGCAATGTTTTCAGATATGATTCTTTCACAGTAATCACATCTGAGAAAAACATTCCTGTTTTCGTTGTTTACGGTAAAATTTGATTTGATGGGTTCATTACTGTTTGTGATACAATTAGGGTTTACACACTTTACTACACCCTCGATATGTTCTGGTATCTGGACCTGTTTTTTACTTGCTACTTTGAAATTGCGTATGATATTGATGGTGGCATTTGGTGCAATTAATGCTATTTTATCAAATTCCTGTGCATTAATTTCGCGACCTTCAATTTTTATAACATCTTTTTTTCCGTGTGAACTCGGTGCATTTATGAGCACACTCATGATTCCTTCAGATGTGCCGGGTTTCCCGATTATTTTGAGAACATTTAACGCCTGACCTGCAGTTATATGGTCTATAACAGTACCGTTTTCAATAGGCTGAACTCTGATTTCATGTTTCTCATTAGAGTTTTCGATAGTCATTCTACACACCCCATTATAAGCGACAGTAACGCCATCCTGACAGGAACTCCGTAAAATGATTGTTTGAAATAACATGCGTGAGATGTAAAGTCCACACCAGAATCAATTTCATTTACTCTGGGAAGTGGATGCATGATTTTTAAGTCGGGATTTGCATTCTTAAGGAGTTCATTTGTAACCTGTAAACTGGTTGATACTCTCTGATATTCTGCAGGGTCAGGGAAGCGCTCCTTTTGTATTCTTGTCACATAGAGGACATCCACATCCTGTATAGCATCTTCCATAGAATCAGTCTGCTTTACTTCTATACCTCGGTTTTTGAGATCTCTTATTATTTCACGGGGCATTCTGAGATCTTTTGGAGATACCAGTGTTATTTCGGCGTTGTAATGAGATAATGCATAACAGAGGGAATGGACAGTGCGTCCATATTTTAGGTCTCCTGCAATAGCTATTTTGACTCCATCCAGCCGGCTCTCTCTTCGCATGGTATATAAATCAAGAAATGTCTGGGTGGGGTGATGTCCCGCACCATCACCTGCATTTATGACCGGTATAGTGGTCATTTCAGCCGCCATTTTTGCAGAACCTTCTTTAGGATGTCTCAGTACTATTCCGTCAGCATATCCCTCTATCACACGTATAGTATCTGCAAGATTTTCTCCTTTTGTAATTGAGCTTGCATCAACAGCACCAAGGCTTAATACATCACCGTTAAGCCTTTTTATGGCGGTTTCAAAGGACATCCTTGTTCTTGTACTGGGTTCAAAAAAGAGGACTGCCAGAATTTTTCCATTCAGAATGTCGGATTTTTCTTCATTTTTTGCGATGGGTTCAAGTTTTTCTGCAGTATCAAGGATATGGTCTATCATATCCCTTGAGAAGTCTTTCATTGAGATTATGTCAAGGTCTTTGAATCTCATCCGTTTATCCACAACAACGACATGGAATATATTTTTTGCTGATTAAACATGGGATAAAAATCCGGTTCAATTAAAATTTGGTACGTTTTTTAGTTTATACAAATTCAGTTTTTACATTCTATAAATTAAAACCCAATTTAGATTTTGATGTAAATTGGAATTATTTAATAATATATTTTCATTTACAAAAAAATAAGTAACCATCCAATTTTTGGCTGGTGTTTTTTACTATTAATTATTGCATCATTAAACATTCTTATGGTTCAGGTTTCTAATTTTTCGAAAAGGTAATTGCTTATAACCAGAAGTATAAACGTAACTATCAGTAAAATACCTATATCAGTAACTATTCCAAAATCAGAGCTACCTGTCATGGAACCTCTTAATCCATCGACACCGTAGGATAATGGATTGAGTTTTGCCAGTGTAGTGACAACATCGGGGAGGTTATTTATCGGAAAGAGTGCACCAGACAGGAAGAATATTGGTATTATCACAAGGTTGATTATCAATGGAAAAGCTTCAGGGTCATCCAGTTTAGCGCCCATTGATATTCCAAGCAGTGAAAATAAAAATGAGATTAAAAACATAAACAGTATTATCAATGGTATAAATAACAGACTATCTAACCTGAATCCTATAAAATAACTTACAGGTAGTAGCACGACACCCTGGAACACTGCAGTAGTAGCTCCTCCTATGGAATGCCCGATTAATAAAGATATACGGGGGACGGGTGCAACAAGACTTTCTTTTAAAAAACCAAATTGTTTGTCCCATAATATAGAGACCCCGTTAAACACTGACCCAAACAAAAGTGCCATACCCAGTATTCCCGGTGTAAGAAATTGGACATAATCCCCTCCACCTGCTTGTTGGAATACTGGTCCAAGTCCAAACCCAAGAGCCATAAGGAATATTGTTGGTTGGGCAATTGAAGCTATAAGCCTTGGTTTTGATCTCCAGTACTCTTTTATTTGTCTCATCCACATGATGCGTATTGGGCCAAGCATTTTTATACCTATAAAATCTGTAAAATATATTTAACGCCGGATCTCATGTCCTGTAAGTTTTAAGAACGCCTGTTCCAGGGTATCAACCCCTGTCATCTCTTTAATCTGTTCAAAAGTTCCAATCGTCTGTATCTTACCTTTGTCTATTATGGCTATTCGGTCGGCTATTTTTTCAGCCTCGTCCAGATTATGTGTTGTTAGAAATACGGTAAGGTTGTTATTATCTTTTAAGTTTCTTATATATTCCCACAAAAATGCTCTTGTATGTGCATCCAGTCCAATTGTGGGCTCATCAAGGAAGAGCACCTGTGGGGTGTGGATAAGCCCTCTTGCAATTTCGATTCTGCGCTTCATCCCGCCAGAAAAGGTTTTGATAAGATCATCTTTTCTATCCAGAAGTTCAACATTTTCAAGTAGTTTGTTCACCCGTCCTTTAATTTCTTTCTTGGGAACTTTGTAAAGCACTGCATGATATTCCATATTTTCATATGCAGTCAATTTTTCATCAAGACTGTTACTCTGGAATATAACACCTATAGATTTTCTTACATCATTTTTCTTGTGCAGAACATCGTATCCGTTTACTTTGATATTTCCTGATGTAGGCTGGAGTATGGTTGTTAGGATTTTTAGTGAGGTTGTTTTACCGGCTCCATTAGGTCCCAGAAATGCAAAAATTTCTCCTTCATTGACATTGAATGTAATATCATCAACTACTGTAAATTTTTTATATTGCTTTGTTAGAGAGTCAACTTCAATTGCATTCACTTTATCCAGCCTCTTGATTAATGAAATTATATGTAGTTTTATTTTCTGTTTCATCTAAACAATAAAGATGATGTTAAATTTGTTGTGACATAGTTGTTACATAATTGGAAGTAACAGGCTAAAGGTAAATATAGAAATTTATATAGCAGAAAAAAACCTTAATGCAAGAAACAGAGAACAGTTAATATAAAAAAAGAGGCTGGTAAAAAGAAAGAGAGGGGATGAATGTTTAGGTAGCCAGCCTCTTCTATTATTATTTCAGATACAGTTTCCTGTCGATGTCTTCAAACTGCTCGTAATACTTGGCTCTCTGGAACAAATCCTCGAAATATTCGTCCATTTCTATCACCAATACTCCAATATGACATCCTGATATTTAAACAAGAGCCAAGCAGTGTGAAAGTAATCTCATTTTTAAATGGTTAACTACCAAAACGATATGCTGAGAATTATCGATTACTTTTTCTATAGACTAATTTATAGAAGAAAACTGCTAATCAGTGTATATAAACTATCGGATTATTTTATTTACAGAATAACAATAATTTTGAGATTGGTATATTTGTAGCATATTCTATTTAAGAATAGAGGTTGTCTTTGGAATTGACCAGAATCTTAAATCCTAATAAGTTTTATAACATACTTAATTTCTTTCAATTATGGGTATAGGAAAGGGGGAATATGTCTATTGGTAGACCTATCTTTGTTACAGGATATGCATCCGGTTTTACAGGCGCTATTTGCAGGGGTTTTTACATGGATGATGACTCTTACCGGTGCATCTGCGGTATTCATTATTAGGGATGTTGATAGATTGATAATGGATGTAATGCTGGGTTTTGCGGCAGGTGTAATGATTGCCGCCAGTTACTGGTCATTACTTGCACCTTCTATAGAAATGTCACTGCAAAATGGTCAGCTGCCTTGGTTTCCGGCTCTGGTAGGTTTTCTGCTTGGTGGGGTTTTTTTGCGTGGTATAGATAAACTATTACCCCATCTTCAATATGGTAGACCAAGTAATGCAAGTGAAGGAATAAAAACACCATGGAAACGCAGTACTTTGCTGGTACTTGCTGTAACTCTTCATAATATACCCGAAGGACTTGCAATAGGTGTTGCGTTTGGTGCGGTAGCAGGAGGAGGATACCCCTATGCTACATTATCGGGAGCAATGGCTTTGACCATAGGTATAGGCATCCAGAATCTTCCTGAAGGGACAGTGGTTTCAGTTCCGCTCAGAAGAGACGGGATGTCCAGTTTCAAAAGTTTTCTCTATGGACAATCATCAGCTATAGTGGAACCTGTAGCCAGTGTAGTGGGTGCAGCTCTTGTGATTTTGGTTCGTCCACTACTGCCCTACGCACTCGCATTTGCAGCAGGTGCTATGATTTTTGTAGTTGTAGAAGAAATGATTCCCGAATCTCAGAGAGGAGGAAACGCACCACTTGCAACAATGGGTTCTATGGTAGGATTTTCACTGATGATGGTTTTGGATGTAGCGTTTGGCTGACTCTTTGATTATATTTTCTTAATTATAATGATTTATCAGGAAAAATTATATATGGATTTGATTCATAAAAAACAGATGTAGTTGTGGGGTTCTGGATAATCATTTAATATGTATCAAGTTCAGATTCCCTTTACGGCCCTTTTTACAGAAAGATAGTTTCTTTCTGTTTGGTTAATACATGTATATAAGGGGGATATAATAAATGGCAAAAGTAGCTAGAGAAGTAGTTGAAAAAGCGGGAGTAGATGTTGATAAATTAGTTGATTTACTTGTTAAAAATGCAGCAGCAGAATTTACAACATTCTACTATTATACACTATTAAGGTTTAATTTAATTGGACTGGATGGTGAAGGTATAAAAGAGATTGCTGAGGATGCACGTATAGAGGACAGAAACCACTTTGAAGCCCTGCTTCCAAGGATTTATGAACTTGGTGGTGAAATACCAAATGACATGAAAGAGTTCCATGATATATCAGGGTGTCCACCTGCATATCTTCCTGAAAACCCAAATGACGTACAGGAAATACTTAAAGTGCTGGTAGAAGCTGAAAGATGTGCAGTACGCCAGTATACTCATATATGCAATATGACAGCTGGTAAAGACCACCGAACCTATGACTTGGCGCTTGCTATCCTTCACGAGGAAGTACAGCACGAGGCATGGTTTGCGGAATTCCTTGGTGAAGGTCCATCAGGACACTTTAGACGTCCTGCAGGTAAAAACTCACCATATGTATCCAAATTCCATGAATAATTAAAAAGGTATGGTCTGAAGCCATCAGACCCTTTTTCTTTAAAAATCATTTTCCATTACGTATGGATAACTCCATAACGTAACAGTAAGAACAACCGCTTTAAACCACGCATTATACATTTTGTTAACTTCTTCCTGATTGTGACCTTTCTTTCCAAGGAACGGTTTGATTGTGGAAGTTATGGGATATATAAAGGCGCTTAGGTATTTGTAATTGATATTTGGAACCGAATCTACATTATCTGTTTCATTCTTTTTGGTTCTGTGATGACGCAGTCCTATTTCGTACTGGTAATCGAGCCAATCTTTATAATAATGGAAGGTAGAAAACCCTGATGTCTTCAGCATCAGGGCTGAATACCGTCCAATATATAACTTAACATATAAATAATGACAAATGATAATTACTGAAATATGTTAAAAGCCTACAAGTATCGTATGTATCCAAATCAAACTCAACAGGAGTTAATTACAAAACATATAGGAGCTAGTAGGTTCATATACAACTGGGCATTGGAGAACAAAATCAAATCTTATGAGCAGGATGGTAAAGCAATATCAAGATTTGAATTGAACAAACAGATAAGGGCATTAAAAGATGACTATGAATGGTTGAAAGAGATTAACTCACAATCATTACAGGGAGCTACTCTTAACCTGGAAAATGCTTTTACCAAATTTTTCAAAGAAAAATCAGGTTTTCCAAAGTTTAAATCCAAGAAAAACCCAGTACAATCGTTTTCTGTTCCTCAGTATTATAAAGTCGATTTTGGTAATAATAAAGTATACATACCTAAAATCGGCTGGATAAAAACCAGGCTTCATAGAAGTTTTGATGGTAAACAAAGGACTGCAACTATAACAAGAACACCGACAGGAAAATATTATATCAGTATTTTAGTCGATGACGACAAACAATTACCACAAAAACAGACATTCTACGAAGTTAATACTATAGGAGTCGATGTAGGAATCAAGGATTTCGCTGTAACATCCGATGGTGAAAAAATCGATAATCCAAGATACCTGAAAAATTCAATTGAAAGATTGAAGGTATTACAGAAAAGGCTCAGCAGAAAAAAGAAGGGTTCTAACAATTACAGGAAACTGAAACATCAGATAGCAAAATATCATGAGAAAATTGCTAATCAGAGAGAAGATTTCCAGCATAAATTAAGTTCCAGGTTGATAAGCGAGAACCAAGCTGTAGCACTGGAATGTTTGAATGTAAAAGGACTGCTGAAAAATCATAATCTGGCACAGCATATAACCGATGCTTCATGGAGTAGTTTTGTTCAGAAATTAGAGTATAAAGCAGAATGGTACGGTAAAAATATTATCAAGATAGAACGATTCGACCCATCAAGCAAAATCTGTCATGTATGTGGATATCATCATCAGGATTTAGAACTTAAAGACAGAGAATGGGAATGTCCTGACTGTAAAACGATACATGATAGGGACATCAACGCATCAGTTAACATTAAAAAATTCGCGTTGGATAGACAGAATCTAATAGGCATCAATTCACCTTCGGGATGAGGGGTAGAGCCTGTGGACTTGTTCCCATAAGGGAAAAGGATGAAACAGGAAGCCACTTGGTCTTTAGCCAAGTGGTAGTTCACTAATATCAATCTAGATACTGGTTCTGTATTTGTATTATTTCTGTACTGTCTTTTGCTCTGGAATATTCTTCAAGTGGTTCTTTATTCATTTCAATAAAATGTAGTCCCCATTTGAATTTGGACAAAATATCTGACGCCTGTTGCTTATGTCCAGTAATGTATAAAGCAGCTGCAAATGCTTCGACAGAATTGAGTCTGAAAGGTTTCCCGAAATTTACTGGATTGGCTGCAACAAGAAATGGTAAAGCTCGGTGTTTTAAATTTCTCTTAAGTATCTGTGGTAATACCTTGTCGATTTCTTCCCATGAACAGTCAAGAACAGTTATTCCTTTTGATACATCATCTGCCGGTGACAGTGCCTGTTCTGCCATAGGGTCAAGAAGTATACAGCCTCTGGGGATTTTATTTATTTTATCAAAAATCTGTGCAAGGTAAAAACGTGCCATTTTTTTGCCTGTACATTTTTTAGGGTCGCACTGGCTGACATGATATATATAAAGTTCAACATTGTTATTTACTGAATTCATGGTCAGAAGAACCTTTAAACTTGGTTAAATATTTAGAAACATTTTTTTAGCACGTTCTGTAATTTCTGAATACAGGTCGTTACCCTTTGCATCGATTCCGACTATAAGTGGTCCAAAATTTTTAATCTCTAGTTCCCAAACTGCTTCTGGCATACCAAGATCCAGCCAGTAAACATTAGAGACTTTTTTTATTGATTCAACTGCAAGCGCAGCACATCCACCGGTATATGCCAGATATACGCACCTGTTTTTCATTGAATCGGAGACGTTTTGCATTCCACCTTTTCCTACCAGTGCGCGGACATTGAATTTTTCAAGAAGTTCGGGGGTCATACCAGACATTCTGCTACTGGTTGTGGGACCTGCAGCAACAACGTCCCATCCACCATTATCTTTTTTCATCAAAGGTCCACAGTGATAAACCACAGAACCGTTAAGTTCAAAAGGTAAATTCTTGCCTTTTTCCGCGATTTCCAGTATGCGTTTATGGGCTTCATCCCTTGCAGTCAATACAGTACCGGTAAGATATACAATATCACCGGTATTTAATTTCATGATGTCCTGTTTATCAATAGGAGTGTAAAGATAGTGTACCATTAATCATCATCTCCAAGTGTAACCGAAGCATGACGGTTTGCCCAGCATTGGATGTTTACAGCAACAGGCAGTGATGCAGTATGACAGTGGGATTTTTTGACCTTCACAGAAAGAGCAGTAGTATCCCCACCGATACCCATGGGTCCAATCCCAAGTGAATTTACATCATCCAGAATATCCTTTTCAAAATCATCCATTTCACTGATGTTCTCCAAAAGAGCGGATTTTGCAAGTCTTGGAGCTTTATCGAATGAACCACCGATACCAATACCCAGAATTAATGGTGGGCATGGTTTGCCACCTGCATTAAGCACTGTTTCGGTGGCAAACTTTTTGATACTATCTAATTGGGTAGGATTAAACATTTGTAATCGACTCATGTTTTCTGACCCAGCACCCTTTGGAGCAACTGTAATGGTCAAACAGTTTCCTTCAATAAATTGATATTTAATATCGGGCAAACCCGTACCGACATTGTTTCCACTATTTTTACGGGTAATAGGGTCAACAGCATTGGGACGCAGTGGTATATCAGAGGTGGCGTATCTAACACCTTCTTCTATAGCATCTTCGAGGTCAAAATCCAGTCTCAGTTTTTTTCCTATCTGTATATAAAAAATAAGGATTCCGGTATCCTGACACATCGGTATTTCATGTTTTCTGGCAATATCGACGTTTTTTAAAACAGCATTTATCTGGGATCTTGCAACTTCACTGGATTCAGTATTTTCAGCAGATTTTAAAGCGTCCACAACATCATCTGGTAGGCTGGTTTCTGATTTTTTTAAAACATTAATTGTGGCATTAATTACTGATTCTCTGGTAATCTCTGTCAAAAAAGTCACCCTAATAAATTAGTGCGGGAGAAGGGATTCGAACCCTTGAACGTCTACACGAATGGATCTTGAGTCCATCACCTTTGGCCGCTCGGTAACTCCCGCCCGAGTGAGATACCTGACATAACTAATAGTGATTTTGTTTATAAATTTAACCCATTAATAAATTATTTATGGGTTTCATCATACACCCATTTCATGTAACCAGTTTCTCCACTAATATCCCATGTTACGATACATGGCTGGTCGTAGCTGTGAAGTTCTTGTACCCTTTTTTTAATTTTTTCGAATCTATCACTTGTGGTTTTAACAAGCATTGCGATTTCTTCATCTTCTTCCATATTCCCCTGCCATTCATAAATCGAACTTATGGGAAACATATTAACACAGGCAACAAGTTTTTCAGAAACCAGTGCACTCCCGATTTCACGGGCTTCTTCCATACTTCCCGCAGTTATATATACCTCCATATACATTGTAAGCACCAGAATTAATTATACCGTAGCCATTATATATAAAAATTGACTGCCTACTTATCATTATCTAACAAATTAATCGGAGAAATATCTTGAGTAATACAACCATTGCAATTGCAATATTCCTTTTTTACTGGATAGTAGTGTCGTATCTTAAAAAAAGGGGAACACTTGCAAAATACAATATTGATGCCTACGGACCAATATTGATGATCAGGACTGAAAGAGGTCAGGGGTTGTTAAAAAGCCTTGCTAGACCTAAAAGGTTCTGGAGATTGTTTGCAAATATAGGAATCCCTTTGATGTTTGCTGGGATGGTGGCAATGTTTCTGGTTGTAATCCTTTCAGACATTGCGATGCTGACCTCATTCGGAGGACAAACTCCAGAACCCGGAAAATTCAATGAACCTCAGAATATATTCCTGATACCGGGTGTCAATGATTTCATACCGCTTACATGGGGTATTATAGCACTGGTTGTAACCCTTGTAGTCCATGAATTTTCACATGCAATACTTTCCATTGTAGAGAATGTCCGTGTAAAATCAATGGGAATACTGCTTGCTCTCGTACCAATAGGCGGTTTTGCAGAACCAGATGAGGAACAGCTTTTTGGTGTGTCCAGAGATGAAAATGTAGGTAGTAGTGAATCTTCCATTGATGAAAAATCCGGTGAAACAAAAAAGGCTGCAACCACAAATCAGAGGTCAAGGATACTGGCTGCGGGAGTCATGTCAAATTTTGTTGTCGCCTTTATTGCTTTCTTGCTTTTCTTTGGACCTGTTCTTGGTGGAATCGGTTCAGTTAGTGATGCAATGATTACCGATGTAAATTCGGAATCCCCTGCTAATAAAGCAGGTATAGATGAAAACATGGTGATAACCCAGATTAATGATACACAAACAAGGAATGCAAATGATGTCATCAATTATATGATGAATGTATCACCCGGTTCTACGGTAGAGGTTCATGCGGTAAAGGATGGAACAACATCTACCTATGAAGTAGATATACAGGACAAAGAGCATGAACAGGTTCAGGGTATCTATATAAGCGATGTAGTAGAAGGATCACCGGCAGAGAATTCAGGGCTTGAAAAAGGAATGTTGATAGTAGGAATTGATAATAATTCAGTACAATCAATCAATGATTTTTCTAACTATATGGAAAATACAAGTCCGGGACAGGAAGTTGAAATAAAAGCTTTAAAGCCTAACCAGACCGATGCCAGTCCTGAACAATTAAATCTGACATTAGCCACATCTCCGGATGGCACACAGGATAAAGGTTTTATTGGTATATTCTATGAAAGAAGAAATCTTGAAAGTAATTCACTCGGGGTTGAAATCGGGAACTTTCCGGCTACCAGATACCTTGAAATGCTAAAAAGTATCCCTTCAAGACTTGATGAGCTTGGTGGATGGATAATTATCTTTGGGCTGCCTATTGTAGGTTTTGGAGGCGAAGGATTTCGAGGATTCAGCGGGACTTTTGCACAATTCTTTGAGCCTATAGGATGGGCTGAGCCACTTGGAATAGGTATATTCTGGCTGGCAAATGCTCTTCTCTGGATTGCATGGTTGAATTTCTATGTTGGATTGTTCAACTGTCTTCCAGCTGTACCACTTGATGGAGGTCATGTATTCAGAGGATATTTGCAGTCGTTTGCACAGCGTATAACCGGTAGTGAAGGTTCTGCAGAAAATATTGCAGGTGCAGTGACGATGATATTAACCTTGTTCATTCTGATATCATTTGCAATTATGATATTTGGACCCTACATTGTCCACGGGTTCTGAAATTGGCTGAAAGAAATGATAATTTTCATCTCTTTCAGTTTTTAAAATTATTTATGTAAGAGGTATCCGGAGTATATTGTTCATGGTTGCATCTTCTGTATATCCCAAACTGGACAGGTATTTTTTGTATTTGTTATGCGTAACTTTTACAACCATTTCTTTGTAACCTTTTTCTTTTAATGATTGTCTGTAATCCATATAATGTGATACAGCACCCTTTAAGTCACCGGAATTCAAAGACATATAATCTATTTTAATGTCTATAATACCGGATTTTATTTCGTATATACATACTCCCACCGGCATGAAATTTTTCAGAGTAAATACAGCATAACAATTTTTTAGTGAAATATCATCAATTTCTGGGAAGTATTTTCTAATATCGTTTTTGTGCTGTTCCAGAAAATTGTGTAGGTATCTTGAATTTTCTGCGGGGATTTCCAGTATATTGAATAAATCACCATCACGCCGTTTAAGCCGATATATATGATAAATATTCAACAGGACTATTATCCCGTTGACAATTGATACAGGATATGCATTCAATAAATATCCATAAAGGGTATAGGCACCCGCTCCCAGTAAACTGAAAATGCGCAGTTTGATGCTATTGCTCATTGTCAGAGAAAGAAGCCATAAAAGTGAACCGGCATAGCCTATATATTCGATTGTCATCCCATCTATAGATAAACCCTCCTATAAGACCATTCGTATGTCAAGATGATTCAGGAATACGTCACTTCACAGTTGCCAAAACGAAGAAATAATTAGTATATTATCACATATGACTGTATGATTTTTGTTTTTTATGGTAACTGTCGTCAAAAAGTTGAGGAAATTTTATATGTATTGTTCATTGAAGGGTCAGATTAATTAACTTTATTTTTAATACATGGTTCTAAATCTGGTTTAAAAGGTGAATCAATGATAGATTTACACACACATACAGTTTTCAGCGATGGAGAACTGATACCAAGCGAACTGGTTCGAAGGGCAGTAGTAACAGGTTATGAGGCGATAGCTATAACAGACCATGCTGATTATACCAATTTTGAACAGCTTGTAGATGTTGCAGAGAAGGCCAAATATCTTGAAGATGTCTATGATATAAAAATTCTATCAGGAGTGGAACTGACCCATGTACCTCCTGCAAAAATCGAACCACTTGTTGAGAAGTCAAGGAAAAAGGGAGCAGATATTGTGGTTGTTCACGGGGAAACTGTAACAGAACCTGTAATATCCGGAACCAATTCAACAGTTGTGGAACTTGGTGAAGTGGATATTCTTTCTCATCCTGGATTGATAACACAGGATGATGTCCAGAAGGCATATGACAATGACATATGTCTGGAAATAACGTCCCGAAAGGGTCATAATATTACCAATGGTCATGTTGCAAAACTCGGGCTTGAAGTAGGAGCTACAATGGTGGTAAACACCGACACTCATGGACCAGATGACTTGATAACAACGGAAATGGCACGAAAAATAGCTATGGGGTCTGGATTGGATGAAAAACAGGCAGATGAAATATTGCATAATTCTAAACAATTAATAACGTAAAGGCAGGGATTATATGTTTGAAAATACGGCGACAAAAAAAGTGATAGATATATCAGTTGGTATTTCTTCTTCTACTCCTGTATATCCGGGAGATCCAGTACCTGATATAAAGAAAGTTTACTGTTTACCGGATGATAGGGCATCTGTATCCAGTATTTCTATGGGAAGTCATACAGGAACACACATTGATGCCCCTTCACATATACTGGAAGATGGCAAATCTGTCGACAGTCTGTCTCTTGATACGCTTATCGGAAATGCTCTTGTTGTGGATTTATCAGATGTTAGTGAAACCATTAAAAAATCCGACCTTGAGAACATATTCAATAAACTTGATGCAGCAGAAAATTTGGATATTTTGCTGATAAAAACCCAGAATTCAAATCTTTGGAATGATTTCTCAACTGTTGGAATGGAGTCCATGATATCACTTGACAAAAGTGCAGGAGAATGTATTGTTGAAAATGGTTTTAAAACAGTGGGTATAGATGGTTTTTCTGTAGACGTTGAGCCTGATCTGGAAGTTCACAGATTACTACTTGAAAACGAGATAAATATAATAGAATGTTTGAATTTTAACGGTGTATCTGACGGTACATATTCGTTTGTTTGTTTACCTATAAAAATGGAAGGCTGTGATGGATCACCGGCAAGGGCTATATTGATTAATAATCCGTAAGTTTAATCCAGCCATTCATAAAATTTTTCCAGTGCCCTCATTCTGTGTGAAACCTTATTTTTTTCATAATCCCCAATTTCGGCAAATGTTTTGCCCTGATATTCAAATATGGGATCAAATCCAAAACCACCTTCTCCACGTTCACTGTACGCAATTTTACCTTCCACTTTTCCAGTAAAAACTATCGGTTCATTTTCAGGTTCACAGTAGCCAATAACAGATTTGAATGTGGCATCCCTTACAGTTTCATCATCCATGAGTTTAAGAACCTTCTGATTGCCGAGATGTTTTTCAACAAATGCGGAATAAGGACCCGGAAAACCATTTAAAGCCTCAATAAAAATACCGGAATCGTCAACTATAACAGGCATATTCAATCTATCTGCTGTCCATTTAGCACCGTAGTAAGCAATGGGCTCGAGGTCATCTTCCTGTAATTCAGGATATTCAAGATCTTTTTGAATAATTTTTATGTCCTTTTTTTCAAGTATTTCTTTTACTTCCCTGTACTTGTCCTCATTACCGGTCACAAAAACAATTTTACGCATACCTACCTCTCTTTTCTATATCTTTTACTCTTTTTAGTACTTTATCTGCCAGTATGTATTTTTGTCTATAGCCATCACAGAAAGCATTTATTAGCTTTTCATGGTCTTCATGGGTGCTTTCAAAAGTCTGGAACAGGACATGGACATCAACTCCCTGTGCTTCAATAGTTCTGTCGATAAAAGCCAGTCCGAAATCGATAAAATATATCCGACCGTCTTTAAGTATCAGGTTGGATGTAGTAAGGTCTCCGTGTATAATTCCACCATTGTGTAAAAGACCTGTAAGTTCCCCCACCCTTTTACTTAATTCTGGGTTTATTACGTTTTTGAGGGGTTCACCGTCAATGTATTCCATTTCTATTTTAAAATTCTGTATATCATAGATTATAGGAGTCGGTATTCCAAGACGCCTTGTTTCAGAAATCAACCGCGCTTCAGCACGGGTACGTTCTTTGCGTATTTTATCATCCAGTACTTTTATTCGATACCTTTTTTGAATACGTTCTTTGATAATAATGCCCTCTTCCTGTAGAACTATCGCCTCTGCTCCCTGTGTAAGATACATTCGACCAGTCTCCGTCTATATTAAATCCATGTAACTTCTACTGAATCAGGTCTAAAATTTGGGTCAACATGAGAATCTTTAAGACCTGTAATACTGCCTGACCTGTACATTAAAAGACCAAGATATGCAATCATAGCACCGTTATCTCCCATGAATCGCTTTTCAGGAACGTAAAAGGAAGCTCCTCTGTCATTACTCATTATATCAAGCATATCTCTAAGGCGCATATTGGCACCTACACCACCGGCAAGAAGAACTTCATTTTTGCCTGTATGAGCAAGTGCTCTTTCTGTAACCTCAACCATCATGGCAAAAGCGGTTTCCTGGAATGAATAACATACATCCTCCATTGCTTCATATTCCAGTGCATCTCTGGCTGCGGTAGTAAGTCCGGAAAATGAAAAGTCCATACCTTTAACTACATAAGGCAGAGGGACATATTTTTTAAAATTTTCAGCGTGTTTTTCTATTCTTGGACCTCCGGGATGATTTAAACCTGCACTTCTTGCAAATTTATCAAGTGCATTACCAATTCCAACATCAAGGGTTTCTCCAAAAACTCGGTATTTGCCCTTTCTGTATGCAAGAACCTGTGAATTTGCTCCACTGACATAAAGAACAACAGGGTCTTTTGCCGGTGTCTTCCATTTGCCCACTTCTATGTGGGCTATGCAGTGGTTTACACCAATAATCGGTATGTCAAGTGTTAAGGAAAGCATCCTTGCGGCTGTTGCAACAGTTCGAAGGCAGGGTCCAAGCCCGGGTCCTTGTGAAAATGCAACCGCATCCAATGTTTTGGGGTCAATTCCCTTGCTTTTGATGTTTTCCAGAAGTTTTTGTATAACAGTGGATGCATATTTTGCATGATGCTGAGAAGCCTCGCGCGGATGGATGCCGCCAGTGTCCGGTTGATAGGTTTCAGTCACCTCTGAAATAACATCATCTTCATCCACTACTGCTGCACTCAAATTCCATGCAGTGCCTTCAATCCCAAGAATTCTGGTTTTCAATTATTCCAATCTCTCCTGAACACTATAAAATTGATATTTATTATATTGACTGGATGTTGTGGTTACATATAAAAACTGGAGAATTATAATAACGTATCAATTTTGGTATTTACTATATAATCTTTTTGTGGATAAGGTTTTACCTAAAAAGTTAATGAATTACCCAAAATCTTGACAATTTTTGAAATCAGTTTGACCAAAAAAAGGTATAAACATTATTAAATTATCACAAAACCTTAAAAACTGAAAAATAAAAAATAATACACTGAGTAAAAGCATTGAAACTACTTAATTGGTGGTTAGCAATTTACATCCTTTTCCAGATAGCGGTTATTTTTTCAACTTCTATATGGGTGTATTCGTCTCCAATATCCCACTTCAGGCTTAGTACGCCATCATTACATTCAGCAACTGTGCCATGATATGTTTTACCTTCAGCATCAAGTGATACTTTTTTGTCAATGTAATATTTAGTTATAAATGCTTCTTTCAATATTTAACCTCCTATCATTAAATAATTTAGGTAAGTAAATTATTATTTTTCATATTTAACTAATTTATAGAAACAACGTTTCTTAATATTGATATTATTTGAATTAAATTTAATCTTATCCTCAACTAATGACCTAAACAGTATTACTAAATTTTATTTCAAAATGGATAATTGACATCCAGACATAGTTTCAACTAATATACAATTCAATTAGGGGGAAACTAAAAATGATAAAAAAATTGGTTTTGTTGTCTATAATTGTCACTTTTTTAATGTCTACAGCTTCAGCATTTAATGATACAGCAGGGTCAGGTAATTTCGAATGTAATGGTTCGACTTGTATGTGGAACCCTCCTGCTGATGCTATAGAAAAGACAATATATGCCGATCAAACAAAAGAAGTAGGTACACTTTATATTTGGAATGAAAGTGGAAACGTATCAGTAGCCTATAAAACTTTTGATGGATGGTTATTGAACAAAATAAATCTACATATTGATAAAGTTGAAGACGAAGATTATAAAAATGGTATTCCCGTCCCTGGCCAGGACGATATACCAATGACCAGTTCAGGAAACCCGATAACTGAAGAATTTGATTTACAGCTCGACTACTTAAATGAATCCAGTAGTTGCTATAATAACTGCACAAATTGCAGTGGTCAACTTAACCTCAGCTCATGGAAATTCGATGGCTGTAGTAAGTTATATGTTGCAGCCAATGCAGAAGTAGAACAGGGTTGGTGGCTGCCTACCTTAGGTGAAGTAAATTACAGTGTTCAAACTTCTGGTAGAGATTCATCATACTTCATCGCTGAACTTAATGATGGAGATTTTAATGGATCCATCGATGTTCCAAAAGATGATTATCTTTCATGGTGTATAGATGCAGTTACTGCAATATCACCGGGTGTAACCTATGAGGGAGTGGGGTTTTACCCGACATATGGACGTTGTTCTCCTGAACCATTCAGAGAATATCCTGAAGGTGATAATACCCCATGGCAGGATAAACTCAATTGTGTAAATTTCATACTCAATAATAAAAATGGTTCATATGACTTAAACGGTGAAAATGTTACATGGTCATCTGAAGACTTTGAAGAGATACAGGGAGTAATATGGAATATTACTAATCCAGAAACAATAAGCTTGTCAAATACCTCAGGTACTACTCCATATGGCGGTATCACATGGGATAACAAAACGGCTTGGGCTATATACCAGTATGCACAGTCAAACGATTGTGAAAACTTTACTCCTGAATGTGGAGATACAGCTGCAATACTTGTAAATTCTGATATATACAGTGAAACTGGTGAGTTATTAGACAAAGAACAACTTACCGTGATTGAAACTACCGTACCGTGTGATCCTTATGACATAGGTGAAAATGAAACAGCCTGGGCTGCTCAAAATGGACCATATACATATTCATTTGAAGGAGATGAATGGTCTACATACACTACTTCAATTGCAAGTCCTACAGAAACTTGTTCTGATATTAACATACAAAAATATGTTATGGGAACCGATGGTAACTGGTATGATGCTGATAGTCCTGAAGGTCCAGAGATTCCCGTAAATGATACTGTTACATTTAGTTACAATGTTACAAATACTGGCAATGTGAACCTTAGCAAAGTGAAGATATCTGATAACAGTTCAAACTTCAATTATACAATAGGAGAACTAAATGTAAGTGAAAGTTTCAATATAACAAATACAACATCTGCAATAAAAGGTCAGTACGTCAATATAGGTAATGTTACTGCTGAATATCAAGGAACTGAAATAAACGATAGTGACTTCGGTCATTATTTCGGTGCTGACCCGTCGATTGAAATCATAAAATATACCAACGGACAAGATGCAGATAAACCAAGGGGACCAGCAATACAAATTGGTAGTGAAGTAAAATGGACATATAAGGTAAATAATACTGGTAATGTGAATCTGACGAATGTTAAGATCACCGACAGTAGATTAGGGGATATCTGTACAATAGACACTCTTAACAAATCAGAATCTAAAACCTGTACAACCACGGGAACCGCCAAAAAAGGACAGTACAGTAATTATGGAAATGTTACAGCCTTGTATAACGGTATACAGGTAAACTATAGTGATACCAGTCATTATTTTGGATATGACCACTGGGCTGGCGTTCCAACAACTGAACCATTAGTACTGGTCGGAACACTTGGAATAGCGATATTGTTATTCATGAGAAGAGAACAAAAATAAGTATAAGTTAAATTCAGTGATTTGTTTTTTTCTCTTCTTTTATTTTTTAATTTTCCGGTAACCTAATTCCTTACTGTTTCTGACCATTAAGTAAGGGGATATATGGTCAAATCCATGGAAAAATAAGAATGGTTCCAGTCTGGGAAAAAGTTAAAAGTTAAACTATAATAAAACTCAACTATGAAAGTTATTTCTATAATCGGTCACAAAAAAACGGGAAAAACAACTCTTGTAAGTCGTCTAACAAAACAACTCTCCAGAACAGGCAAAGTTGGAACTGTAAAGAGCATGATTTATCACCGTTTCAACCCTGATGACACCGATACAAGTAGACATTTTGATTCTGGTGCAGATATGGTTACTGCTCTTACAAAAGATGAATTTGTGACCATATCCAAAAATCCTGACATTGAAAAGGCACTTGATACACTCGCAGATAATGGTATGGACTATGCCATTGTAGAGGGTGATAAAAACAGTGATTTGCCCAAAATTTTGCTGGGTGATATGGATGATGACCGTCATATAAAAAATGTAGTTGAGCAGGTTCCAGATGTATCCCACATCAACACTGATAAAATTATTGAAATAATCTGCTCTCAACCGGACTGGGTAACACTTGATTTACTGGTTAAAAAGGTAAAGAATAATCCAGAAATCAAAAAGGCAGGTGCTATAGGTACCTTTACAGGAGTGGTAAGGGAAATCACTTCAGAGGTTCAGACCAAGATGCTTGAATTCGAAAAATATGAAACAGTAGCAGAAGATAAAATAAACCAGATAAGTGTAGAACTTAAACAAAAGCCGGGAATAGTGGATGTGTTGATTCATCATAAATCCGGTAGAGTCAATCCCGGTGAGGATATTGTCTATATAGTTGTTGTAGCATCTCACAGAACAGAATTATTCCAGACTCTTAGTGAAGCAATTGAAAGAGTCAAATCAGAGGTACCTATCTGGAAAAAAGAAATAACGATTGATGGTAATTACTGGGTTCATGACCATGGTTAATTTAATAACCAACATTTTTATATTAATGACCTATTTTAACAACAAACATGATACAGGACATTTTAATACCATTTTTTCTTGTAGGTCTTGCGGAATTTGGAGATAAAACGCAGCTTTCTATATTGGTATTATCTACAAAAACAGGAAAATATGTTCATCTTATAGCAGGTATCCTTTTATCATTTATAATTGTAGATGGATTGGCGATATTTTTCGGAAACCTGGTTACCAATTTTTTGCCGGTTGATTATATTACTATATTAGCAGGAAGTATTTTCATAATTTTCGGAGCGCTGACATTATATCATCTAAATGGTTATGAAAATGAAGAGCTTCCCGAACTGAAATCTCCTTTCTTGTCTGGGTTTACTCTGATTTTGTTATCAGAACTTGGTGATAAGTCACTTATTGCAGTTACTCTGTTTGCTACAAAATATGAACCTTTTTATGTTTTTGCCGGAACGATTACAGCACTGATGATATTGTCAGTATTAACTGTATATTCTGGAAAAGTAATAATGTCCAGGATAAATAGTAAAATAGTTCAAAAATTTGCAGGGTCATTGTTTTTTATACTCGGAATATGGTTTTATCTAAGTTTGTTTTTCAACTAAAAATTTTAAACCAAATAATCTCACTAATAACTATTTTTTATAATGAAAAACATAGAGGTTATACTTGATAGTGATTTAATATATGTCTGTGAGAAACTATCAAACACCAACTACCGGATTGTAGAAGTTAAAAAGGACATACATAAATATTCCATAAATAATAAGCAGTATAATGCCTTCCAGACGTTTTAATTCCCAGTGAGTCCATATAAATAACAAAAGCAACAGGCTGACAAATATCACGAACGGAGTTATAAAGAAAATGTCAGTTTGAGTAATATCCAGTGGCAGTAAAAGACCAGAGACGCCAAATACTAAAAATATATTTGTTATGTTTGATCCAATCACATTGCCGAGTGCTATATGTCCATAACCTTTTTTTGCAGAACTGATGGTCACCATCAATTCTGGGAGTGAGGTACCCACCGCGACAAGGCTGATTCCCACCAGTGTATCAGGAACATTGAGTGCCTGTGCAAAAAATATCGATTCTTCTATAAAGTATCGGGCACCAATAACTACAGCTCCTATACTAATAACCAAGATTAAGATATCTTTGACCAAGGTATAATTGTCTTTTAATTCCAATCGATTGTCTGTGTTTTTATCAGTAAAATTGTTAAAACCGTTATCTACTTTTTCTTTTAGACTTTGCAGGTATTTGAATTTGACAAAATAACTTATAAATTCCTTAAAGTATGAATCTTTCATTGACAAATGCATACGTGCCTCATCAATCAGGAAAATGATATATGCTGTGTATAAAAGCAGGAAAATCAAAGAGTCAATTCTTGAGATTGTATTATCAAGAGATAGTATGAAAAAAAGCAAGGCTGCAAAAAGCATTATGTAGCCGTCTCTTTTAAGCATCTGAGTTTCGGTTTTTATGCTTGATATAAGTGCTGCACAGCCAACAATAAGGCATATATTTGCAATATTAGATCCCAATATATTCCCGATAACTATGCCATTGGCCTGGTTCAGTGAAGCAGTGGTGGAAGATGCCAGTTCTGGTAGAGAAGTCCCCACTGATACAATTGTAAGTCCGATGACAAATTTTGAAACTCCGAATTTTTCTGCTATTGATGAACTTGATTCTACAAAAAAATCAGAACCTTTTACCAGTAAGGTTAACCCGACTAAAAATATAATGAAATTCTCAATCATATACGACCTGACGACATTCGGTAAATTAGTTAAAAGGTTTTTTGAACAATATTTTAAAACAAAAGGTAAATAATTTGTTTTTGTAATATGGATATATGCAAACGTTTATATAGGTTTAATGCATAGTAGTGTTGCTTGAAGATAAGACTGTTTGATTAAATATATTGGTATTAGGTAATGTTTTATTAACTGCATTTACTGTTTTCCTGTTATGTAATCCATCCTGTTTGTGTCTTTTAGCGTTAATACAAGGATGTGAAAATTTTGTTTTATAGAGATGACTCAGCTCCAGTCCGGTCTGGAGAAAAATACGATGTAAAAATTGAAAATATTGCAAGTAAAGGCGATGGCATTGCCAGAATCAATGGCTTTGTAATTTTTGTACCTGACACTTCTGTTGGCGATGAAGTTACAATTACAGTTAACAAGGTACTGGAAAAATTCGCATTTGGTGAAGTAGCCCAGTAATCCCAATTTTTTGATAACTAACTAAAAGGAATGTTTATATAGACATTCTTTTTTATTTAAGATTTTAAAAACATATTATCCACAAAACAACTTATAAAGTGTTGATGTGGATTGTTAAATTCGATAACTGCTTTTATCATGGTGGTTCTTATACCACTTTAACTGGTTTTCATGGATACCTAAAAATTCTATCTCCTGTTTTTACAAATTACGTACATGAATTCATTTTATATGTACATCTATTATTGATTTATGTTAAATGTTTGAACATAGGTTATATCTATTTGTCCATTAATATATACAGAGAGGAGATATAAAAACAGAGTTATAAAATCTTCCAAAAACGGAAAAACGAATGATTAAGACTATACCCCCATAGTCTGATACCCCACCTCGTGAAACAGGGTAAAGACCCTGTTTCCGGCTATTCTCGTTCTTGGTTATAAGCGTTTATATCATCACCAATCCAATTATTAAACAATTTACTTGTTGTTAGAAATTTTCAAAAAGACAATGTCTGCAAATGAATTCTTTACTTCCATCGCTGTACTTAACATAAAGTATTGCATAGTTTTTACGACACCATTCACAAAACTCATCTTCCATTTCTGTAATAATATCTCTTTCAACCAAGTTTTTACTATCTCTTAATTCGGTTTTATTTGTTACTTCTATGGAACTGGAAGATTTTTCTTTCTCCATTTCTCTATTTAATCTTTCTATAAAATTTGCAATATCGCTGAGAGTTTCAGAATCAAATCCTGTACTTTGAAACATTACAGACTCATAAGGCATGAAAATGTATTCTTTTCTGGTTTCTGAATAGTAGATGTCTCCAAGGGATTTGTCTTCAGTCCCCAGAACATAGTAATGATTTTCATTATCTTCTAAATTTTTTATTGCTTCTACTCCCATGTCAACCATTTATCTATCATTATTTTATCCATTTTTAATTATTGTTTTTGTTCGGCATTTTTCTATCATATACATAAACAAACCTGTTTAGGAAAAACGGAAAATATTAATATGTAAAAAAACTTTTAACTTTTTGTAAAAATGTAGCAATGTATAAATTTCGCAATGTATAAATATCAGAATTAATAATGTTATATTTGGGGTTTAAATATGGAAAAATTGACACAGTCACCCTATGTCTATGCATACCCTGACAACAATAGTGAAAAACTAAATATTGAAATAAAATTGCCAGGAGTAAAAAAGGAAAACATCAATCTGAAACTTGAAGAAGACAAGTTTTCAGTAAATGCAAGAAATAAAAACAAGGAATATGTGGGAACATATTCGACATCTTATTTAATAGACCCAGATAGGGCAGTTACTAAATATTCCAATAACAAACTCTACGTAACTGCTCCGATGTGGATGTAAAAGGATGACAATTATATGTGTTTATATAAGGGGGGAGTATAAAATCAGGATATAAATCTTGATTAAAAACGGTATTACATAATTAAACAGATTTTAAAAATTAATTTCTGTTTTTTATTTATTATTCTTTTTCTTTTAAAATGCCAGATTTTTGAGTAATTAAGTTAAGTAACAAATGACCTAATATTAATTTCCATAATACTATATTTCTTTAGGTTTTATCTTCTAATATAGGATATTTAAAGTATATAAAATCATCTTTTACGGATGTTTTAATCTGGGGGTATAGGATTTGAAAAATTATCAAAGAATAATATGTTTAGCAATAGTATTTCTGGCAATGATATTTGCTGTTTCAGGTTTGACGAGTGCACAAAATAGCGAATGTCCAGATTGTTCAGATGTAGCACAATGCAATGAAACACCATGTGTAAGGAATTTAATAGCAGGTCAACATTATGATTCAGGAGATGTGGTGGTATGGAACAATGAATCTCATCTTTTTGTCAAGTACGATACAGGAGATAACTGGTGTCTGGAAGAAACTCAGGTAAGTGTTAATACATCACTGGACGATATTCCTCAAACAAATAATGGAATACCTATACCGGGTCAGTTTGGTTACAGGAACGATTCACATGGATGTATTGATAATTTTACCTATGAAATACCATTAAATGAAATATCGTTGAATGATTGTGATACTGTCTATATATTAACCCATGCTAATGTAAGCAGATTAAATCCTGATGAAAATGAAGACCCTGATGAAACCGCTTGGGGGGAAGGTGAAGATTTTGGAGGTAATAGATGGGCATACTATTTCTGTTATACGATAGCTCCCACAGCTTCAATCGGTGATTATGTGTGGAACGATTTGGATAACAATGGGACTCAGAATGATGGAAATACCGGTATTCCAGGAGTACCGGTTGAATTGTATGACTGTGATGCGGGAACTATAATATCAACCACAACAACAAACGGAACAGGTTATTACAGTTTTACAAATCTGGAACCGGGGAATTATTCTGTCAATTTTACAGCACCTCCGGGATTTGAATTTACTATTCAGAATGCAGGTAATGATAATGAACTGGATAGTGATGTCAACAACGTAACTGGTAATACATCATGTATCATGTTGGATGAAGGTGAAAACAATAATACAATTGATGCAGGATTATATGAAACTGTAATTCCCGAAGATAAAGCGGCGATAGGAGACCGTGTATGGGAAGACCTTGATGGTAACGGTATACAGTGTTGTGGTGAACCTGGAATTGATAATGTGACTGTAGAACTCTATTACTGCAATGGCACACCTGTGGCTACTAATAATACAAATGAAGAGGGATTTTATCAATTTACAGATTTAAACCCTAATGAACAATATTATGTTAATTTTAGTTTGCCTTCGGGTTATGAATTCACAGCACAAAATGTAGGAACTGACGAAACCATTGATAGTGATGCCAATGTAACAACCGGTAATACATCATGCATATCCCTGATTTCTGGAGAATATAACGATACAGTAGATGCAGGAATGTATCAACCGGCCTCAATTGGTGATTACGTCTGGGAAGATGTAAATGGAGATGGTGTTCAGAATGATGGTGATACAGGTATTGACAATGTAACTGTTAATCTGTACAACTGCAATGGTGACCTTTTAGAAACTACAAAAACCAATGAATCGGGTTACTACAATTTCACAGGTCTGGCACCAGGAGACTATTACATCAACTTTATAGCTCCGTCAGGGTATGAGTTCACTATATTAGGAAAAGGAGCAAATTACGAAGATAGCGATGCCAATCCGTCAGGAAATACCACCTGTGTAACTTTAACTTCAGGCGGGATTAATAATGATGTAGATGCTGGATTATATCAACCAGCCTCAATTGGAGATTTCGTATGGAACGACCAGAATGTAAACGGAACACAGGATAACGGAGAACCAGGCATAACGGGTGTATTGGTAAAACTGTATGAGTGTGATACAGGAGACGAAATTGCAAATACGACTACTAACGGAACAGGTTATTACAATTTCACAAATCTGGCACCAGGAGAATATTATGTAAATTTCATAGCTCCACCTGAATTTGAGTTTACCTTGCAGGACCAGGGAGTAGATGATACATTAGATAGTGATGCCAATAATACTACTGGAAATACCTCTTGTATTACATTGTCATCAGGTGAAAATAATGTTACAATAGATGCAGGATTATATGAAATTGAATTACCGAATGATAAAGCAGCTATTGGAGACCGTGTATGGTTAGATTTGGACAAAGATGGTATCCAGGATGAAGGAGAACCCAGTATAGAAAATGTAATTGTTGAGCTTTACTACTGTAATGGAACCTTTGTTAATTCAACGACAACTGATTCGAATGGATTTTATCTGTTTACAGATTTGAATCCAAACTCATATTATCTCAACTTTTTGTTGCCAGAAGGTTACAATTTTACATCACCAAATCAGGGAGGAGACAGTTCTGCTGATAGTGATGCAAATATATCTCTGGGTAATACATCATGTGTAAGGTTGAAATCAGGTGAATATAATAATACATTAGATGCAGGTCTAATCTTTGAACTATCGCCAGAGATAGATATTGAGAAGTATACCAATGGACAGGATGCCGATAATCCAAGTGGACCTCTCGTACAGATAGGAACACAGGTAACTTGGACATATAATGTGACAAATACGGGTAATGTAAACCTAACAGATGTTAACATTACAGATAGTAAGGGAGTAACATTGAATTGTCCAAAAACCACTCTCAATGTGTCAGAATCCATGATCTGTACTGCTACAGGGAATGCTAAACTGGGACAGTACAGCAATTATGGTAATGTCACTGCCATGTATGATGGGAGTCAGGTAAATGACAGTGATCCGAGCCATTACTTTGGATATGACCACTGGGCAGGCGTTCCTACTGCCAACCCGATGTTACTTGTAGGTGTACTTGGAATTGCAATGCTGTTGTTTATAAGAAGAGAACAGAATAAAAAGTAAGTTGAAAAAGGACAGAGATTTTCTATCCTTTCTTTTTTTATTTAGTGCCTACAATAAGGGCAACATGTCTTTTATGATAATTTTCATAATCGATTTTGTTGGCTTTCTGCAGCCATTTTTGGCTGGAATGTATAGGGTGGTCACCGCATATGATAAACAGAGTATTGCTATCAGCATTTGAATAAATCATTTCTATGTATTCATCAATACGTTGGGCTGAATATTTTATATCATCCCACGTTTTAGACCTGTGAGCAAATCTATCAATAGACCTTAGGTGTACTGCCACTATATCAGGATTTGATTCCAGCGCTTTTTTTGTATTTTCAGCAATGTATTTGTCATATTCGATGATATCATCTGAATCCGGTACTCCGAATATCCCGTCAATTCGGTTTAACAGACTTTCAGCACCATGAGTTTCGATAACAATTCCTGATTTAAGACCGTTATCATGTGCCCATTCCATTATAGTTTTAATTTTAGGATTCGATTCATTTTTAGCACGTTCTTTATAAATATCATCAGTATAATACAGATGATGTTCTTCTGGATAATAACCTGTAAATATGGATGCAATAGCCGGGGTTGTATGGTCTGCAGTGGATTTGCATTTCAGAACCATTCCGGAATCGGCAATTTTTTTAACAGTAGACATTAATTTTGTCAAATGCTGATACAGTGCAAATCCCAGACTGTCAACAATTATCAAAACTACTTTTTTTGTGTTGTTTTTTTGGGCATAATCTGTAATCTGTGTTAGAACACTTCCGTTGGGCTTGACCATGTTTATGTTAAGTATTTCAGAAATAGTGGGGGCAATATCAACAAGGCTACATTGTTTATCCGAATCCATACATGTAAATATTTGATTATCATCCTATTTACTATTATTCTATTCTTTATATCCGCTATTGTTTAATATTATCAATTCATTATTGTTCTGTATAATAGAGGAGTTCTAATGCCAGTAATGAGTATTATCGCCTGCAGAATGTTTGAGGATGAAATCGTTCATGTGATAGAGAATGATTCATCCATAGATGATGTTATTATTGTAAAAAACGAAAATATTGATGGATTAACTGGTAAACTCGAGGATATAGGACATAACTATACACTATCATCTTTTGAGGATATGGTAAAATACATTGCAGATACTGATAACAATAACAAGTATTATATTGTTGTAAATATATTTGAATTCGGACTTCATGTTAATCCTTCAGACCTCAAAAATGAGGTGTATGAAAAAGTAGATGAGATGTCCTTTTTGGATGGAATCCTTGTGTTCTATGGGCTTTGTGGTAATGTGCTTGGCAATATAGAGGAGGATTTCAAAGATAAAACCTGTAGTGTACGTATATTAAAAGAAAATAATGGTGAAGTCGTAGATGACTGTATAGGTGCAGTTCTGGGGGGTAGGAACGAGTATTTTAAAGCCCTAACAAGTTCAAGGGGTGTAGGAACATTCTTCCTTACACCAATGTGGGCATCCAACTGGAAGGAGATGATTAAGGACGCAGGCTTTACCAGTGATCCATATGACCATGAGATGGCAAAATTTGCTTTCGATTATGCTGGTTATAAAAGAGCGGGTAAAATTGAAACAGGGTTAAATTATGAAAAGGATTTTCAAGACAGAGTTGATGAATTCGCAGAAGCGTTTAATTTTGATATTGTAAGTTTTCATGGTGACTTAAGGTTGATTGAAAACTGTTATGAAAAAACAAAATCTGATATTATGAAAGGATAATTTTGATTGTTTATAAACATTGATATATGGGAAACATAATAATTATTATATTGTTTATAATCAAACCACACCAAATTAATGAATACAAAGTATTCCATGTTTCAAATTAATTAAAAGGAGACTTTAATATGCAATATAGTCTTGGAGTTGATGCAGGGGGAACCTACACTGATTCAGTGATTATGAGAAATACAGACGGAGCAGTTGTAAGTGCAAACAAAGCACTGACAACCTATCCCGACCTTCTGGAAGGTATAAAAAATTCCATCGATGGACTTGACCAATCCTATCTGGAAGACATTAACATCGTTTCGGTTTCTACTACATTGGCTACCAACACCATACTTGAAAAGACCGGTTATCCTGTCGGTTTGATACTGGCAGGTAATTATGATGTGCCGGCAAATGCTGGTATAGATTATTATACAGTAGTACAGGGAGGACACGATACCAAGGGACTGGAAGTTGCAACACTGGATGAAGAAAAAGTTGAAGAGTTTGTAAATAAAGTTAAAGATAAAGTTTCAGCGTTTGCAGTATCATCCTATTTCAGTGTCAGAAATCCCGAACATGAATTACGGATAAAGGAAATTGTTAATAAACTGACTGATTATCCGGTTGTCTGCGGGCATGAACTGTCCCAAGACCTTGGAGCTTATGAGAGAGGAATTACAGCCTATTTAAACGCCCAGCTAATTCCGATAGCCAACCGTTTCATTCATTCCATAATTTCAGAAACCGATAGAAGAGGTATAGATGCAAGATTATTGATGCTTAAATGTGACGGTTCGGTGGTAGGAATTAATGAAGCACTTGAGAAACCTATTGAATCCATTTTCTCGGGTCCTGCAGCTAGTCTTGTAGGTGCAGCATACCTTGAAAACCTTGACAGCTGTGCAGTTATTGACCTTGGAGGTACAAGTACAGATGTTTCTCTAATGGAGAATGGTCTTCCCGAATTGACAGAAACCGGTGCAGTAGTAGGTGGCTGGCAGACCAAGGTAAAAGCTTTGCGTATGGAAACATCCGCTATGGGTGGAGACAGTCACGTATGGGTGCGAAACCAGAAGGTAAACATTGGACCAAGACGGGTCATTCCGTTGTGTGTGGCTGCAGAAAAATATCCAGGGTTTATAGATAAATTGAAAAAAGCAAGAGCTCCTTCAAAAAGACAATTAACCGAGAACATTCAGCCGACTAAATTCTATATAACCACAGGGGAAGAACCCATCAATTTGAGTGATGCTGAACAGAGAATCCTTGAGAGAATCGAGAAAAGCGAGCCAGCATCTCTTAATGAAATCTTTTGGGAGAGCTCCGCGTCTGATATGTATCTAAACATTTTGGTTCAGAAACGCTTGGTTCAGGCTGTTGGATTTACACCAACTGATGCACTTCATGTTCTGGGTGAATACAAAGACTGGAACGTCAATGCAGCGAATATGGGTGCGGCTATGTTGTCCAAATTTACAAACAACATGGGTGTTGATGAATTGTGCAACCATGTTAAAAATGAAGTCACACTGAATATGTCCCTGAACTTAATGTCTTATGTCCTTAAAGGTGTTGATAAAGAAGAAATAGATAAAATCCTTCGTGGAGATTATCTGACACATTTCAAACTCGATGTACCCGTTGTGCTTATAGGAGCTCCGTCGAGAGTATATCAAGATAAAGTTACTAACATAATCGATGCAGATGTACGTTTACCTTCATATGCAGAAGTAGGTAATGCTGTGGGTGCTCTTGTCGGTAAAGGAATCAAACGAATTGAAATCATGTTGAAGTCTGTATACAGTAAAAGTAAAAAGCGTGTAGTGGTATTCTATCCTGGAGGCAGGGAAGAGTTCCCACTTTATGAAGATGCATTTGAGTATGCGAAAGACCTTGGTCACAGAATGGTGATGGATTATATGACCGAAGCGGGTCTGGATAAAGGAAACGTTAAAGTAGATATGCATCGAAATGATATAACTATACATGAAGGGACAGGAATACCGGTAGAAACCAATTTGGTTTTTATAGGAATCGGGATGCCAAAAGCTAAAAAAGAAATTGAACACTGATTCATTCTTTTTTATTTTACCAGAGGTAATATAATAATGCCAGTACTAAGTTTTATAGCCTGCAGGATATTTGAAAATGAGATAGTTTATCTTATTAAAAACGACCCTGCAATTGATGAGGTAATAGTTGTTGAAAGTGAGGACAGCAAGAATTTGCAGAGTAAGCTGGATTATGAAGCTTGTTCTTATAGGGTTTTACCCATAAATGAACTCCCTCAAAAAGCGGAACAAAAGGATAACAAATTTACGCTTATAGTTGACCTGCTTGAGTTTGCCCTTGATGCATCTCCTGAAAAACTCAAAAACGGGGTATATAGGGAAATAGAAACCATGTCTGAATACGTTGATGGGGTTCTCATTTTTTACGGATTGTGCGGAAACGTGTTGGGACAGGTTGAAAGCGATTTTAGTGATTACCCATGTTATGTAGGGATTTTAAAGGATGAAAAAGGGGAAATAATGGATGATTGTATCGCCGCGTCCCTTGGTAGCAGAGAGACCTATCTGGATGCAATTATGGGTTGCAGGGGTGAAGGCATATATTTTCTAACTCCCATGCAGGCTAAATACTGGAGGGATATGTTAAAGATTGCAGGAATCACACCAGACCCTGACAACATAGAGATGACAAAATATGTTTTTGATTATTCAGGGTACAAGAAAGTAGCCAAAGTTGATACAGGACTTGATTACGACAGGGATTTTGAGGACAAGGTTAGTGAATTTTCCCGTTTGTTTGAACTTGATGTAGTAGAAATGAACGCAGACCTCGGTCTTATTGAAAAATGTTATCAGAATGCTAAAGACCATATAGGTGTAACTCAATCAGATTAAATCCTAATCTCTAACTATTTCCCCACTATTTAAATACCTCTTTTTACCTATATTGGATTCATGGTGGTCTTTAGAAGTGGAGCCTATACATTAAAAACAAGACCTGATATCATAGAAACAGAAAAAGAATTCAGGGATAATCTGGATTTATCTCAAATAAATGGTGTACTCTTTAATGTACTTGCACTGAAAAATTCTTCAGTACTTGCTGAATATGATGCCATGATGTGGAAGGAAAATCAGGTCTGGTTTGTTGAGTATAAAGATTCAGTAGGCGCAGTAAAACGTATGAACGCCAAAAGGGCACAACAGGTTTCGGATACTTCAAGAAATCTTGCCCGTATATTCGGGTTTGCAGAATACAATTTTACAATTGTTGTAAACGGGTTGGAAGAAGAAACGGTTAAAGGTGGAGCTACAGTCCTTCCTCTGGACAAACTAAATGGTTTTGAACCGGATTATTATTCTGCCTATGTAGAACTGGATTACATCAGTAAACTGCTGGAAAAGTACAGTAGAAACGATTATCAATCTGAAGTCTCTGGTGAGAAGATTATTTCAGACCTCAATAAATTGAAAAATATGATTGAACAAAACATCTGACATAAAGGATATCATTATGACGCTTAAAGGAAAATCCTATGCACTCGGTGCAGGTACTATTATAAATGCTATTGCCACACTAAAAGGCTCTGCTTTTGGAGTGGATTTAAAGACTTTTGTAGATGTTGAGTTGTCAGAGGATAGTGGGACTATACATGGTGAAATTGATGGTAATCCCGATGCAGATACTACATTGATTGAACGGTCTGTAGAACTGGTTCTTAAACATTACGGACTTGAATACAGTGGGACTGTATCTACAAAGAGTGAAATACCGCTTGCCAGTGGATTGAAAAGCAGTAGTGCGGCTGCGAATGCAACAGTTCTTGCTACACTTGATGCAATCGGTGAAAGAATGGATTCTCTTGATGCAGTCAGAACAGGAGTTCAGGCTGCAGTGGATGCAGGAGTAACCGTCACAGGCGCATTTGATGATGCATGTGCATCGTTTTTTGGCGGCATTGTTGTAACAGACAATGAGAATTTAGAACTTGTTAAAAGAACCGAATGTGATAAAGATGTTCTTATATTTGCACCGGATGAGAAAGGTTTTAGTTCAAAGACCAATATATCCCGCTCAAAATTGATAGCTGACTGGATTGATATCGCCTATGAACTCGCGCTTGACAGAAATTACGGTCGGGCAATGACACTGAACGGATTTTTGTATTGCGGAGCTCTTGGTTTTGACACCGAACTTATGATGCGGGCTCTTGAGGTGGGTGTAGAAGGCGTTAGTCTGTCAGGCACGGGTCCTGCATTTACTGCTCTGGTTGAAAAAGGCAAAGCAAATGAACTCAAAAAATCATGGGAAAATTGTAACATAACTGGAAATGTGATAAAAACAAAAATCAATAATTCAGGTGCATTCTGGGAATAATATCTAAATTTGTAATATCCAAACTTTAATAAATATATTTATATAATAATAAATATTCCTTGTTAACAATCCAAATTTCCTGAGAAATTCAAATATATCTAAAAATTTTAAGTTGATACCATGGACAGGGATTATAACTCTATAATAGTAGGCGCAGGTATTAGCGGACTTTTAAGTGCGCTTGTGTTGTCAAAACACGGTCACAAAGTACTTGTTATCGAAAAAGAGCAGGAAGTTGGAGGCAATTGTAACAGTTATGAGGTTGATGGTTTTCAGGTTGATACAGGAGTTCATGCAATCACACATCTTTGTGTGGGTCCACTTAAAATGTTGATGGATAATTATTTTAACTATCTTCCTGTTTTTGAATCCTACGGACATTACTATGTAAGGTATAAAAATCGCCTTGTAAAATTCCCGTCTAATTTAAAAGAATTCGCAAGATTTGATATTTTTCCAAAAAGGGATAGAGTAGCTATTTCACAGTCATTGACAAGGTCACTGACACAATTTACGTTTGGTTCTGACCTGTCAAAGACACCTGTTTATAATGCAGTTCCAAAAACGATTTCAAAGGATTGTTACGAATTCATAGATACGGTTAGTTATTTCTTATCCGGTAAATCGATGTATGAAACCCCTGTAGAAAGGGTACTTATGGGTAGTGATTTTGTCTGTGACAGCACAATTAAGGAAGAAATTGAACAGAGTTTGAATCATATCTCTGAAGATTCAAATAATGATAAAAAAGATAGAAATTCTCTTTTACCCACTAATGTCGATATCCCCTTCCAGTTTAATAGGGATGGTGTGCCGTTTTTGTTTGGTTCATTAAATCTTCTTGATTCAATAAGTTCTCTTAGTAAACTGGCAACCAACAACGTTAATTTCTGTCAGGGATACCCCAGAGGCGGATTGAAAAGTATTTTGAATTCGGTTTTATATTCGCTTCCTGATAATGTAGATATCATTACCGGTGAAGAAGTTAATACTATTTTTACAGGAAATAATGTTGTAGAAGGAGTAGAAACTGCAAACGGTAATGTGTACCGTTCTGATGTTGTTGTATATACTGGAATGGCAAGGGATTTACCCAGAACAATTGATAATCTTCCATCAAGATATAAATCAAAACTTGAAAACATCAAAATTTCTAAAAGCCTTACGATATGGCTTGGTCTTTCCCAAAAAATGGATGAATTGAATTATTGCGGTTCTGAAGTATGGTTTAAAAACAAACCTTACTGGGCGATGCCTACAAGCAATTATGATTCAAGTTTTGCTCCTGAGGGTAAGCAGGTTGTTGGTTTTTCGTTTATAATGGATGAATACAGCGATACGAAAAGTAATATCGAAAATGCATATAAAACCATATATAACGCTATACCAGGTATTGAAAATTACATAGAAATGAAACATGAACAGATAACAATACCTGAAAAAGCAGCCATAACCACAACTGGTAATTTTGCAGATATTAAAACACCGATTAAAAACCTTTATCTTGCCGGAACTGATACCGACAGAAGGTCTATGGGGATAACCCGTGCAGCGTATTCGGTAGTCGAATTGCTTAAAGTTCTGGGTGATGATGGTCACCTGATTTGAATAATCATTATAGGTTACAATAACAGAAATTATAAATTAAAAGAAATTACTAACTGGCTTATTAATACAAATCGATTTTACATTTTAATACATACAAACCCAACGGTTGCATTACAGATGACAACAATTGAAGAAACAAGGGCACAAATCCAGCAGATTGACAGTGAGATACTTGCACTTATTAAAAAACGTGTTGACCTGGCAGAAAAAGTACTGGATGCAAAAAGAAAAGAAAACCTATCCATAAATGATGAGGAACAGAATCAGGTGGTCATTAACCGGGCTATAGATGAGGCAACAGAACTCAACCTTGATACAGCGGCTATAAAAGAAATATATGAAACTCTTATCCAGATGAGTATTGACAAACAGTATGAACTAAGCGGTAACGGAAACCTGCCCTGATATATTTTAAAACTGTTTTTGAAGGAGAAAAAAATGGTAGATGTAGCAATAATTTCTGGTTCTGAATCAGATAAAGAGATAGCAGTAAAAGCGACAAAGGTTCTTGATGATATCGGATACAGTTATGACGTACAGGTCATTTCAGCACATCGAAACCCTGATGAACTGGATGATTACGTAACATCAAGTGATGCAAAAGTATTCATAACAATCGCCGGGCTTTCTGCAGCACTTCCGGGTGTAGTAGCATCCAAAACAGAAAAACCGGTAATTGGTGTTCCGGTAAATACCAAACTTGGAGGGCTGGATGCACTACTCTCTACTGCACAGATGCCGCCGGGTGTACCAGTAGCAACAGTGGGTATTGATAACGGAAAAAACGCAGCAAATCTTGCAATACGTATTCTGAATATGTTAAAAAAATAAAAGGAAGTAATAAAGCGTCTTCCTTTTTTATTGCTTTTATTTTGTCCACGCTTTTTTCTGAGTCAGTACATCATTGGCGAATTGTTTCGCTTTTTGTACCATTGTTTCATCCGGTTGACCTTTACCTTTGGAAACCAGTTCTGCAAATTGCTGCATCTGAGGATCACCCGAGTTTTGCAGCATATCCATTATTTCTTTTGATACCTCTCCCTGACACTGGAAAACATCAATTATATTGGCATCTTTTGCTGCTTCTTTAGATTTTGAAACCCAGTCTGAAACCTGGTCAAAGTCACTGGGTGCACCATGGGTTATAAACAGTGCTATGTCTTTGCCATTGGTATTATTGTTCAGGAAATTTTTGACCTCATCAGGTGCATTGAACTGATGTATGGGAAAACCAATAAAAGCAAGGTCATATCCCTCAAGACTATCAACTTCATTTATGTCTTTGATATCTTTATCCTCATCTACTGCTTCATAAATAGCATCAGCTATTTTTTTTGTATTACCTGTCTGTGTCATATAAGTAACTAAAACTTTCATGTAATTACCCCCTATCAGGATATTTTCCTGTGGTATATTATATAGTGTTGCAACTGTTTTATACTTTTTTACAACAAGTCGAACATGAACATGGTTGTTTATATATTATATTGAAAAAAAAGGATTGTGAAACTATCTTTCTAAAATAAAGTTCCAACCCTTTGGCTGTTTATTATTGTGTAAGATTTTTATACTTTCAGGAAGTAATTTTTTAATATGGTTTTCGGAAAAAAAGTACTAACTACTGGTCTGTTGTTAATTCTTGTTTTACTTCTGCCCATATCAATGGCAACCGCACAGGAAACTACACAAACACAGGAACAATCAGAAGATGAGCTGTACAAACAACTCAAATCTAACATCTCTGTGTTCAACCAGCATGCTGATATGATACCGGGATTTGTGAAATCATTGGTTGGAAATGAAGAAATACTTGTAATAATCGAGAAAAGCAACAATGATACACTTCTAATTGAAGCAGTGACAGAAAATGCAGAAATTACCCGATTTGAAAAAATCGGAAATAAAACTCAATCAGATCCAACAGTAAAGATAACAACTAATAAAGAAACAGTTACCAGCCTTATGGATTCTGATAATCCCGTAGAAACATTTAAAAAAGTCAGAGATGAAGGAAAACTGGATATAGAACCAGTCGGAGGAATGAAAAAAGCAGTTTTCTGGGTAGCTGAACAACTCTTCAATTTATTCGGCTAATTTAATTTTTATTTTTTATTTGTTAAAGGATGCTAAATTGAGCCTTTAATATTACAAAGAACCTTTTTTATAAGGGTATACATATCATTAATTTGGATAATCTACCAGTAATACAGGGGGAGAAATACAGTAATGAGTGTTGATTTTAATATCAAGATAGGTGGAGAAGCGGGTCAGGGACTGCAGACGATAGGTCAAATACTTTCAAAAATTTTCCTCAAAGGAGGTTTTTATGTATTCGGAACACAGTTTTACCTTTCCAGAATAAGAGGGGGACATAATTATTATCAAGCACGAGTAAGTGATAATCCTGTAAAAGCCATAACCGAAGATGTCAACATGCTTGTAGCTCTTGATAAAGCATCAATAGACCAGCATTTTGATGAGTTATCTGGTGGAGTTATACTTGTTGATAAAAACGAGGTCAAAATAGACAATAATGATGAATCCATTTTCCATGTACCATTCACCAAATTAGCAGAAGATGTGGGAGGAAAAATTTATTCCAATACAGTGGCAGTAGGAGCGGCACTTGGGCTTTTATGTTATGACTTTGACAGATTAAAACAAGTTCTCAACGATACCTTTTCCAAGAAAGGAGAAGAAATTGTAAATAAAAATATAGAAGCTGCAAGTTCGGGTTATAATTATGCTCAGGAAAATTATGAGGGTAAATGTCATTACGAATTAAAAGCACCGGGTTTATCCCAAAAAAGGATGCTTATAACAGGTAATGAAGCAGTAGGACTTGGAGCTCTTGCTTCTGGTATCAAATTCATATCAGCATACCCAATGACCCCTTCAACAGGTGTTTTAAACTACATTTCTTCAAATTCTGATAAATTTGGGGTTGCTGTAGAGCAGGCGGAAGATGAAATATCAGCACTGAACATGTCGCTTGGAGCATCATTTGCAGGTGCACGTTCAATGGTGACCACATCTGGAGGTGGTTTTTCTTTAATGGCTGAAGCTGTAGGACTGTCAGGAGAAACCGAGACACCTGTTGTTATATTTCTGGGACAGAGACCCGGACCTTCAACTGGTTTACCTACAATGACAGAACAGGGAGACCTGGAATTTGCACTTCATGCATCACAGGGAGAATTTCCAAGATGTATATTTGCACCAAAAACCCCGGATGATGCATTTTATCTGACATCGAAAGCGTTCAATATGGCTGATAACTATCAGATACCTGCTATTATTATGAGTGACCAGTATCTTGCAGATTCTGAATTTACATGTGATAAATTCGATACATCAAAAATTAGAATCAACAAACATTTACTGACAGAAAATTCAAAAGCTGAACAGGATAAAGAATACAAACGTTATGAATTCACAACTTCAGGTATATCTCCCAGAGCACTGCCGGGTAAATTTGGTTCACTTGTAGTGGCGGATAGTGATGAACATGATGAGTATGGTCATATTGACCAGACCATAGACAATCGTATAAAGATGAATAAAAAACGTCTTAATAAACTGGATGAGATTAAAGAGGATATATCAGAACCTGAAATATATGGTTCAGAATCTGCGAAAACAACCCTTGTAGGTTGGGGTTCTACCTATGGACCATTAACAGAAACAGTGGATATACTAAGAAGTAGAGGGGTGGATATAAACCTTGTACATTTCAACGAAGTTTATCCATTACCAACATCCATAGAAAGTATACTGGAAAATGCCACTACTTCCAATCTGATATGTGTTGAAAATAATGCAACAGGTCAATTTTCCAACATCTTAAAGGTGGAGGCAGGAGTCTCCATGACCGATAATGTGTTGAAATATGATGGTAAACCATTTACACCGGCATATCTTGTTAACGAGCTTGATAACAGGGGAGTATTATAATGACATCTAAAGGCGATTATAAAAATGAAGTAGAGATTGAATGGTGTCCTGGTTGTGGTAATTTTGGTATACTTGCATCGATAAAAAATGCACTCTCAGGACTTGATATATCACCTCATGAAATCCTTATGGTATCAGGAATAGGGCAGTCCAGTAAACTGCCGCACTATTTACGGTGTAATGTGTTCAACGGTCTTCATGGACGTGCTATCCCACCGGCTATAGGTGCCAAGGTATCCAACCATGACCTGAATGTTATAGCTGTAGGGGGAGATGGCGATATGTATGGTGAAGGGGGTAACCATTTCATACATGCAGTAAGGAGAAACCCCAACATAACTGTAATTGTTCATGATAACCAGATATATGGTCTGACAAAAGGACAGGCATCTCCCACAAGTGATATAGGAATGAAAACAAAGGTTCAGAAACATGGAGTAATGCACACCCCTTTTAATTCACTGGCAACTGCCATATCCCTTGATTGTACATTTGTAAGCAGAGGTTTTGCAGGTGATGTAAAGCACCTTTCAGGAATTATCAAACAGGCTATCGAACATAAGGGACTTTCACTTGTTGATGTACTTCAACCGTGTGTAACGTTTAATAGATTGAATACATTTAAATGGTATAATGAAAGGGTCTATAAACTGGAAGAAACTGATTATAATCCAGATGACAAAACCAAAGCGTTTGAAAAATCGATGGAATGGGGAGATAATATACCCATAGGAGTATTTTATAAGAGAGAAGGTAAACCAACATTTGAGGACAATCTACCGGTTCTTGAATCTGGAACTCTTGTAGATCAGGAAACTGACCCGTCAATGGCTGATGAATTAATGGATGGGTTTACATAAATTTTTAATTTTATAATAACGGAAGGTAGAAAACCCTGATGTCTTCAGCATCGCATCAAATCGCAGATTTAATGCGAGTTTCATTTCTTCAAAATGAAACAAAGGGAAGAAAACCGTCTAATACATAACGTAACATTTAAATAAAATAATTATAAAATATATAATAAAATACATCTCACCCAGAAAAACCATATCAAAGCGGATAAACAGAAGTATGAAGTCCTGAAAAGGATTACTAAATTGTCTAAAAATCTGTACAATTTTACACTGTACACTACAAGACAATACTATTTTGACAATTCAAAATACCTCAATCATGAATCCGCTTATCATTTGGTAAAAGATAATGAGAATTACAAAATGCTGCCTTCACAGGTTGCACAGCAGACCATGAAAGTGGTAGACAGAAACATGAAATCGTTTTTCAGGGTTCTGGGTGAGAGAAAAAGAGGTAACTACAACCGACCTGTAAAGATGCCTGAATACTTACCTAAAGACTCTAAATTTGTATGTATCTTTCCAAAAGATATGTTTAAAATCGATGAAAGATTCATCAGGTTGTCTATGGGTAGAGAATTTTACAAAAACTATGGTGTTAGATACCTGTACTTTAAGTTACCTGAAAACATAACCGGTAAACACATAAAAGAAGTAAGGATAATCCCAAAGTATAACGGACAATGGTTTGAGATAGAGTATGTTTACAGGGATATCGGTGAAAAAGTCGATTTAGACTACAATAAACATCTATCTATTGATTTAGGAGTGAACAATTTCGCAACCTGTGTAGATACCAATGGGACTGCTTTCATCATAGAAGGCAGGGGTTTGAAATCTTATAACCGTTGGTGGAACAAAGTCAAAAGTGGGTTGCAGTCTGTATATGATAAACAGGGTATTAAATCAGGTCAGAAACTGAACTGGTTGTTCGAGAAAAGGAAGAACAAACTCAACGATTTCATGAATCAGAGTGTTAACTATATCGTTAAACACTGTATAGATAATAACATCGGCAACATCATAATCGGAGAACTGAAAGACATAAAACAGAACTCCAACATGGGTAAAAAGAATAACCAGACTTTTCAAACTATACCCTTTGGTAAATTCAAACAGAAACTTCGGTCTAAATGTGAGTACTACGGTATCAATTGTATAGAAGTTGATGAGGCATATACCAGTAAAACCGATGCACTTGCATTAGAACCCATTGAAAAACATCAAAAATACATGGGTAAAAGAGTCAAGAGGGGATTGTTCCAGTCTTCTACTGGTAAATTACTCAATGCCGATGTCAATGGAGCATTGAACATATTAAGAAAAGTAGTCGGTGATTCTCTCATAGAGATAACCGATAGTGGATGTGTGAACCATCCAAGAAGGATAAGGTTCTTCGGAGTAAACTCTTTCTGAAGCCGCTGAGTCTTTAGCTCAGCGGTAGTTCACGTGTACCATAAAGTACAGCCAGTTCTTCAAAAAAGTATCTTTCCCTGCTGATGGGATAAACTTCAAATCCGTATGATTCCATCACCTTTTTTATGTAATCAATTCCAGAAAACGATGAAACAAGAAGCATGATACTACCATCCGGTTTAAGGTAGTTGCATACATTGTCCAAAAAATTTCTGATGGCATCGCATCCATCGACACCTCCATCATATGCATAGTTCATCCAACCCGGAACTTTTTCATCATCACTTGTAGGAAGATAAGGTGGGTTAAAAAGAATAAGGTCAAAACATTGGATGGGTTTTAGCCCATCAAACATATTAGTCCTTATAACTTCCACATCGTTCGACCTTGCACATTGTGCAGCGTCAGGGTTTATTTCTGTTGAGACAATATTAACTTCAAAATTGTTTTTTAAAACGGCTGATACAAATCCGGTACCTGTACCGATTTCCAGTATATTCATACCGTCTTTAATGTAGTTAAAAGCAGAATCAGTTAGAAGGAATGTATCCTCAGCAGGTTCATAGACATTGTCTACAAATTGTACCCTTGTATACTTGTATTCTATTTTTGCCATGGTTATTAAGCAGTTTTGAAGTTAAAAAGCTGGTTTGCTATATAGGCAAGTTCTGAAGGTTCCAGATTTTCAGCTCGTTTGTTCATGTATTCATCAGGTAATTTATTAACTACTTCTTTTACATTTGCAATACCCAGTTTACTGTTGGTGTTTAGAATGGCGTTTCTCAATTTTTTCCGCCTCTGCCCGAATACTGCTGTGACGAATGTGAGGAAAAAATCCTCGTCAACAACATCAAAGGATGCTGGTCTGGGTATTAATTTGACTACTGCAGATTTAACTTCTGGAGCCGGTTTGAATGCAGAGCGTGGAACTTTCATTATAATAGAGGCATCTGCAAAGAAATTGGTAGTAACAGTCAATCGACTGTAATCCTTGGAATTTTTCGGTGATACCATTCTTCTGGCAAATTCGTACTGATACATCAGTATCCCAAGTTCAAATTCGTGCTTTAAAAGTTTGAAAGTAATATGTGAAGAAATCGAATAGGGTAAATTTGCAACCACTTTATTAAATTCGGGTAATTCGATATCAAGAATATCGCCTTCTATAATCTCCACATTGTCATAGTCTGCAAAACGCTCAATTAATATATCACACAGATTTGGGTCCAGTTCTACAGCATAAAGTTTGTGAACTGTTTCTGCGATTTTTTCTGTAAGATTGCCTATTCCTGCACCGATTTCAAGAACGGTATCATTTTCGGTTAGTTCTGCAGAATCTACAATCTGGTTGAGGAAATTGTCATCGACCAGAAAATGCTGGTCGTGGTCTCCTCCTATAACGCCGTATTCATCTAATAACGAATCAATCAAGTTAAACCACTGCAATTTAAAATTTGATAATTATAATATTGGGAGTACAGTATGGTATTTAATGATTTCGAACGCTGATTTATTTATGTTATATTTAGTATGGGATATATACTTCAAAATAACAACAATTATCTCCATGGCCCATAGTTTTTAAGGTTTCAACCCTTGCGTTATCATAAACGTTTGATACAACTTTTGATATAATACCTTTTGTTAACCTGCACAATATTGGATTTAACTTCGCCTGTTCTGTGCCCCATGGACACAATGTACTTTTAACAGCAAATTTAGCATCACTTTTATCTGAAGTATCTACTGCAAACTCTCCTCCAAGCTGATTCATCACTTCACAGCATATATAACCTACATTATCGCTGTTAATATTTTCATATTTAAACTTGGTCATTTCCTTACATTCTTGATGATGCATGCATTTTTCTATCATATCAAGCATCTGTTTAAGAACAATTTTCTTTTTTTCTTTGGGACTTTCATTTAATAAAGTAGGGATGATTCCTGTAAATATACTTCTAACCTGATTCTGTTTTTCCAGCTGGTCACGTTCTTTTCTAAGAGCATTTTCCAGATTTTTTCTCTCTGTAATATCCAGAAGTGATGCTACAATCGTTTTTTCTTCCGGCATGGAGTTAATTACCATACTCACATCTTTTTGGTTTCCATCCTTGTCAATAAACTTGAATTCATTCTTATCAGGAATGGATTCCGGGTTATCTATCAGTGTTTTTTATGTCTATATAAAGATGCTCAAGGTCATGTCTTGATATAAACTCCGTCCAGCTTTTTTGACCTTCTATTTCCTGTTTCGAATAACCTGAAAGCCTTTCAAATTCTTTGTTTACCAGTTGTACAGTAGTGTCTTCAGATGCAGTTGCAGTTGTGGCACCGGTTGTTTCAAAAATAGTACGGTATTTATTTTCGGTTCTTTTTAAATCGTATTCTATTTTCTTGCGTTCGGTGATATCTCTTTCAATAGCGAGTATATATTTGTGACCGTCCAGATCCACCAGACCTGCATTTACTTCCATATGGATGATATCACCATTTTTTTTTGACATGATTCAGCTCATCTTTAATCCATTCACGAGAAATGGAGCAGGAAGCCAACAGTTTAAACTGTTCTCTTTAAATCAATGATTTAAAGATATCTTTAAACTTAGTTTAAAGAGTGAGGAATGCGTCTAATTATTAAATAAACCATTAATGAATCAAAAACATCATCTCTGATTCATAATTAGTTTATATATGTATAACATATTTGTAGATAGCATGTACCTGACATTGAAAGTCAAACTGAATCCCGATAGAGAACAACGCGATAAACTATTGACAACTATGGAGAAGTTCAATGAGGCCTGCAACTATGCTTCTGAGGCTGCATGGTACAACAAGAAATTCGGTAAAACCGGGATTCAGAAACTGACTTATTATGACATCAGGCAAAAATTCACTCTGTCTGCTCAATTGACTGTTAGAGCAATCGGTAAAGTAGCTGAAAGCTACAGCAACGACAGAAAAACCATGCACAAATTCGATAGAAGAGGAGCTGTGGTCTACGACCAGAGGGTACTGTCGTTCAAGGGAAACGATATGGTTTCCATACTTACTCTAGATGGGCGTGAGAAGATTAGCATCTCTTATGGTGATTATAGACCTTTTGACATAAGTAAAATCCGAGGTCAAACAGACCTGATTTACGAAGATAATAATTTTTACCTGATGCTTGTGATGGAAGTGGGTGAAAACGAGGTTGAATATAACGATGATGTCATGGGAATAGACCTTGGTGTTGTTAATATAGCAACCATTTCTGATAACGAAGTTTACAAAGGCACAAAAGCCGATGAGATACGAGAGCGATATACCAGTCTAAAATCAAGGTTGCAGTCAGCTGGAACATGGTCCGCCAAAAAGCACCTCAAGAAATTATCCAAAAAGGAACGCCGGTTCAAACGTGACTTGAATCACCGGGTTGCCAAACAACTGGTTAAACGCGCTAAAGACACTTCCCGGGCTATTGCACTGGAAAACCTCAACGGTTTTCGTCCGGAAGCTACGGTTACTAAAGCGCAGAAAGATAGGTTAGGTAAATGGGCGTTCTCTGAATTGACCGATTTTATATTATACAAAGCAAAACTGGAAGGAGTACCTGTCGTGATTATCAACCCGATGTATACTTCGCAGCAGTGTTCTGAGTGCGGGTACATCGATAAAAATAACCGCCAGAAACAGTCTAACTTCAGGTGCAAGAGATGCGGTCATAGAGAGAACGCTGACTACAATGCTTCGAAGAACATTGCGCACAGGGGAGCTGTCAGCCTTCCTAATGTCCTCCGCTTAGCTTCTATTAGTTAAGAGATGGAAGGACAAGCTAACCGCTTTAGCGGTTAGTAGCTGACGTGCTATACTCAATATTGCAAGCTGGTTTCTGTAATGGATAATTTTGGAATTGATTTCAACAGGAATTCTTTCACCATTTTTTGTTATATGAACAGATTCAAATGTTAATTCCTTGTGTTTGTTTATTTTTTTAATCTTATCCGCGATTTTTTCTGCATATTCTGGGGAATCAATGTTTTGAGGTCCCATTGAAAGCAACTCATCTTTTGAATACCCCAATCTGGAAGCAGCAGTATCATTAATTTCTAAAAAATTACCTTTTAGGTCATGTACAAAAGTAGCATCATTTATACTATTAAAAAGGTTAAAAAAATCATTATATTGCTGGTCACCTTTTTCATCTGGCATGTTATCCTTCAATGGTTAAAGAAAATTTTTAATAAAAATATTCTTTTAACCATCTTGCATATAAATTAATTCTCTGTTTTTTATAAAATAAGATAAATATCTGGTTAGAACTATCAAAAAATTGCTGGTTAAAAATAGAATCCATTTTGCTGGATATTTATACTAAAAAAGGTAAAAATATCGGAATTGACCGATAATAAGTTTTAATGTAAAGATTATTCTTCTTTCTTTTTTGGATGATGTGGTTCGGCTGTAAATAACCGATATTTGATATTATCATCTTTTAATTCTTCTTCAATCCGCTTTGCAATAATCCTTACCGGATGATGGACACCACTAACTCTGTCATTTAAATCGGTAAAATCCTTGAAGTTACCTTTTTTCTTTTCATCAATTATTGCCCACATCAGTTTTTTGCCGATACCTGGAAGAAGTTCAAGCATATGAAGTCTGGTGGTTATTGGGTGTGCATCATTAAAGAATTTGACAAACCTGTCTTCCTGCTCCTGTACAGTTTTTTCAAGTACATAAGGAAGTTCAAGCTGTGCGCCATGACTTAAGTCATCATAACTTATTCTGTGTTTGACGTGGTCAACAATCTTTCGTTCTCCATCGCCAATATAAACACGGGACTGTATTTCCGGGGAAACACCTTCTTTGGGAACCATTTCCATCAATACAAAATACCTGTCTCCTATTCCCTGCAAAAGGGGTTTCTTCTGATGAGCAGGTCTGGTATCGTTAGGGTTTCCATAGGGCAAATAATCAAGAACCCATGCATAATCTTCTTTTTGTTTCGGTTTTCCCCTTTTTTTCATATATACCCACCGGTAACTCTACATCGTGTATATACCACTCAATATCCCAATAAGGATTTTATGAGTGTTAATTTTTAGCTTTATTCCAGAGACTCGTTGACAGTATTTAAAATTTCATCGAGTTCCTGTTCTGATAAAGTGTATCTCTCTTTTGAATATATAGCTCTTAATTCATCCCTTGTTTCTGGCAGAATATCAGCTATTTTGACAGCTATTTCTGGTTTCATTTTCTCCAGTTCCAGCAGATTGTTAACCAGTTCCCTTGATTTTTCCGCGCTTATTTTTGAAAAAATATCAGCATGGTTTATTGATTTTCTTAGTTCGTACCCAAGTTCTTCCCCACGCTCACTACGCTCTTCCATGATTTCATTGAGGCTTTCTTTTACTTCAGCCAGTGTCATCAACTCTTCATCCAGGACTTCTTTGACTATCATTGAGATACACTCTGTTAAAATTTAAATTCGGATAGATTTAACGTAATCTGGACTGATTACTACCAGATTGACTACCTATCAGATAAATATATCTGTTGATATAAAAATATATTATTTACCTAAAAGTAAATAATACATTTAATTCTGCTTCTGTGGTTTTAGATGTTCTGGTAGAGATATTACCTGTTTTAATGAATCCATATCTCTTACCTGCAAAAGGTAAGCTCTTCCACGTTGTCCTATAACTTTTCCTGTTTTACCCTGGAATCTGGGGTTTGGCATGCCTTTCTGAACACTGGGGTCTATATCGATATGGACCATCTGTCCATTTTCAAATTTTTGTATTGCTTTGCTCACTGGAGAAAGTCCTTTCTCACGCACACTTTTTCTTAGTTTACTTCGTGTGGAGCATCTTTCACCTTCTGATTTTGGCATAATTGTCCTCCTTTTTATAGATTAACTTTGATAACATCAAGTTCTGTAACATCAGCCTGTGTACCGATTATATCTGACAGGTTTGGTTCAGTACGCCTGTTATCACCAGAAATCAGTTCTTTTACATAAAGTCCGCCTTCACAATTTACGGTGATTACTGCATGATTATCGGCTAATTCGGATAACTCTATATCATGTACACGACGTTTTCGAACCAAATCGCCTCGTCGGTGTGAAACACGTTGAGGAGTTCTTTGTTCAATATCTACTCCTTTAAGATTGTTAATGGCTGATTTAAGTTTTTCCTCTGAAACTGGCTCTTTGAATGTAACTTTAAGTTTATAAACTTTATCCGCGTTAGATGATTTCAGAGATTCAATCACATCTCTGGATACGGTTTGTAGGTCTGTAATTTCTACTTTTCCGTTTGTGTATTCATTAATATCTTTTTCCAGCTTTTTGATATCAAAATGTCGATATTTGGGTCTGACAGACTCGATTACAAAGGGTCTCCCATCACCAAGCATAAGGGCATCAATATCTTCACGCCCCGATCCATGGAATTTAGTATCGATGCACTGGAGTGTATTAATCACCTGTTCACTGATAAGTTCATCAACAGATTCGTTGTATTGCTTTCCGGTGTATTCGCATGCTTGACATCCTTTTCCTCTGCAACTGCGGCAGGGCCACCTTGTTTGGGGTATGCCTCGAACAAGTTTGCGGTAGCGACCGTATATATAAACAGAACGAACCTCGAGCAAAACATCTTCTTTTGTAAGGTCAAGCATTACCACGATATCAGGGTTTTCAAATTCTACTTCTTTTCCTGTCATCACGTTGATGCGTTTTCCTATCTCACGGTTTAGTTCTGACTTTAATTGTTCTGCATAGGTAGTTCCGGATTCAGTCCATAAAATTTCTTCGTTTTCGCTTAAAAGTCCACTCATCTTGGTGCCAACAAGGAAGTTATCGTATTCAAAAGCATCCATTTCCGAAACAGCACGCTCTGCCCACTGTTCCAGATTATCGAAAAGTCCGAGACATACCCAGCATGTTTCATTTTCTGGTTCTATATCTGTCAATTTTCTGGCTATTGGACTGATAGGTGCAAGTTCTTTCAACAGACTGTCATCATTTTCATCTTTGAGCAGGCGGTCACCTTCCATGGTAAGATAGGTTTTTATTGATTTTCCGCGTTCATAATTCCCCAGACCTGTTGACAGTTTAGCAAATTGTCGTCCGAGACAGTGGTCACAGATAGTTCCTTCTTGGATTATCTTTCTGGCAATTTCTATAAGGCTCATATAGGTCACTTAAAATAGATTCTTGACACGTTGTAATTTTTATTAATTTTGAAATTATGCATATGTTTTATTTTTCAAGCGTTCTGTCAAGTTCATTGTTCAGAATTAGTATACAGTGGTCAGCATGGATAGAATAAGGTGAAACGGATATTAATTTTGCACCAGCGTTTATTATCATCTCTTCTTCTTTCTCTGTAACTCCAATGTGGTCTCCTAAGAAAAAAACCGCATCATTTAATGAACCTGCAGTAGTTCTTATATCATCTCCACCCTCACGAAGGTAGGCAAGGGTTTTTCCCTGATTATAAAATTCATTTATTAAAGTCTCGAGACTGCCCTGGCGTATCCATACACCGGGTGTAGACTGGATTTCAGATTCTCCTGCATCTTTCTCAAGTGCCTTTTTTATTAATGCGGCACTGCTTCTTTCATCAGGATTCAGATGTTTTATATTTTCACCGTTGAAACGTATTATTTTACCCGGTTCAGGTTCGCCCAACAACAAAAGGTGCACCTGTACATCATTTCTGATGTCATGGGAAAGGAAGAATGCAGAATTTATACATCTGCATAATATGTCCATTCGTCCTGCAGAACCCGGTAAATCATTAAGTGAAAAGTCGCTTGATGTTGATGCTTTATGACCTATTATTATAAAATCTCGCATATGTATCCTCACTAAGCCAGTTAACTCAGTTTTGTTTTTAAGTAATATTATGTTTTCTTTGTTTTGCAGTAGAGTACGTCATTGTAATTGATAAACTTAGTAACATTAACTAACAATTATTATTATCAATTACATTCGTGAGATATACTCACCGGGTGTAACGCTACACCCTCTATCCCATCTAAATCAGGGATTGCTTTCTTCATAATATTATAGGCACCATTTACATCGGCATTGATTATAGTGCCGTTAGATGATCGGAAAAGTCCTCTTTTAATTCTTTTACCAAGATAAGAAGTCCTTCTCACAACTGGTTCACCATCGAGGAACGAACACTTCGATGTATAGGATTCTTCTTGCTCAATTACTTTCAATCCAACATCTTCGGCTTTGTATTTTAGTTGTTCAAGAAGTCTATGAAATGGAATCTGTGTAAACTTTTGGTTGTTGCGCTTACCCATATACACTTCTTGCTTCCACCCTTCGTTATACCCAATGACTAGTGTGCCGATGTTGTATTTGACACAAAAATCAACAATCCTTTTACTTGCTTTATGGAAGAAGTCATTGATTTTCATTTTATATTTATGGTATAGTTTTTTTAGTTTTTTGCTGTTTTTGATGCCTAATTTATCATAAATGGATTTTAGTTTTCCAGCTTTTTTGTTGTAGAACTGGTTTATTGATTTTGCGACTCCGCCCTTAATAACAATCGGTTTTTCACCGATGTTATTCACCATAGTGACGATATTATTAATTCCCAAGTCGATACTGGCGATGTTTTCTTCGTTTAGATCTGGTGTTTCTAAATCCTTCTCGTAAACAATTTCACACTTATAACCAACACCCATAGGAATAATTCGAACTTGATTTAGTTTAGTGCCATCTGTAAGACGAGTTTCTACTTGCAGGTTTGTTATCTTCGGTAACTTGAGGACTCCGTTTTTTATCTTACACTGTTGGTTTGTGAAAGTAAGAATATTTTCGCCATTTTTCTTTTTATATTTTGGTGGGTTGGGTTTTGAATAGTAATTTTCTGGGTTCTTTTTCCAGTCTTTAATTGATTGGAAGAAAGATTTCCAGTTTTTATCCATCAGTTTTAGTGTCTGTTGTGCTGTTTGTGTGGGTAAAACAGAATAATTTTCAGTACCTTTTAACTGTTTATTTAGTTCTTCGTATCTTACCCAATCACCTTCATCATTTAGAGATTGTTTAACTATGAAGTTTGCCTGGTTGTATAAATTCTTGGAAATATGACACAACCAGCTAAGGTTTTTATCATAATTTAGGTATATCGTTTCGGTTCTTTTTACCATAACAATCTCCATGATAAATATAATTGATTATATTTTCTGTTATCAATTCTTATATTTTTTACTTATAAAGTATACTATATTTAAAACTGATTGCTTAGCCGGTTTAAATCTGCTGATCTACTTCCCAGATTGCTAGAATTTTATCTACCATTATATATGTGTATCCTTCTTCCTTTATCTCCCATTCACTGGGGCTTATATCGTATTTTGTTACTGTCTGGGGGATTACGTGTTCATATCCTATTTCTTTTATATTCCATTCAAGAGTAATTACACCATCGGTGCAGTCAACTATCGTACCTCTAAAATAATCGGGTCCTCCACAATAGATATCAACCTTTTTATTCATGAGGTTGTCTTTTATAAACGATTCCGTGGCACTCCCTCCTTTAATAGATTTGTATGCTTTCAGTTGTTATAAATTTATGTAACAGCACAATAAATGATATTACAATATACTAACTATAATAACAGAGGGAGTACATATGGGTAATCTGACAACACTTAATGGTAATGTTTCCGGAATTACCGATGCTGGAAACAGGGACCATAACGAAGACAATTGCTTAATGATGAAAATTGATGATGCTTATCTCCTCGCAGTAGCAGACGGTCTTGGAGGACATGCTGCAGGAGATGTAGCGTCAGGTATTGCAGTTATGAAACTGGAAGAGTTTTTCAAGGAACAGTACTCAGAAGATATGGATGATGAACAGATAAAAGACTTGCTTTGTAATTGCCATGAACGTATCAATGATGAGGTTATTCAGGCATCAGTAGGTGATAAACAGGGGTTGGGGACAACACTTGTTTCCGCGTTTGTGAGGGGTAACAAAGCAATAATAGCAAATACCGGTGATAGTAGAGCCACTGTAGTAGGAACTGGTATAAAATTCAGAACAAAAGACCATTCAATGGTGCAGAGACTCCTTGATAGGGGTATGATAGATGAGGAAACTGCCAGATATCATCCGATGAGCCATATTGTAACCCACTCAATGGGAAACCAATTTGATGTTGATGCGTATGAAACAGAGATTGATGAAGAAGAAATACTTGTATTAAGCAGTGACGGGTTACATGACCATGTTGGTAAATCTGTGCTGGTTGAAAGTGTAGCCTATCAAAAACCTTCTGAAATCGTTAAATACCTGTATAAAAAATCTCTTGAAACAACCACAGATAACGTTACAATTGTTGTATACAAACCCTGAAATTATATAATATGGCTGCATAACTGCAAATATACCTTTAAGTGCTTCTAACTGTTTGGAGTGTGCCAAAAATAAAGAGTGTGGAATTATGAGAATACTTGCAATTACTGACCCTCATGGGAATTATTCAAAAATAGAACCACTTTTGCAAAAATCTGGGGATATAGACCTTATATTGATTGCTGGAGACCTTACAAATTTTGGACCTGATGAAAAGGCTGAAGAATTGGTTGGCATGTTTGAAGCACCGGTTCTGGCAGTACCCGGTAACTGTGACCCCGTATCTCTTCCTGATGTACTTGACAGGCTGGATGTGAATCTTCACAATACCACTGTAACCAGAGATGATGTAACTTTCATCGGTTTTGGAGGTTCAAATCCTACACCATTTAATACACCCTTTGAACTCGAAGAAGAAGAAATTGAAAAGCACCTGGAAAATCTGGTAAACAGTGCAGAAGAATCTGGTAATATCACAGTATTACTTACACATGCACCTCCATATTGCACACTGGATGAAGTTTCTGCAGGAAATGTAGGTTGCAAATCAATTATAAAATTCATGGACAAAGTGGATCTTGTTGTTTGCGGTCATATCCATGAAGCAAGGGGTGTAATGGAACACGGAAAGTCAGTTATAGTAAATCCCGGCATGGCTTCTGATGGTTATGGTGCATTAATTAATATAAACAAAAAAACCACCCCAAAAATAGATGTTCAGATTATAAAGGCATAAGTATGCACAATCAGGAGGTAAATTTACTACGGAATGGATACAGGAGTTTGCTATCGACCCACAGTTACTGGATTTTCTCCAGAAACTTTTACTTTCGTTGTTAATAGGAATCCTTGTGGGAATCGAACGCGAACATCGAAGGAAATACCGTGAGGTATTTGCAGGTGTACGTACATTTGCTATAACCAGTATAACAGGTATGCTCTCAATATATGTAGCAGAGATTGTCGGTTTGGAATTTTTGCTTATTACAACTGCTTTTTTTGCACTGTTATGTATCTTTTTGGCCTATGCAAAAAACATCATTTTCAACCATTACGGTTTAACCAGTCCGATAGCACTTTTTAGTACATATATACTTGGAATACTGGTTGCCAAAGGATACTTTCTTTTTGCAATAGTTGGTGCGGTAGTAATTACATTTTTACTTATTGAGAAAAAACCGCTTCACTCTTTCGCGGAAAATCTTTCAGAGGACGACATTTTAAGTGCTGTTCATTTTCTGGCAGTGGCATTTATCTTGTATCCACTTGTACCCGACCAGCCTGTTTTTGGTGTATTGAATCTGAAATCTGCAATTTTAATAGTTGTACTCGTGTCAGCAATCAGTTTTATCAGTTATGTATTTCTGAAAAAATTTGGAACTCATGGAGGTGTTTATTATTCGGGTATTTTAAGCGGATTTGTCAATAGTGAAGCTTCAGCTGGAGCATTTGCTTCAATAGCAAAGCATAAACCTGCTTTATTAGATGTTAGCTATATAGGTATTCTGCTATCCAATACAGCAATGCTTGTAAGAAACATAATAATAGCGGTTATAGTTGACCCAAGCGGAAGGACTGCATTGTTAATGCTGCCGCCCCATCTTGCTATAATTGGTGTATCTTCATTTACAACGTTATCAAAAAGAAAGAATATCAAATCCGTGGATGAACATTTAGAATTAAGTTCACCGTTTGCACTGGGTCCGGCTTTTAAATTCGGTGCAGGGTTTACAATACTGTTAATAGTAGCCAAATTTGCAAATGATATTGCAGGAGCAACAGGAATTTATGCAACTGCTATCGGTGGTCTTGTCAGCAGTGCGGCGGTAACTGTTTCTGTAACCACACTTGCTGTTAACGGAGGTATATCTTTTACAACAGCAGCAGAAACCGCTGTAATAGCAAGTATTATCAGTACATTGAACAAAAATATCCTTATTAATCTTTCAGGTACAAAGCAGTTGTTTGATATATCCAAGTATACTTATGTTTTACTTGTGATGGTGGGGTTTGTTGCACTTGTAATATGGGCTGTTTATCTGCGGGTATCAGGTTTTACATTCTAAACAGGGATAACTTATGTATAATAGTTATATAAAATTTATACCGGTATGGTTTGATTCAATGGGGGCAAAATCTACCTGTACACTGGTAACAACACCAGATACGAGTTTAATAATCGATCCAGGTGCTGCAATAATGCACAAAACTTTTCCGATTTCGGAGTTTGCTAAATCGGATTATCTTAACCAGGCAAAAGAAAGTGTTATGAAAGCTTCAAAATATGCAGAACATGTTGTTATAAGCCACTATCACTACGACCATCTAATGGTTGATGATAATTCCAGGTATCTCTATCAAGGCAAAAACCTCTGGGTAAAAGACCCCAATCAATGGATTAATTATTCACAATGGGAACGTGCAAGAAAGTTTCTGAAATGGCTGGGTAAAATCGAAAAATACCAGATACAGTATACCAAACCTAAAAAAACCAGTTTCAAAGACCCCTTCGATGAACTTGAAACCTTAAAAAACAAAAATTATAGAGATCAGCAGGCAAATGAGGATTTTATTTTAAAAGGTAGTAAATGGTTTTCAAAATTAAGTAGTCAATGGTCTAAGACAAACTGGATAAATGTAAAATCTGATGCTGTCAATTTTGCAGACGGTAGCGGTTTTCAGAAAGGTGATACCAAAGTAAGGTTCAGCGAGCCGCTATTTCATGGTGTAGAATACTCAAAGACAGGATGGCTAATATCTACGATTGTGGAATACCGTGATACCAAGTTGCTCTATACTTCGGATTTACAGGGACCGATTATAGAGGACTATGCACAGTGGATAATCAACGAAAATCCAGATATATTAATACTTGATGGACCAGCAACATATCTTCTTGGATATATGTTAAGTAATACAGATTTAAAGCGCAGTGTAGATAATGCGGTGGATATAATTAAAAACTGCGACCTTGATATAATGATATATGACCACCATCTTCTGCGTGATTCATCTTACAAAGAGCATACATCCAGTGTATGGGAAGCTGCTAAGAAAAGAGAGGTACAAATTCTGACGGCGGCTGAATATAACGGTGATATTCCTGTACTGGAGAAAAATACTTGAACTTAATCAATAAAGTTATTAATTTTCAAAATCATTAATATTTTGGAGTAAACATGAAGCCTAAAATTATTGTTATTATATTGGTTTTAATACCTCTTATATTTGCAGGATGTGTGGAAAATGGAGAAGTTGTTCCGGATGATAATGAAACAGATGGGGGTACGACACCGGTTGATAATAATTCAAAAAACAACATGACTCCTCCTGAAGATAATGATACAGATGTTAATGTGACACCTGATGTCAATGAAACTGCAAATGAGACACCGGTTAAAGATCCAGAATCTGTATTGATAAGATTACAGAATTATGCGTCATTGCCTTCAGAAGTTGAAATTAACAAAGGTGACACTGTGGTCTGGCAAAATTTCCAGAATGATCCGAAAAGACCGTTTACACTTGTAAGTGAAGATAGACTTTGGGAAAACACCACTATAGTTTACAGACAAACGTTCAAATACACTTTCAATGAAACAGGTACGTACAATTTCAGTGTTAGACCATTTTCACAGAGGATGAGCGGAACCATTACAGTAAAATAAGACCTGATATTGATTAATTTCAGATGAGTTATAAGACTGTCACAGAAGGGTTGACAAAAATATGGATTCCCGAACCACCACAGGATGCATCGTTTCCTCCATCTTCTGCATCTGTTTTTTATAACCCTGAAATGGAATTGAACAGAGATATTACAGTAGTTGCAAATGCTGTTTTTGCACAAAGATTGTCTGCAAAGTATGGATTAGCTCCTTCTGATGTAAAATATGCAGACGCACTTGCTGCATCTGGTGCCCGGGGAATCAGGGTATCAAATGAGACAGGTTTAGACACTACATTAAACGATTGGAATGAGGAAGCATATAAATTAATTTTAAAAAACGCAGAGCTAAACGATGTTTTAGACCTGACAACTGTTTTTTCCAAAAATGCCAATGTACTATTATTCGAAAACAGATATGATATAGTAGACCTTGACCCCTTTGGGACACCTATACCATATCTGGAATCTGCAATTTATTCTACCAGACATTTACTCGAAATAACAGCTACAGATACAGCGCCTTTATGTGGAGCACACTTAAAATCAGGAATCAGAAAATATTCAGCAGTACCCCTTAACAATGAATACCACAGGGAGATGGGTGTACGAATACTTCTTGGGAAGGTGGCAAGGGAATTTGCAAAATATGATAAAGCGATGATACCGATTTTGTCACATGCAACCCGGCATTATGTACGTACATATCTACATGTTAAAAAGGGGGCTAAAAGGGCTGATGATGCCCTGAAATACATGGGTTTTATATCCCACTGTGATAAGTGCGGTTTCAGGAAAACTGTATATGGACTCGCTGTCAGTATAGATAATAACTGTCCTTTATGCGGAAACAAGACCAGTATTGGGGGACCTTTGTGGCTTGGTTCTCTTCATGAAACCGACTTCTGCAACGAAATATTACAGGAAATTGATAACCATCAGTTAAATAAAAGAGAAAACACCAGAAAAATAATTACACTTTGCAGGGACGAGCTTGAATATCCTACTTATTATGATTTGCACCTTATCTGTAAACGTCAGGGTGTTTCTGCAGTGTCCATGAACAGGTTGATTGATTTACTCATAGCAAACGGTTATAGTGCCTCAAGAACACATTTTAGTGGTACATCTTTTAAAACCGATGCCGGAATCGATGTTATCAATGATATTGTACATTCATCGTTTTCCAGATAAGGTATAGAAAATAATATATAATAAATTATATAATAGATACGTTAAGTACAATTTTTAAGATTATTCAGGAGTGCATTATGGCTGAAAAACATGCAGAAAATCTGTTCTTACAGGAAAAACCAACACTTGCTTTGCTTGCGATATGGTCATTTGAAAGAACCTATGCATCTGTAATAACAAAGGAGATTAATTCTACTTTTGCTCATACAACCAAAATCCTGTCCAAAATGGAAGATTGTGGACTCGTACAGTTTAAGATGGATGGACGTGTTAAATATGTTGAACTTACAGACAGAGGAATGGATGTTGTAAACGCCCTGAAAAATTTAATCCTTAAACTTGAAAATGAAACTGAAGAAAATAGTCCAGCTAACAACATTTCAAGTACTTTTCAAAATAGTGAATCACAATCCAGTGAAGAATCTGAGAGTCAGAAAGTTCAATCCATAAACAGCAAAGTAGTAAACCTGCGTTTGAAAATAGAAAATATTTATGAAGAATTATCCAATAATAATGAAGATAGTGATGCTATAGCTCGCAAATTGGGACCCTTTAAAAGGGATATTAAAAAACTTGAAGACCAGATAGAATCATCTCAGAATCCGGTAGATGATATAGCAATTATAACATTAAATGATACAAGACAGCGTCTGGATAATATTATCAATCAAGGTCAATAAAAGGATTAGCCATGAGGTCTGTAATACTACTTCTTCACATATACAGAAATACTGAGCGTGCGATTCATTCTATAAAAGATATGATTTATAATGACCTTAAAGAACTGGAGGTATCCGTAGATGTATCCGCTACTCTGGAAGGTTGGGTTCAGGTGGATCTTTCCGGTGAAGATGAGGAATTTTCTGCAAATTATCTTGTAAGTAAATACAATACTCCTGTGGATGAAGTTGAACCCGGTAAAGAATACAGGGGATACATCCAGTCAATTAAATCTGAAAGGATACTAGTTAATGTAGGTGTAGAATTATCAATTCCACAAAGCCATTTGAAACCTCTCGGTACAGGTAATGTAGAACAGATTGCATCCAGATTCGGGATTATTCCTTATCTACCGGTATCAGTTGATGTTACAGATAATTCAGAAAATCCAAAAGCACGCTTTACAAAAAAACAAATCGACCTATGGTGGGACTGGAAAAAATCCAGTACAGATAGAGTTATAGCAAATTCAGCAACCCGTTCGGAATTAAAATCAGCTATTAAAAAGAAAGGGCACGGCAAGGATATATACGGGGTTGAACGTCTGGGTGTGATGGAACATGCAATAGTATGTCGTGAGGATACAGATGGTCCGGGAATAGTTGCAGAAATAGGTAAACTTTTAATATCTGACCTTGGTGTGGTTGTAGGTAATGGATAATTTTAATATCGGTTTTTATCCCAAATATCGCAGAAGACTCCCTGCGAAGCTGGAAGATGAATGCGATATACACTCTTGAACCACATTTAACATAACATATAATAATGACAAATAATAATTACTGTAATATGTTAAAAGCCTACAAGTACCGTATGTATCCAAATCAAACACAACAGGAGTTAATAGCAAAACATATAGGAGCTTGTAGGTTCATATACAACTGGGCTCTGGAGAACAAAATCAAATCTTATGAATAGGATGGTAAAGCTATATCAAGATTTGAATTGAACAAACGAATAAGGGTATTAAAAGATGATTATGAATGGTTGAAAGAGATTAACTCACAATCATTACAGGGAGCCACTCTTAATCTTGAAAATGCTTTCACCAAGTTTTTCAGAGAAAAATCAGGTTTTCCAAAGTTTAAATCCAAGAAAAACCCTGTTCAATCTTTCCCTATTCCTCAATGGTATAAAGTCGATTTTGAGAATAATAAAGTATACATACCTAAAATCGGCTGGATAAAGACAAGGCTGCATAGAAGGTTTGATGGTAAACAAAGGATTGCGACTATAAAAAGAACACCGACGGGAAATATTATATCAGTATTTTAGTCGATGACGACAAACAATTACCACAAAAATATAAATTCGACCAAAATAATACTATAGGAGTCGATGTAGGAATCAAAGATTTCGCTGTCACATCCGACGGTGAAAAAATCGGCAACCCCAGATACCTGAAAAATTCGATTGAAAGATTAAAGGTATTACAGAAAAGGCTCAGCAGAAAAAAGAAAGGTTCTAATAATTACAGGAAACTGAAACATCAGATAGCCAAGTACCATGAAAAAATAAGCAGTCAGAGAGAAGATTTCCAGCATAAGTTAAGTTCCAGGTTGATAAGCGAGAACCAAGCTGTAGCACTGGAATGTTTGAATGTAAAAGGACTGCTGAAAAATCATAATCTTGCACAACATATAACCGATTCTTCATGGAGTAGTTTTGTACAGAAATTGGAATATAAAGCAGAATGGTATGGTAAAAATATCATCAAGATAGGACGATTCGATCCATCAAGCAAAATCTGTCATGTATGTGGATATTATCATTAGGATTTGGAACTTAAAGACAGGGAATGGGAATGTCCTGACTGCAAAACGGAACATGATAGAGACATCAACGCATCAGTTAATATTAAAAAATTCGCACTGGATAGACAGAATCTAATTTCACCTTCGGGATGAGGGGTAGAGCCTGTGGAGTTGTGTTCGTTAGAACAAACTATGAAACAGGAAGCTCCTCCCAAAAGGGAGGAGTAATTCACTTTATCATTTTGTACATGCAGTGATTATGACCACTGCCCTGACATTCAGTTTCTTTTATAGTGCCCCCTATTCCTGTATTGCCGGTAATTATACCTTCCAATAGACCCGCACTGAAAGAACATAGTTTTTTATCAACAGGTGGCACAGAACAACATTCAAAACAGTTATTAATAACAATCTCAAGCGGGTTAATATTGTTTATATTGATTTCACCCAGTCCGTTTTTACTCCAGAATACCGCAATTTCATCAAGCAAATCTTTTAAACTGTTCGATTCAAAATTATCGGACAGATTTGTTCCTATGTCTTTACCAATGTTTTTAATGACAGGTTCATAATCGATACCATGCGACTCAAATCCAAACCTTAAAGCCTGAAATACGTGTTTTAAAAACCGGCGGTCATCAGGTAATGCAGACCCAAAAACCTGTAAGACATTATGATAGTGTTTGGCCAGTGGTTGCTAAGAATATGCAATAAGTTGGCAGTTTAGATGATAGGCTTTTTTGCGTTTATCATTATCATCGGATGTTTCTTTTATAAGATTGTACTGCCTCAGGTCGTTGAGATGTACAGATATCGTAGATTTTGCTTTATTTGTATACCTAACGATTTCATCAAAAGATTTTGGACCTGATTCGAGTAATTCCAAAACTTTAATTTTTACCGGGGTATTTAATGCAACAAATCCGTTTCCGTTTGAAAAAAGAGTTGTACGATTCCCATAAATCATCGTAATAATAAATAATTTACACTCTATATAAAAGTTCGCAATTGTTCGAATGAGGTATTTATGAACAAAGCAATCCTTATACCAAAAGAAAAAGTCGAAACTGTCCGTTGTTACCTTTCTGAAAAAAATTTACTTGACAGAACTAGGAAAATCAAAAGAAGCAAAAAATATCCTGACAAATACCTCGAAATTCCGGTTAATGATGATGTGGACGGTTATAAAATTATTGAACAGGATGAACCGGAGTATTATAAACCAGTAACCAGTTCACTAAAAGAAAAGCTCAGCGGATATATCCCAAAAGCTGAACTTCAATATCTTCCAACAGGGTGGCAGGTTCTGGGTGATGTAATTATTGTGAGAATACCTGAAGAACTTGAACACAGAAAAAAAACAATTGCCTATACACTTCTTGAAATGTATCCTAAGTGTAGGTCGGTAGTAGAAGATTTTGGTATAGAGGGACAGTTTAGAAGACCCAAAAGAAAACTTATTATTGGAAATGAAACTGAAACCATACACAAAGAAAACCAGTGTTACTTCAAACTGGATGTAGCAGACATAATGTATTCAAAAGGGAATCTGGATGAGCGCCAGCGGATGAGCAAACTTGGAGAAGATGAACTGGTTGTGGACATGTTTTCAGGTATTGGGTATTTTTCCATACCTATGGCAGTGCATTCTAAACGCACAAAACTCATTTCTATTGAGATAAATCCGATATCCTTTAAGTATTTACAGGAAAACATAAATCTAAACCGTGTCGATGATACGGTAATTCCTGTTTGTGGTGATTGCAGTCTATATACACCAGAGAATACAGCAGACCGAGTTTTGATGGGTTATGTCAGAACAACACACTATTATTTGAAATACGGAATAAAAGCGCTCAAAGAGTCTGGTGGTATGCTTCATTATCATGAAACAGTCCCTGAAAACCGTCTTTATGAAAGACCAGTTTCAAGGATAAAAAATGTTGCCTCTGAATTTGGAAAAACAGCACAAATCTGTGGACATCACACGATTAAAAAATATTCACCCGGGGTTTATCATGTAGTAGTCGATGCGTATGTATACAAACCCAAATAAAAAAAATGGTACTGGTTTTATTCAAAACCCAGTTTGTTGATTTTATCAACTAATTCACTGCTTACGTTTGTAAAATTCTGTATTCCGCCAGTCCAAGCAGCCATCATCATAGCATCGTAGATTTCGGTACGGGTTGCCCCGAATTTTTTGAGCCTTTCAAGTATTTTTGATGCACTTTCCACGTTGTTGGAGGCACAGGCAACTGTAAATACAAGTATATGCTTTTCTTTCATGGACAATCCGTTTTCCCTTTCATCCCAGATTGCCTGATAGAATTCTGCTATACCTTCTGCAAAATCTTCGTTTATTTCATCTGCGAATTTAATCGCTTTTGGGAGAAACCCTTTCACTTCTCGTATTTCATCTTTTGTGTTTTTTTCCATATGTATCACTGATAAGTAGATTTATTGTATAAAATACAATGGTTTTGTTGTTATAACTGATTTGCTGTTATAATTTTATTGTGCTGTTTGTCAGGTCTGAATCAATGATGTAATCAAAATCTATATAACTATCCCATTCTTGTTCCTGGAAAATCGATTGGAAACATATACCAATTATCATTTTGTTTTCAGAATTTTGCTGTAGTTTTGTTATTATTTCATTAATATCTGCGGGGTCAATACCCATTTTCGGCATTGCAAGCCCGCCCAGTAATACTACAGTATCCGCACTTGGGTCTGTTTTATCACCAAGTTGTATACCGTCCTCAGTAGATATTAAGGATTTTGCATTTTCATATTTTAAACTGGGTATAAACGCCATTTCTTTTCCCGATTCCCTGATAACGAATGCAAACAGTTCTGCAAAAGGTGTGCAGAAACCCGGTGAACCGATAAATGTGATACTGTTCGAATTTTTAACTAATTCCCTGAACCCTGTAAGTTGGCCACCTATACCTTCGCTGGTTTTTAAAACTTCCATATAATCCCCCTTAATAAAAAATGTACAACCAGTAAGGAGGTTGTACAATCTGGATAAAGATTACAGACAACCTGTTAGCTATTTTCAACTAACAGTTAGAGATTTTTGACGCCAAAGGAATCCAGAAGTATACCTGGATTTATTCGTCCACTTGTCACAGTCTTCTTGTTGGTCAGGTCATTGACAGTGATTTTAGCAGGAGCAAACATATTTGCATCTATCTTGTAAAAGTCAAAGTTTGCTTCCTTGAATGTATCGTAGAACGGTTTACCATAATCTCTGGAGTTTGCAGATGGTGTTTTCTTTACAAAATCCTCAAATTCTTCTACATTGTCACTGCCGTATTTAACGGTATAATATGTTTCTCCGCAGTAAATAACGCAGTCGTTTGTTGACCCCATGCATTTTGTGTCTCCACCAACCACAGGAGCAATGGGTGCAACACCGAAACCGCTTTTTATTTTGTTTATGTCGAATCCTACGGATTCAAGTTTGTGGATACCTGTTTCGACCACACGTGCAGATACCTGGACAGAACCTGCTATAGATGAGGTTGGTGCTACAGCAATGTAGACATTATCGGTTTCAACACCGCAGTGTTTTGCTATATATTCAACTACCTCTTCATCAGGTAGTGTGCTTGATTCCAGTACAAGAACAGCTACTTCAATATCGTCTTTGTATCCGATTTCTTCATAGAGGCTCTTTGGTTTGAGTCCGAGTGCTCTTGCAGGACCTGAACCCATACCGAAATAATCGCCGACAGAAATCATCCATCCTGCGTATTGGGATGCCATACATGCAATATTTGGCTGGTCAGTGGCTACCTGTATCGCAGGTACAGTGACACCATCAAGGTCGAATTTTGTGTATGTCAATTCTGCAAGGTCAGCAACGCAGAGCCTTGATAAATACATGCCTGCATCGTATCCGCCCTCTACATTGACACCACAGTCAATGATAGTAGCACCATTTTCAAGTTCTTTGGATTCTATTTTTAACTCTTCTTCCCAGTCAAGCATTTCATCGATTATATACAGTCCTTTCTCGTTAACGCTTATCACATTATCACCTTTTCCAATTTGTTTTCATTGGAATTAGGTAGAGGAGAATATATAATTGCCGATTTTTTTTTAAAGGATAAGTAATAGGCTTTGTAGAAATGCTTTATATCCAAATGTCTTTGATAATATTTTCAGATGTGTGTTTTGGATATTGGTTATTGTTCTTGAACTTTAGCTATTAGTGCCGATTTCAATAGGGTTTCTACAGAACCAAGTAATAATGATTGCTATTATTTTTTGATGTAAGCAGAAAAAGAATAATAATGGCGCCGAGGGGGAGATTCGAACTCCCGAGGTGCGTCAGCACCACCGATTCTCAAGACCGGCGCTTTCGTCCACTCTGCCACCTCGGCTTATTTGCGGATGTAAATGACAGTTTATATCATAAAAGGGTTTTGATTAAAACTGGTATTGTAAGAGAAACTAATAAAATAAATCAGCAGAGAATTTATTCTCCGCTGGATTCAGTTTCTTCCATTGTTTCTTCAGATTCGGATTCTTCGGTTTTGCTGGATTCAGGAGGATATTTTTCCACGTACTGAACTTCTTCGATGCCAAGATGTTGCATCAGTTCGCTCGCAATTCTGCCTTTGACCATTAACCATCTCTGGTTGAAAGTAAGCTCGTTGGGGATATTGATTATAGCAGTATTGTTTTCTATTTTTGCATCCATTTCTGGCATTCCTGTGTAGAGTGCAAGAAGACCCTGCAGTTTTTCATCATCGTCTTCTATCTTTTTATCTATGGAATAATCATAGGTGACAGTTTTTCCAGCCAGAGGATGGTTGAAATCGACACGAACCCTACGACCGATAACCCTTGAAACAACACCTTTTCTGTTATCAATCTGTACTTCCATCCCTGGATATGCTTTACGGTCTTGGAATTTTGTTATCGAATGGGATTCTACAAGTTTGGGATCATGTTCTCCAAATGCTTTTTCGGGCGGAATTTCTATTGTGCCGGAGTCACCTTCTTCTTTTCCAATCAATTCTTCATCCAGTCCTTTTATTGTGTGACCTGCACCGGCTACAACAACGTCTCCGCCGTACATTCCCTGTTCATTGTATATACCGTTTTCTTTTGCAACGTTTTCATCAGTGGTGTCAAACACGATGCCGTCTTCAAGTTTTCCGTTATATGATAGTTTTATGAAGTCTCCTTCCTGTATTGTCAAATTAATCAACTCGGTTAATATTGGTTATTATTATATTTATAAAATCTATCTTCTCTGCAATATACATATGCATTTAATAACTTTTTGGAATAATTCCCGCTAAAGATTTACAAGAATCTTGGTGGAACTTCCTGATTGGCAAGCAGGTCTGCGTAGGTTTCGGCTTTTCTTATAATATCAACATCACCCTTGTTAACAAGTAGCTCTGCACATCTTGGTCTGCCATTATACTGAGAACTCATTGAAAATCCGTAGCCACCTACATCCAGAAATGCAATCACATCTCCTTTCTCTATTTCTGGTAATTCACGGTCAGTTGCCATGATGTCTCCAGTTTCACATATAGGTCCAACTATAGTATATGTATCTTCTGCGTTTTTATCTGCCTTGTTGGCTACTACTGCGTGGTGGTATGCATCATACATCACGGGTCTTATCATGGTGTTAAATCCGGCATCAATACCAACAAATTTTTTCGCAGCATTTTTCATAGTATTTACACTGGTGAGCAGTATAGCAGAGTCTCCAACCAGATAACGTCCGGGCTCAAGAACAAGTTTTGGGTTTATTCCTTCTGCTTTGCACCTTTCATTGAAAATAGGGACTATAGAATCTGCAAGGTCATTTGGTGTAGGTACTTCTATGTTTTTCTCATAGGGTATTCCAAGACCCGAGCCAATATCCACAAATTCAAACTCTACACCCAGCCTTGATATCTGCTCTACAAGGTCCATCATTTTGTTTACAGTTTCGACAAAAGGTTCCACTTCAAGTATCTGGGAGCCGATGTGACAATGGATTCCTACTGGATTTACACCGGGTTTATCAAGAGCCTGTTTGTATGCACTTACAACCTCATCATGAGGTATTCCAAATTTGGATGTTTTAAGACCTGTAGATATCTTAGGGTGGGTTTTTGGGGAAACATCAGGGTTAACCCTAAATGCAATGTCAACAACTTTGCCCTCATTCTTTGCAATTGATGAAAGTGTGTTCAATTCATCAAAGGAATCAACAGACACCCGTACACCGGTCTGGACTGCCATCAATAATTCTCTGTCTGATTTGGAGTTACCATTAAAAAGTATTTTATCACGAGGAATTCCGGCAAGCAGGGCTGTATAAAGTTCGCCATCAGAAAAAACATCTGCACCTGCACCTTCTTCAGCCAGTATTTTGAGGATGGTAAGATTGCCATTGGCTTTGGCTGCATAAAATAGGTCTGCATCAGGGAAAGCTTTTTTGTATCTTCTGAAATTATCTCTTATTCTCTGTTCGTTTGTAACATAAATCGGTGAGCCGTATTCATTAACAAGGTTTGAAGTGTCAACACCACCTATGGTAAGTCGACTGTTTTCTATTTCCAGATGGTTTTTTATTGTAAACATATTTTATACCTCATTTTATTATCATTCAATAACCTACGGTCTTAATGCAATTTTAATAATATTAGTTTTACTATAAATTAAATTGTAGAATTAAAATGCCAGAAACTATTGGTTTTTCAGGAAAAATAGTTTATTGGAAGTGTTTTAGTTTTTCCAGATTGGATAAAAATTAATATTGCGTAACTGGAATTTGTTTTTCACCAAATCCGTTCTGTAGTATCCGCTTATTATCACTTCTACTGTGCGCTTTCCTTCAACAACAAGAAAATCACATATGACTTTAAGCATGTTTCCATCTTTTTCAGCAACCATATTCATTGTAACATGATGTTTTTCAGAGTGTGTTTTTCTGTTTAATCTGGTGTTTTTATTCCTTTTTATCGTTTGTTCTCTGAATTCAACCCGTTTACTGTCTGTAAATTCATATTCAAGCAAGTTTGTAATCTGTAAATCAGTATTTGTACTGTCATCCGGAAGAAACTGCGAAAGACAAAGATTTGCTATCCGTAATTTGTCTTTATTTGTTAAATCTATACTATAACCCCCGCGTTACTTAATCCCTAATTCGGTGTTTATATTAACCGGATTTATAATTTCGGAAACTCTGTTTTTTATAAAACCATTAAAATACAAGTAGACATTTATAAGATAGATTAACAATAAAATTTCGAGTTCCATGATACCTGAAAAATCATATGACATAGTTGTTGTGGGTGCCGGACCAGCAGGGTCAACAGCAGCCAATTATGCAGCCAGAAATGGCAAATCAGTTCTTTTAATAGACAGGAAAAAAGATATAGGCACACCTTTACAATGTGGTGGATTTTTACCTCATTATGAAACATTGAGAGAACTGGTTCCAAATGCTGAATTACCCTACACTCTTGAAGAGTATCCTTCGGAATGTATCCATACTACAACAAGTTGCCAGCGTTTTATAGCACCTGATGGCTGTTCAAAACAATTTGATGTTACAGCAGATGCAATAGATAGACGGCGTTTTGATAAATATCTTGCAAAAGAAGCTGCAAAATCCGATGTACAGGTTATGCCGGGAACAACAGTAACAGAAATTAATGGATCAACACTAGAACTTGAGGGTGTTTTTGGCAGTTTTACAACTGATGCAGATGTAATCATTGGTGCAGATGGTCCAAATTCAACCGTTGCAAAGAGCAAAGGTTTGTCTCGTGAATACGACCCGATGTCAGTAGGTACCGCTTTTGAATACGAACTAAGCGGTGTTGATGTGGACAGGGATGCTGTTGAGATGTATTTTGGTAAGGATTATGTACCCGGTGGATACGCATGGATAATATCCCAGGGTGGTGATACAGCAAATATAGGAGTTGGTATTAGAGAAACTTTATTTGAAAAAGGCATGTGTGCAAGGGATTATCTTAACAAATTTATGTATGAGCATCCGATAGCAAGTGAAAAATTAAAGAAGGGTTCAGTGGTTTCAGTAGTTTCAGGTATAGTTCCAGTGGGTGGAGCTCCTAAATACACGGTGTCTGACAATACTCTTATCGCAGGAGATGCAGCAGGACATATAATAGCAACCAACGGTGGTGGAATTCCTACTGCGATGGTTGCTGGAAAAGTTGCAGGTGAAACTGCTTCTGAATCCATAGATGGTAAATGTGAGCTTGATGAATATGAAAAACGCTGGAAGGCTCAGATGGGCATGGAAATAAGGACTGCAGTGTACATAAGAAAACTCATGGACAGACTTATGCGTTCTGATTATATGATGTCAAGAGCTATTAGGTATACATCACCGGAACATATGAAAGCCATCCAGTGTGGTCAGTTACCTGATGTTGTAAAAAAAACACTTTTAAAAATGAATCTGGGGTTTACGTAATTATGTATGTATTTGTTTATGGAACATTAAAATCTGGATGTGTGAATTCTAATCTTTTAAATGATGCTGATTTTATATCTTCTGCTTCTACAATTGACAAATACACAATGCTTGACTTTGGTATTTTTCCGGGAGTGGTGGAGGGTAACACTTCAAAGATTTATGGAGAGGTTTATGATGTGGATTTCAATACACTTGTATCGATAGATGAGTTTGAAGGTGTGTGGTTCTGTAGGGACGAAGTCCGGCTTGATAATAATATAATTGCGTATATGTATTTCCTTGTACAGATACCAGACGCTTTTGATAACAAGTATGAAATAGTTGAAAGCGGAAATTGGCAGTGCTAATATGTCAGCCAATTCTTACAGTAATACCTCTAAACCGGGGACAATCTGTTATACAGCACACGGAAACCTGTATTTGAATATCACAAACCGATGTACTGCAAGGTGTGTGTTCTGTGTACGAGACCTTTCGGATGGAGTTTACGGATACAACCTGCGTCTTTTATATGAGCCATCAGTTGAGGAAATTAAGCAGGCACTTGAAAAAAATAACTTCTTAAAATATCGAGAAATAGTTTTCACAGGTTTTGGAGAACCTACTGTCCGTCTGGATGATATGCTATCTCTAATCCGGTGGCTTAAAGGTCATGGTGCCTATGTAAGATTGGATACAAATGGACATGCACAATTGCTATATCCTAACAGGGATGTGGTTAAAGAATTGAAAGATGCAGGTCTTGATGCGATTTCAGTAAGCCTTAATGCCGAATCCGAGGATATATACAATAGACTTTGCCAGCCCAGATATAAAAATGCTTATCAGTCAATGCTTGATTTTACAAAAAAAGCCGTAAATTTGGGTATGCGTACCAGAATGACAGTAGTGGGTTTTACAGAAATCGATATTGAAAAATGTAAGCGTATTGCCGATAATATGGGTGCGGACTTCCATGTACGTTGAAATATAATTAAATTATATGTATTTTAGAAGGTCATCGCGTTTTGCCTCATGCAAACGGTTTTTAATAAGTTCCCTTGCTGATTGTATATCACCCTTTTTCACACTAACAGGAGCGATAATATCTATCCATTGTTTCCATGGAGGACTCATACCGAGCCTTTCGACAATTCCATTCATTATCTGTTCATAGTCTTTGGATTTTATTTTATCAATTTTGTTTACAGCAACAATGGTGTCGATATTCAGTTCATTTAAAAATTCAAACATTTCAATGTCAATAGGTATCTCGTCTCTTGCGTTCCATCTATCAGCTATATCTATAAATGCTGGACCATCTATGATAAGCACAGCAACTTTAATCCTTTTGGCATTATTTTCAAAATAGCGGACAATTTTGTCGTGGACAATATCTTTCTTCCGGTCTTTGACCCCGCTCATAAATCCAAATCCGGGCATATCGGTAACCAGCATATCAGAATAGCAGATGTTGTACGGTTTTAATGTAACACCCGGACGTTTGCCTACTTTAACCTTTTTACCGGTAAGCTCACGGATGAATGAAGATTTACCTACATTTGATCTGCCTGCAAAAACAATTTCCAGATTAATATTTTCAAAATTATCTTTTTTCCCTTTTTTCATGATGGTTTAAAAATCCTGTATGTCTGATATAAAAGAACTTATAATTCCGTTTATTCTGTCAACCATTGATTTCATTTGATCATATGCACTGTTTGGAAGTGATTTTACCTTTTCAAATATTCCTTTTTCAGTCTGGTTCTGTTCCTTTATATTGCTGTTAGATGTATTTTTAGTATTATTCTCAGTTTTTCCACCGATATTTTTGAGTTCATCTGATTCTTGTACAGGCACATCTCCAACATTTAACATAAACCTTTCAGTCCGTACTGTGTCACTGTATCTTTTTTGGTCTACAAATTCTGCACTTGCTGCAGGGACTATCACATTACCCTTATCTTTCATCTTTATTGAATAATCTAAAATGCGTTTCTGTGAAGGATGTAAAATCAGGCTGTCTTTAATATTACCCTCAATAAGTTCTGCTTTTGCTGGTAATCGGTCTTCAATATTAACCGTTGCTGAACGGTCGCCTGTGTTCTGAACATCTACTGTTATATTTACTACATCATCAACTTTTAAATCTTTGGGGGCATCGATTGTTTTTGTAATGTTAAGTTTTGGACCATGAACAGTTATCCATGAAGGTTTAGTAGTATTGTTATGTATCGGTTCGTATTCTGTTATGTTTTTATGGTAGGTTATGCCCAGATGAGTAAGGGCTATATGGGTAGGCGGTAGTTTGAATTCACCGGCTTTAAGAGATTTGATATGGTAGCTGAATTGTTTAGTGCTTTTCCCGTCCAGATCCATGGAAATATTTACATCTTTATCAGGGTCTACAACAAAATGCTCTGGCAAACTTTCGTTTATTTTTATATTTTCAAAATCAATATCTTTTAAATTTTCAATCTGTAACGTTATACGTGCACGTTCATTGATATATACATCCTGTCCTCCCCATTTTTTAACTTCAAGTGTGGTGTTAATCCATGTTTTGTTTATCTTTCTGAAAGTTTTTAATTCCTCTGGGTCTTTTGCTTTATATACTCCTATATTTGTATAAGGAGTTGAAACGCTTTCGTTGTTCACAATTTCAAAAGAATTTATTTTCAGCGACCCATTGAAAACTTCAGAAGCGGTATTATTGTTATAATCCACATTGGGCTGGATAGTTGTATTGTTTACAGAAAGTATAGACCTCCAGGAAGTAGTGCTGTTTTTGACTGATACGACTACATGTTTTATATCGCTGAATTCAGAAGCTTTGGAAAAATCTTCAACTTCGATATCATATCCACTAACTTTTATGGTGTCTCCCCAATAGAGTGTATAATTGCCTTTATGAGTCCATTCACTCACATTAGTTTCATTTGTCGTGTTTCCATCATCTGCACAAGCTACACCTATAAAGGCTATTGATGCTATTAATAACAATATTATCGGTTGCAACCTATAATAATTCATACAATCATCCTTCGTTTTTATTTACTTTGTTTTCTGTAAATATAATAAACACATGTAAAAACTGCAATAGCCAGCAAACCTGTGAATCCAGGTTGTTTAACCGGTTTTGACCCATCTTTGTTCTGGTTGGTTGTGCCAGAGGTACTACCATCAGAATTGTCTGGATTATCTGTCTGTTTTTCAGTATTTGCTGATGTATTTACCCAAATTTCTGGACGGTTGGAAGTTTTCTTTCCGCTGTATCCTTCCATATCTATAAATGTCAATGTTGCAGCAGGCAATTTCACATTACCTTCATTATTAAATTTAACAGTATAACTAAAACTCTTAGAATTACCGGACTTAACCACGTCTTTAAAATGTTTTGATCCTTCAACAAATTCAACATTTGATGGTAAATCTGTGTCAGAAACGTTTACATGGGTATTTTTGTTACCAGTGTTTTTTATCTCGATGGTGATTTTTGCATGTCCACCGGGAACTATACTTGTGGAATTTACTTTTTTATTGAACACGAGGTAAGGACCATTAATTTTAATCTGGGGTTTGTCTGATGTAGTATCATATTTTTTCGAATTGGGTGCTTTGAAACTTGCAGATGCATCGGGTAGTCTATATTTACCGGGCTCTAAAGGTTGCAATGAGTAACTATACAATTTTTTGGTAGTTTCATCTGGTTCAAGTGAAATTGTTTTGTTACTGGTGATGTTGTTTTCAAGTTCCAGTTTATCGGTAACAGGGTTGTTTACGTTTATATTATTCAGTTCACAGAGACCGCCATTTCTTACATTTACAAGCACATAAGCGGTGTCTGTCATGTAAATTTCTTCAGTTACTGTTTTTGTAACAATCAAATTCCATTTTTTCTTGATGGTGATTGATTTTGATTCGGTATCATCGAAATTGTCGTTGTTTATATCATAACCACTGGCATCAGCAGAAATGTCAAAGGATTTTTTATCCCACAGAAGGGGAACATCCAGTTTTACAGTAAAAGTTTGTGATGTTTTACCTTTTTTAATTGATTCGATTTCATGGTTAAGTTCCCCTTCTACAAGTTCAAGCCCGCCGGTATCAATGTTCAAGTTCACATCGTTAATTTCGGCATCACCTTTATTTTCAACTTTTAGGTCAGCAACTATTTTAGAAGGATTGGAGGACTTTTTGGGGTCATAGGTATCTTTTTCTGTATTAATATGTATTTTCAAATCTGGGAGACCTCTTTTTTGTATCTGGATTTTTGCTGTAGGGTCTTCCATATTACCTGTCCAGTCATCGACATTAGTTTTTATTTCTTTTATATAGACCCGGACATCATCTCCTCCACTTTTATCGCGATAGCTTAGAGACTCTCCAACTGTAAGTGCTCCCAGTTTTTTTCTTTCACCATTTTTTGTAATTTCGATGGATACGTATTTTTTTCCGCTTTCTTTATAATCAAAATCCTTTACTGTTATCACATAATCATTGTAGTTTGTTGAATCTCCCCAATGGATTGTGTTTGTTTTTTCATTCACCCATTCAACATCACCAAGGTTGTATGCGGTGACTGATGAACAGAAACCAAATATAAGAATTAGAAGTATAAATATCGTTTTTTTTGCCATACTGACATCTCGTATATTTTCTTTTAACCAATTAAAATTTTAAATTTTATATTATAATCTCTTAAATATGTTTTAATTATTTATCACTCATTATATATTTTATTTTTTATAGGCCTTATATATAAATTATATTAAAAAATAGTTTACGAGAAATGGGGCGCAGGGGTAGAGAAAGTCTATGAGTAAATTCCGTTTAAATAGAGATGAATCATTCCCCGCTGATGTCTGATCAACTATAGATTTTATGGGATAATCGCTAACATCAGGTAAAAATTATATAGTTTAAAAACGTATAATCAGTACCAAGTTAAAGGGTGGAGGCGATGGTTCGTAAAGAAGGTCAGAACTGTAGGAATCTAAGATTCAAGATACGTCCAACTCCTGAACAGGAGAGGAAACTGGATGAGACTCTGGAATCTTGCAGGTCAATCTGGAACCATCTTCTGTCACTTCAGGTCGATTTATACGAAAGATCCGGTCTATCTGTAAAAAGGTCAGACCTGGAAAAACACCTGAAAAATCTGGATTATCCGATACATTCATCGGTAAGACTGGATGTATTCCAGCGATTGTGTTTTGCTTATGACAAGTTTTTTAATGATTTAAAAAAAGGTAGACTGAAAAAACCAAACCTAAAAAAGGGATGTTCGTCAAGAGAAAAGATGTCCCATGTGGAAACAATTCTTCAGGATTCATCAAATACGATGGAATCCTCCCTAAAGCCCATCCCAATTTCAAGAGCAGAGAAGATTTCAGTAGTTTCAGATACAAACAGCATGGTAATGGATGGTGGCTCAAAGAAGATAAGTTATATCTATCCAAGATAACACATAAATCGAAACCCATCAAGATTGATATCGATAAATTCCCAGAAGGCGAACTGAAGACATGTACTCTCAAGAAAGAGGGTAAAAAGTGGTTTGCCTATCTAACTGTTGAACTACCGGAAAATCCTACACCTTCTACACCTACAAACGCTGTTGGTATCGACCTTGGACTTAAATCTTTCATAACAACCAGACGGTGATTTTGTCGAACCACCTAAAATCCTCAAGAAAGCCGATAAAAGGCTTGCTAAAGAACAACGGAAATTGTCGAGAATGGAATTCAAATCAAACAACTATAAAAAGCAGAAACAGAAAGTGAACAGAATTCACAGAAAGGTTGCTGCTGCAAGAAACCATTTCTCGCATTGCCTGAGCAAATTGTTGGTGGATAAATACGACCTGATTGTATTTGAAAACCTGAAAATAAGAAACCTTGTAAAAAATAACAAATTGGCTAAATCAATATCTGATGTAGGCTGGAATAAACTGGTTCAGCACGTAACCTATAAAGCTGCTGAGAGAGGCAAGATTGTAGATAAGGTGAATCCCAACTACACTTCTCAGGTCTGTTCTCATTGTGGTACTAAAAAGAAAAAGAAACTAAGATTGGAAGACAGAACGTTCTACTGCAGTATTTGTGGATTAGAAATCGATAGAGACTTCAATGCTGCGGTCAACATCCTGACGAAATCATCGTATTATAACTCAAAATAGCATACCGTGAGGCTCGCGGGAATTAATGGCTGTGGAGATGGTACCTCTACGACTGGTCCCAGCATCAGTTCGCAAGTACCGTCCATGAACCAGAAAATGCTCAACCTCATTAAAGGTTGAGGCTCTCAAAAGAACTTCATGACTTTAGTCGTGGGAGAGTAGTCAGCCGCCAAGTGTAATATCCTGTTTATCATACCAATCAATAGCATCGTTAAGATGTTTGGGTTTAAAATCTGGCCAGTAATTGTCTACAACATAAAAATCCGAATATACCGATTGCACAGGTAAAAATCCACTCAAACGCCTTCTACCGCCCCATCGAATAATAAGATCAATTCTGGATATTTCTTTTGAGTTAATCAAATACATTATATTTTTTTTATTATTTGTAGATTTATTTTTGTTATCCAGATTTTTTAGTCCTTTTAAATCCCACTGCCATCCGTAATTTACCAACAGGTTGACTTTTATATTTCCGTCTCCAAAAGTTTTTCTGCTGGTGTATGGTATCAATTTTTCAGGGAACATGGGGGATTCAGTATCTCCAACTACCAGAAACTGTGACCCTTCATTGATAGCACCGTTTGCTGCTTGTATACATGCATTGGTGAAAGCTTTAGTTTGTTCAGATGTTCTTTTGGTATTGTCCATTGTAAATCCATAGAAGGTTAATTCTTCTACACCCATTTTTTTGCAGAGGCGTATTAATTCGATGCCTGGATCGACTCCATAATCATATCCTTTTTCTTTAGATAAGCCTCTTTTTAGAGCCCATCTCCTGTTCCCATCAGGGATAACTCCTATGTGTTTTGGTATCCGCATCTATTTAACTCCCCATATAAAATATGACAAATTAGTTTTTAAAATTAACTTTTTTAGGCTATATATTTTATATAGATGAATATATTCTAAATTCATAATCTATATATATCGTTCTGAGAATTAATAGATATAAAAGAGATGAAAATATAGTGGGTTGGGGAGTGGTTGTCATTCAAGAAAAGGAGATAAAAAATATGGATATTAAACAAAACAAAGCAACCTGTAAATATACAGGTAATAAATCCAGAAAAACAATCATTAACAACAGTGGTTTCACTGAAATTATAAATTCAGAAGAACTTGAACTATATCAGTTTATGGTCGGTGGACTGCAGGCTAAATAACCAGTTTTAAGGGATTTTAATGTATAATCAGATTGAACAAATTTGTATAATATGTAAAATTCAACTTAAAAAACAAGTGGTTGGTTCCTATTGTTGCCGAAATTGTGGAGGATTGACTTCAGTAGATCCACGTTTATCCAGATTATAAGGGGTATGTATATGTGTAAAATAGAAAAACTGGGATATTCCAGATATAATAAGCAACGATATTGCAGGGAATGTATAATTTACAACCAATTAGGTAAATGTGAGTATCTCAAATGGTGTGAATCAGATAATCAGGAAAATAATAATATGCCAAAATCAAATGTCTACAATCTGGAAAGCAGCAAATCACTACTTCAGGACTGGGACAGCTGTCAGCCCAACTATTTGAACGTGGGACATTAAGTCAGCATTTTGATATTAAATTTTTTAATTGTAGTGTTGGATATGTAATGTTATAGTCCAGTAATAGTTGGAGTGGGTAATTATCGAATCTGTAAATGACAGCATTATATTGTGCTATTTTTGTAAACAGCAGCTTGAACACCGGATTCTTGGGTTGAAAAACGTCTATAGCTGCCGGAACTGCGGCTATTTGACTTTAAAGGATGATTTGGCGGTTATAAAAACTAAAAGAAACGGTGTAAAAATATGCTGGTGATTTACTAAGTAAAAATCCGATAATTTGATATTTTTATATCAATGTGTATAGTATATGAAATTTTCAGATATTATTCCAGTACTTGAAACAGTTGCACCGCCTGAATATGCAGAAGAATTTGATGCAGGAAGAATAGGAGATATAATTAATCTGGATAATGATATAGATAAAATAGCGGTATCACTGGATCCAACCGACTATGTATTAAAACGTGCGGCTGATATCGGTGCGGATTTACTTATAACCCATCACACCCTTATATTTGAGCCTGTAACAAAGATTGCAAAACCTTTTTCAGATAAATTGAAAGTAGCTCTTGATAATGAAATATCTCTTTACAGTATGCATACCAATTATGATAAAGTACCGGGAGGTGTAAATGATATCCTTGCAGACCGCTTGGGATTGACAAATATAGAGGAACTGGAAATTGGAAGAATCGGATACATATCTCCCTGTTCAACTGGTACATTTGCAGGGCATGTGTCCAGATGTCTTGATACCCATGTCCAATATGTGGGAGATAACAAAACAGTGGAAAAAGTCATGGTGTTTGGAGGTAGTGGTTTCAAATCTCAGTATCTGGATATAGCCCATGAAAACGGAGTTGATGCTTTTGTTTCAAGTGAACTGAAACATGATGTAATACGCAACAGGGGGGATATCTCTCTGATTGATGCAACACATTATGCCACTGAAAACCCAGCCATGGAAAAACTGTGTGAACGCCTTGAAGAAATGCTTAAACTGGATGTAGAGTTTATAGACCACAACCCGTTTATCAGCGTAATCTAACATGGAAAGAAACGATAAAATAAAACATAAAAAAGCTCAGGATTTAACAGAAGATGAACTTGATGAGTTAATGATCCAGCAATTCAAACAGCAGATACGCTCTGATTATCGAAGAAGTCTTGGCAACGAACATGCAAGAATAAAAGGTCCATTATCCTTAAAAACAAAAAATAAATCTTTTGATGATAGTGATTAATCATTCATTTTCTATATTTTGAACCATGTCTATCATCCGATTTTTGATATCTCTGATTGAATCCACTGAACTGGAACCTATATCCAGAATTGTGGTGTTTTCAAAATCTGCACGTACTATATCTGGGTCATAGGGAATTTCTCCCAAAACCGATATTCCAAGTTTTTCAAGATGTGGCTTTACATCGGCTGAAGAGCTTTTATTAACAACTGCAGCAAGGTGTTTGATCTCCAGTTCATCTGCCAGTTCCTTTATACGTGAAGCGGTTTCAACAGAACGCATACCCGGTTCTACAACAATGACCATTAGGTCTATACCTCTGGTTGTGCCTCTGCCCAGATGCTCTATACCGGCTTCCATGTCCATTATTACAGCACTTTTTTCCTTTAAAACAACATGCCTTAAAAATGCACGTAAAAAGGCAGATGCTGGACACATACATCCACTACCACCCTGCTCAATTGTGCCCATGACAAGCATGTTTACTCCATCGGGTCCGACAACTCCATATTTTTCAACCACATCATCGACTTTTGGATTTAATTTGAAGGCTCCACCTGTCTCACCTGCACGTTCTCTTATTAAATCCTTATATTCGGTAAGCGGTGCAGGTGGTTTCTCTATTCCAATAGCGGATGCAAGGTTCATATCAGAATCAGCATCGATAGCAAGAACTTGATAATCGTCCTGTGCCAGTAATCGTGCAAGAGTGCCTGCAAGGGTTGTTTTCCCAACCCCTCCTTTGCCGGTGATTGCTATTTTTACCATATATAGTTCTCATATATTTTTAAGTAATAACGAATCTATTTATGTTCTTTTAATTTATAGATTTAATCAGTGCTTTAACTTCTTCCATTTCTTTTTCACCGTTGATTGTTATTAGTTTAACATTTTCTCCTTTAATGTTTAATTCAATATCTCCGTCGGGAACAGCTCCAACAGTTATAATTGTGGAATCAGAAGTTGACCAGGAAGCAATAACTCCTCTTACATCAATTGAAAACCCGTTTGCAGGTATAGAGCCAACATAATAGTCTGCATTTGCAGTTGACCCATCACTTATGTTTATTTCTTCACTTCCTTTTTTGTCAAAATTTTCGATATTTGCCTGTTTTGCCAGTTTTTCTATTTGGGTATCAACTATTGTGGATATAACAGTATCAGGCAGTTCAATTCCTGAGGGCAAAGTCAGGTTGATGGTGACCAATCTCGACCCCAGAATACCTGCACCAAAATTGGTTTCTAAATCTATATTCTGGTTTATTTGTAGGTTCTGTATCTGTCCTGATATCTGGTTTGATAGCAGTTTATCCTGATATGTCGTTATTGCTGTGTTTACGGATACATTGTAATCAGCTACTGATTGTTCATAACTTTGATAATCTACACTACCGGTTTTCTCCCATCCATATTCTGATAGTGCTGATTCACTGGCTTCTGCAGGGGTAGCTTCAGGTGTTTCAAGACAACCACTAACTGATGTGGCAAGGATTACTGTAAGAATTAGAATCGGGTATATATACGATTTTTTTACCATACAAATCACCAATTTTAAAATAGTTATAATAATTTTTTAAATTAACTATATTATATTTTAATCTGAAAATTAGTAGAATATATAATATATTATCGTATATTTTATAACAGTGTAAAAACATCTGTAATCAGGGGATACTATTGAATAACCGCTTTAGAAAAGTCCGTATTGTCCTCCTGCAAATTCTTATACTAAATGTTGTTGTAGCTCTTGCCAAGATCATCTATGGAAGGATTACAAACACACTAAGTATGGAATCTGATGGTTATCATTCACTTATAGATGGCATCTCTAATATAACCGGACTTGTCGGTATTCAGATAGCTTCCAGACCCCCTGATAAACAACATCCTTACGGATATCGCAAATATGAAACACTCAGTGCCATAATAATATCTTTCTTTTTAATATTGATAGGGTTTGAAATAATCAGCAACGCAATCGGAAGATTCAGAGCCGATGTAAGTCCTGATGTAACATCCATAAGTTTTGCAATTATGATTTTGACAATGATCATCAATTTCCTTGTAACCAGATATGAACGCAAACAAGGAGATGAATTAAACAGTGAGGTTTTAATTGCGGATTCAATGCATACAAAAAGTGATATTTTCCTTTCATTATCTGTGATTGTGGGTTTGGTTGCGATAGAACTTGGTTACCCTATTATTGACCCGATAATTTCGCTTATAATAGCAGTAATTATATTCCGTGCAGGCTATTCAATTATACGCCAGAATGCTGATACTTTGCTTGATACAGCCCAGATTGATGAGGAAGAAATTTGTACACTGGTAAAATCGGTGTCAGGTATCAAAGAGTGCCATAAAATCCGAAGCAGAGGGACTAATGATGCAATCCATATAGATTTACATATAAAGGTGCGACCTGATATGCGTATAGATAATGCACATAGTGTGGCACATGATGTGGAAAGAGACCTTAAAAATAAATATCCGGGTGTAAAAGATGTTACTATTCATATTGAACCAGCAAAAAGGGAATCTAAATAATTGAAAATCAGGGTAGTTTTAAAAACATGACAGGTAATACATTTGGGCAATTTTTCAAAATAACAACATGGGGTGAATCTCATGGTCGTGCAGTAGGAGTAGTCGTTGATGGAGTTCCGGCGGGGCTGGAAATCAATAAGGAACTTGTGGAAAATGAACTAAAAAGAAGGCGTCCGGGACAGAGCAGTGTATCTACCCCTCGAAAAGAAACCGATGAGGTGGAGATATTATCGGGTGTATTTGACAACAAAAGTACTGGTACACCTATATCAATGCTTGTATGGAACAAAAATGCCAATTCCAGTTCCTATGAACACCTCAAAAACCTCCCGCGACCCGGTCATGCAGATTATTTCTACCTGAAAAAATACGGAATCCGGGATTATAGAGGAGGAGGGCGTTCTTCTGCAAGGGAAACAGTAGGACGTGTTGCAGCAGGAGCAATTGCAAAAGCCCTGATGGAGACTTATGGAATCAAAATTGTGGCACATGTACTAGAACTTGGAGGTATTAAAGCAAAAAAACTGGAGTTTGATAAGATACTGAACAATTTAGAAAAGACACCTTTAAGATGTGCAGACCTTGACGCTGCTGAAAAGATGCGTGAAAAGGCGGAACATGCACGCGATATGGGTGACAGCATCGGTGGTATTGTTGAGATAGTAGTAAAAGGAATCCCAGCAGGAATCGGTGAGCCTGTATTTGACAAACTTGATGCCGACCTTTCAAAAGCTATTATGAGTATCGGAGCGGTCAAAGGAGTTGAATTTGGTTCAGGTTTTGAAAGTTCAAAGATGTATGGAAGTGAAATGAATGATTCATTTGTTATTGAAAATGGGGAAGTAAGTACAGAAACCAACAATGCTGGAGGAATAATTGGAGGTTTATCTACTGGTATGCCGATAATCTGCCGTGCATCTGTGAAACCGACACCTTCCATTTCAAAAATACAGAAAACGGTTGATTTATCCACGATGACAGAAACTGAAATATCTGTTAAAGGTCGTCACGACCCTACGATACCACCAAGAATGGTTCCTGTTGCCGAATCTATGGTAGCACTGGTTATAGCAGAGCACATGATTAGGAGTGGATATATAGACCCTGATTCATTAATGTGATAAAAGAAAAAGATTTTAATCTACACCCAAAAAGGGTGTAGTTATAGTCTTAAAGTTCCAGTTCTTCCATCCTTGCAACTGCCTGATTGATACGCTCGACGGTCTGTGTCAGTGCAAATCTGATGTAGCCGTCTCCATAGTCTCCGAAACCCACACCGGGTGTAGCAACAATTCCGGCATCCTCAAGCAGGAGTTTGGAGAATTCTATAGAATTGTATCCTTCTGGGACAGGAGCCCATGTATAGAATGTAGCTTTCTGTGGTTTTACATCAAGTCCGAGTTTATTGAGACCTTTAAGCAGTGCATCACGTCTGTCCTTGTAGATTTTGTTCATATCTGAAACACACTGCTGTGATGAGGTGAGTGCCGTTACACCTGCTTTCTGGACAGCTTCAAAAGCACCTGAATCGACATTGGATTTGACTTTTCCAATTCCCTTTATAATATCGCTGTTTCCTACTGCAAAAGCAATACGCCATCCGGTCATATTATAGGTCTTGGAAAGTGAATACAGTTCAACACCAACATCCATTGCTCCGTCAACATTCAGGAAACTTGGGGATTCGTATCCGTCAAATACGATGTCTGAATAGGCATTATCATGAACAACAACAATATCGTTGTCTCTTGCAAAATCAACCACTTCTTCAAAGAACTTGTGATCAGCAACAGCACCTGTGGGGTTGTTCGGATAATTCAAAAACATCATTTTGGTTCTGTCACAGACTTCCTTTGGTATCGCATCAAGGTCTGGTAAAAATCCGTTTTCTTCAAGCAACGGCATGGTGTAGGCTTCCCCTCCAGCAAAAAGTGTTCCTATCTTGTAAACTGGATATGCAGGGTTTGGTACAAGTGCTGTATCACCCGGATTAATAAATGCAAGTGGACTGTGGGCTATACCTTCTTTCAGACCTATCATTGTCAGGGTCTGGGTATCAGGGTCTACTTCAAACCCTCTATTCTCTTTGCACCAATCAGCAGCAGCATTTCTAAAATCATACATGCCGTTGTATGACGGGTATCTGTGATAATTGGGATTGTAGATGGCTTCTGACATGGAATCTATAATGTGTTGTGGTGTTGGCTGGTCAGGGTCTCCTACACCAAGGTCTATAACATCTACACCTTTGTTCATCACTTCTGCCTTTGCTTCATCTATCGCTGCAAACAGGTATGGGGGGAGTGAGTTTATTCTATCTGCGTACATTTCTTCACCTGTCATTTTTATCCCTTTTAATTTATATGACCTATATAATACTGCTATTTAAAAATCATGGATAGAAGTATCAGTCAACAATAACCTGCTGTAAACATTTTTCTACCACTTAAATTTTGGTAATTTATATTTTTATAAAAAATTGCAGTTTCAAAATAAATTCATATATAAAAGTTTTGTATCTTAGTTTCAAAAGTAATATTAGTAATTAACAACAGTTTTTAATATTGTTACTATCTGATTATAATTTATCAAAGTCAGTAACTAAATTATATATAGTAAATCATGGTAGGGGTTTGTTGTAGTTATAGACTGTATTAGTAATAGATAATACAGAAAGCTTTTAGCTGGATGTTTAAACAATTAAGGGGGTATATATTGTTATCCGAATATAATAAAGGGGTAAACATCCCAGATTCAGTTGAAAATGATTACTCGTATTTAAAAGCAATATTTGAAGCCCAACAAAATGGTATTTTTGTTGTTGATAAGGAAACACATGTTGTTGTTGATACAAATATATATGCTGTAGATAAAACAGGATATACTAAACAGTCAGTGGTTGGCAATCCTGTTTCAGAATTTATTGTGTTTCCTGAAAATGCTGGCTGTTTAATCGACAAAAATAATGAACTTGAATGTAAAATAAGAACTATTGACGGAGATAATTTACCTGTATTTATGACGTCATCGTCTATTACAAGGAACGGTTTAAACTATCAGATACTTAGTTTTGTTGATATCACCCAGCTTGAAGAAAAGTTACATAACCAGCAAAAGTACACTCAGGAACTTGAAAAATCAATTGAATATAAGGATTTATTTACAGATATAATCCGCCATGACCTTTTGAATCCTGCAGGGCTTGTCAACGGTTTTACTCAGGTGTTACTTGATATAGAAAATGACAGCAACAAGATAAAAATACTTAAAAAAATTAAACACCACAACGAAAAATTGATAAATGTCATTGAATCAGCATCCAAATTGTCAAGACTGGAATTAACTGAAAGACTTGAACTAAATAATATCGACATATCTCCTATAATCAGTAATGTGGTCGATGACCTCAAAGACCAGATAGATGAAAAGGGTATAAAAGTAGAAACCAGAACACATGGAAGTTATCCAGCCCTTGTCAATGACATCATCGAAGATGTGTTTTATAACCTTTTATCCAATGCTATAAAATATAGTCCGGAAAACAGTCGGGTCACAATTGCTATACAGGATGAAAAAGATTTTTGGAAAATTAATTTTGCAGATTCTGGGGAGGGGGTAGACAAAAAAGACAAGTCCAGATTGTTTGAGCGTTTTGAACGTGCTGATAAAAGTGATATAAAAGGTCTTGGTCTTGGTCTTGCAATTGTTAAAAGGGTAATAGAATTACATGGTGGTAAAGTGGGGGTATATGATAATCCTGAAGGTATAGGAAATATATTCTGGGTAACTCTGAAAAAACCCTGAATTTATAATCTGCTTTTTTGTTGGCAAAAAGTAAATAATAACAACACAAATAGTAATTAATAGTATTTGAGCAGATAACTAAATATTGTTGTATTTTCGGGGTAGTTTAATGTGAATGAATTCTATGAACAAATACTTGAAAATATCAGTCAGGGTATCTGGGTTGTTGACAAATTTGACAAATTCATCTATTTTAGCCAAAATATGGCTGATATAACCGGTATTTCAAAAGAGGATGTTATCGGAAAATATCTTATGTCTTATATGCCTGAAAGAACAATTGGAAATGATGTACATTTTAGAGAACTATTTTTGCGTGTGAAAAATACACTTCAGCCAGAACACTTTAAGTCTATACCTCTAAGAAATAAAAAGGGTAATATAACTTATCAAAGCGGCAGGCTTGTGCCAATAAGCGATACTGATTCTAATTACAATGGTATGGCATGTATCATTGAAGATATAACCGAACAAAAGCTCAGCAAAAAAACCCAGCGTGATGAATGGGAAGCTGAAAACAAGTTGGAATCCATATATAAAAGCAGCCCGGTCATCGCGTTTTTATGGAGGGCTGAAAAAGACTGGCCAGTAGAATTTGTTTCGGACAATATAATCCAGTTCGGTTATACTTCGGAAGATTTCACTTCAGGTCGGCTTATTTTTGGTGATATTGTACATCCAGATGATTTACAAAAAGTTCGTGATGCGGTTTCACAGGTTGAAATTGGTGGATATACTTATTTTACCAAAGAGTATAGGATATTGACCAAATCTGGTGAAGCACGATGGGTAACTGAACGTTCCATGCTCGGTCGGAAATATAATGGAGTTCCTGCTTATTATCAGGGTATAATTATTGATGTAACTGAAAGAAAGAAGGCAGAAGAAGCTTTACGAAAATCTGAAAGAAAATACAGATTGATATTTGAAAATTCACCACTTGGTATATTTGATTTTGATGAGAACGGTGTAGTAACAAGTGGCAATGAGAACATGTTAAAAATTCTTGATTTAACCAGAGATGAATTAATAGGTTTTGATATGCCAAAATCTCTGGAAGATGAAGATATGAAAAAGGCTCTATATCAGGTGTTTCAGAAAAAAACGGGACATTATGAGGGTTATTATCGGTCACCAACAAGTAACAAAACAGTTCCTCTGAAAGTGGATTTTAGCCCAATCATTTCAGAAGAAGGAACAATACAGGGTGGAGTCGGTATTGTTGAGGATATTACAGAACGCAAACAGGCAGAAGAAGCTTTAAAAGAATCTGAGAAAAAATTCAGAAGCCTTTTTGAGAACGCCAATGATGCTATTTTTATACACGATTTGAAAGGCAATATACTTGAAGTAAATCAGTTAGCAAGTCAGAGACTGGGTTACAGTAAAGACGAATTGACAAATATAAAATCAATGGACTTGATATCACCTTTTTATGCAGACAATATGAAAAACCGCTTGAATACTATCCAGAAAAAAGGACACGGAATTTTTGAAACGGTACAAATAACCAAAAACGGCTCAAGTATTCCTGTAGAGTTGAGCAGCAGAATTATAGAATATGAAGGCAAAACTGCTATACTTGCACTTGCCAGAGATATTACCGAACGAAAACGTGCTGAAAGAAAACTCAATGAATATGCAAATGAACTTGCCAAAGCCAACGAAGAACTTAAATCCCTTGATAAGATGAAAGACGAATTTTTATCCAATGTAAGTCATGAATTAAAAACACCATTGACATCTATTAAAGGTTACAGTAATATCATTTATGAAGAGACACTTGGAAAGCTCAATGATGAACAGAAAAAGACAATGAATACTATAGTACGAAATTCTGAACGTCTTAGAAGACTTGTAGATTCTCTTATTTATATGAGTATGAGTCAGGCGGGTAAAATCGAGTATTCATTTGAACCTGTTCAGATATCAAAAGTAATAGACGATGCGATAGAAGACACCAATTTTGAAATTAATAAAAAAGGTCTAATTTTGAACAAAAATGTATCAGAAAACATTCCACAGATAAATGGTGATAAAGCTAAATTAACCGATATGCTGACAAATCTCCTTGATAATGCAACAAAATTCACATCTTCTGGTGGTGAAATAACAGTGGAAGCATTTGAAGAGGATGAACATATCCATATAAAAGTAACTGATACCGGTGTAGGGATTCCTGAAGACCTTATTCCCTATCTTTTCCAGCGTTTCTACCAGATTGATTCATCCATCAGACGCAAATATGGAGGAACAGGACTTGGGCTTTATATATGTAAACTTATAGTAGATGCTCACTATGGTAATATCTGGATAGACAGTATAGAAGGAAAAGGAACTACTGTCCATGTAAAACTTCCTGAAACCGAGAGCTGAAAATCTTATTTTATTACTTTTATTACAGTAATCATCTCAATTTTTATATGTTATAATGTGATAACCCAGTCGGTTAATATCAAATCCTTTTTAAACGATATGTATCATTTTACTTTATATTTTCATTCAAAAATAGAACCAATGAGGTATATTAATGAGCGATATTTTGCGAAGAGGCAGACTTTCCGAAATTCCTGACGATGAAGTTCTCAAATACATATCGTCTATGGAAACAGACAGGTGGATATTTCAGGCTGATATCCTTGTGGATATGGCACATACAATAATGCTGGAAGAACAGGAAATCATCCATGAGGAAGAATGCACCCGTATACTTGAAGCGCTTTTAAAAATAAAAGAAGATGGTATCGAAAGTTTGAGCCATGATTATGAGGACATCCATATATCGCTTGAATCAAAATTGATTGACATGGTAGGTGAAGACATCGGTGGAAAGATGCATTCTGGTCGTTCACGCAATGATGAAATAGCAACCTGTCTCCGTATATATCTAAGAGATGAAATAACAGGGATAATGTCTGAACTGGTAAACCTTCGCACAGTATTGCTCAAAATCGCTTCTTATAATGTGGATACTGTAATGCCGGGTTTTACACACCTGCAGCATGCACAGCCCACAACGTTTGCTCATCATCTTGTAGCCCATGCAGAATCATTATCCAGAGATTTTGACCGTTTGTTTGATGCTTTTAAAAGGATAAATATGTGCCCTCTTGGGTCGGCAGCTTTTGCATCTACAGGTTTCAATCTCAACCGTACAAGGACACAGGAATTACTGGGGTTTGATGGTCTGATTGAAAACTCTATGGATGCGGTAAGTACCCGTGATTTTTTGGTTGAATCGGCGTCTGTATTGTCAAATCTTATGATAAACCTTAGCAGAATGGCTGAAGAAATAATTATATGGTCATCGCCTGAGTTCAACTTTGTGGAACTTGGTGATAAATACGCGTCAACATCATCAATCATGCCTCAAAAAAAGAACCCTGATACTGCTGAACTTATTAGAGGTAAAACCGGGTCTTCTATAGGTTCGCTAACATCTCTTTTATCAATATGCAAGGCGTTGCCCATGAGCTATAACCGGGATTTACAGGAAGCAAATCCCAGTATTGTGAATACTGTAAACATCACCTCATCATCTGTCAAAATTATGTCAGGGATGTTTGAGGATATGAATATAAATTCAGAGGTAATGCTTTCAAGATCAAAAGAAGGTTTTACAACTGCAACCGAACTTGCAGATACACTTGTAAGGGTGACGGGTATACCGTTTAGAACGGCTCATCAGATAATAGGTGCGATTGCCAAAGAACCCGGTACACCAACAATTGAAAAAATAGATAATGTTTCACTGGATGTACTGGGTAAAAAATTAAGTGATATTGGATTAACTGAGGGACTGGTTCAGGAAGCACTTGATCCGGTCTTAAACATTAAAAAACGCGATGTTATTGGTGGACCTGCACCTGATGAAATGCTTAGATGTATCAATAACTGTAAATCTAAACTGGAAAACGATGAAAAAAAGCTTGAAAAGGTAAACAGTAATATAGGCAGTTCCATTGATAATCTGTTTGAGCTTGTTGATGGCTGTATTAAAAGTAAATAAGTGATTGTTATGGATTTAGAACAGGGCGACCGGGTACAGATAGTAAAAAACGATGTTGTATATGAGGGTATTGTAAGACCCAGCAATACGGAGCATATTGTACTGAAAATGGACAGCGGCTATAATGCTGGAATACATCCTGAAAATGCTGAAATCACGGTTGTGGAAAAGAAAGAAGCAGAAGAAAAAACACGATTTTTTAAACCTGAATCCGCATCTACAAAACAAAAAAGTGATCTCCCCAAAGTATCTATACTTTCAACTGGGGGAACGATTGCAAGTAAAATCGATTACAGAACAGGAGCAGTAACTGCACAATTTTCGGCAGACGACATACTTGAGACGATACCTGAGTTGAGTGAAATCGCAGAGTTCACCGGGAAGGTGGTGTACAATGTACTGTCCGAGAATATGAAACCTGAATACTGGACTGAACTTGCAAAGACGGTTTCAAAAGAAATTGAAAACGGTGCAGACGGTATTATAATAGCACATGGGACTGATACCATGATGTATTCCGCAGCTGCACTGTCGTTTATGATTGATACACCGGTTCCGATAGTGTTTGTAGGGTCTCAAAGAAGTGCGGACAGACCGAGCAGTGACAATGCAATGAATGCAATATGTGCAGCAACTGTTGCAACAAGTGATATTGCTGAAGTAACTGCAGTTATGCACGGGACAACATCAGATGATTACTGTGAAATACACCGCGGTACACAGGTAAGAAAGATGCATACATCCAGAAGGGATGCTTTCAAATCCATAAACTCGGACCCTATTGGTTTTGTCGATTATTCTAACCGTAAAATAGAAACAATTTCGGATTACACAAAACGCGGCACCAGAAAATTAAATGTCAGAGAACAGATAGAACCAAGCTGTGGTCTTGTAAAATTCACACCCGGAACAAGCCCTGATGTTCTTTCGCATTATATTGATTCGGGTTATAGAGGAATTGTTCTGGAAGGAACGGGTCTGGGACATGTATCAACAGACTGGGTACCAGAAATTGAAAGAGCAGTGGACTCTGGAATTCCGGTAGTTGTGGCATCTCAATGTTTGAACGGAAGAGTATGTGACAGAGTTTATGATACAGGAAGAGATATGCTAAAAGCTGGAGCTATTGAAGCTGAAGATATGCTTCCGGAAGTTGCACATGTTAAATTAATGTGGGTACTTGGACAGACAGATGATTTTGATACAGCTATAGAAATGCTGAAATCCAATATTTCACATGAAATGACTTCCAGAAGCCTATGTTAAAAGAGTGACAATTAAATTTATGAAAGTAATTTAAATTCCATAATTTCAAATTTATCAAGGTGAATATATGTTAATGGAAAAACTTAGAACACACCATACAAGAGATATAGAACCGGAAGAGATGGCTGATAAAAGCGTAACTCTTGCTGGCTGGGTACATGAAGTGCGTGACCTTGGAGGTATCTGTTTTGTAGTCCTTCGCGACCGTGAGGGTATGGCACAGGTGACCCTTGTAAAGAAAAAAGTAGATTCAGATTTCTTTAACAAGGCTAAAAAACTGATGCGTGAATCGGTAATATCTGTTACAGGTACTGTAAAGCCTGAAGAAAAAGCACCTAACGGTTATGAAGTATTACCCGATGATATAACAGTGCTCAATGAATCCTGTACTCCACTCCCACTGGATACCACCGGTAAAGTGGAAGCAGAAATGGACACCTGTCTTGATTCACGTTATGTGGATTTACGGAAACCAAGAACCAGTGCTATATTCAAAATCCGTCATGAAGTATTAAAGGCTGTACGGGACAACTTTACAAGAGAAGGTTTTATCGAGACCACCACTCCAAAAGTTGTGGCAACTGCTACAGAAGGTGGAACATCACTTTTCCCGATAACCTATTTTGATAGAGAGGCATTTTTAAACCAGAGCCCCCAGCTTTTCAAGCAGATATTGATGTCGGGTGGACTGGAAAAGGTTTTTGAAATCGGTCCTATATTTAGGGCAGAGGAACATGATACCCGCAGACATCTGAATGAGGCAACATCCATAGATATGGAATCCAGTTTTTCAGACCATTTTGATATTATGGAAACACTGGAAAATACAATTGCTCATGCATATTCGCAGGTAAAAGAAAATGCATCCCAGCAACTTGAGTATCTTGGGATTGACCTTGAAGTACCAGAAACCCCGTTCAAGAGATTGACCTATTCAGAAGCAATTGATATTATTAACCAGTATGGTAAAGAAGAATTGGAATGGGGTGATGATTTAAGTACACTTTCTGAACATACACTTGGAGAGCATGTATACAATGAAACCGGTGCACATCATTACTTTATAATTGACTGGCCGACCGAGATAAAACCGTTCTATGCAATGCCTTATGAAGATAACCCTGAAATAAGTAAAACATTTGATATGATGCACACAAGGCTGGAACTTTCATCAGGTGCTCAAAGAATCCATTATTATGATATGCTGAAAAACAGGATAGAAAATCAGGGACTTGACCCTGATAGTTTCGATTTTTATCTGGATGCTTTCCGTTATGGAATGCCCCCGCATGCAGGATGGGGTCTCGGTTGTGAACGTTTGTTAATGACAATGCTTGGTCTGGAAAATATCAGGGAAGTTGTTCTGTTCCCCAGAGACAGACGAAGATTATCACCCTGATTCTACTTTTTATTTTTTTGGATACGGATAAGATGAAGGGTAGAAATAAAAAAACATCAGATTCAGGAAAGGAATCTGCAGGGGTTGCAGCTGCAGGTCTTGTAGAAGACGGAATGATAATAGGACTCGGAACAGGTTCTACTACCGCCTATGCAATAAGTGAAGTTGGAAAAAGAATCAATGAAGAGGAACTCGATGTACAGGCAGTAGTAACTTCCTACCAGTCAGAAATGCTTGCAATCGATGCAGGGATACCTCTTACCAGTCTATCTGAACATCCAGAACTTGACCTTGATATAGATGGAGCCGACCAGGTGGATTTTGAACTTAATGCAATCAAAGGTGGAGGAGCTGCCCATACAAAAGAGAAAGTGGTGGCATGTTCATCAAAACAATTTATAGCGGTAATTGATGAATCCAAGCTCAGCGATAAATTGAACCACTCTGTACCAGTAGAGGTCCTTCCATATTCCAGAAATCTGGTTCTGCAAAATATGCAGAACATGGGTGCAGAACCAGAAATCCGTCAGGCTGTGCATAAAGATGGTCCTGTTATTACAGATAATGGTAACCTCATAATTGATGCAGATTTTGATGTAATTGAAAATCCAAATAATCTGGCTTCAGAGCTGTCTGCTATACCTGGTATAGTCGAGCATGGGATATTTACTGGTATGATAGATGAAATCTATATGGGCAAAAAGGATGGGACATTTGATAAATTCAAATAAGTCCCCTATCTTTTAATAATTGTCCTCTTCTTCGACGGGACATTTACAGACATCTATTAATGCATCTTCTCCTGTATGAGTACCTCTGGCAATCAGTACATCACCACTCTGCACAGTAGTTCTGTCGCTTGGTGAATATACCCATCTGTTGTTGCGCTTCATAGCCATTATGTGTACTCCGGTCTCTGTTTCAAGTTTTAAATCCTTGAAAGTCTTGCCGACTATCGGTGAACAGTCTTCTACTTCCAGTTTTGTTATTACCTCATCAGAACCTCTGACAGCAAGTGTGATAACCGGATGGGTTTCAATGTCTCTTAATACAGTATCTGCTATGCCATATCCTGCGTCAGATATTGTTTCTGATGCATTGGCAAGGTGCAGGAGTCCTCGTAACTGGCTGGGGTCGTTAAGATGTTTTGCGGTTTCAAGCACCCAATGCTGGAGTTCATATTTCATGGAATCCATTTCAGATTCAAGGATTTTGACCTCATGGGCAATATCTTCATTATCAAAAAGTATCGCAGAATAGGATAATCCAACTGAAAGTTCTGCCATATTTTTCATATCTACTATAATGTCCACTGCCTGTTTTAGACCTTTTAAACTTGGTTCATAATCAATTTTTTTTGGAGAATATTCTCTACCAGTCGCAAGTCCTACAAATAGAGGAATGCCTTCATCATGACCTCTGGCAAAAAGCACATCACCTGCTTTTATCTTTGTATTTTCGTTAGGGTCATATATCCAGTTATGGTTTCTGCGTAAAGCAATTATTGTCATTCCAGTTTCTGTATCAAGTTCCAAATCTCCAAGAGTATTGTTTACCATTTTGGATTTTTCATTTACAGTGGCACGTACTACCGTTTCTTCAGCTTCTCGAAGGGCGTATTTAAGTTCAAGCGGAATGCCCATATCCCTTAATACGATTTTTGCAATATCACCTGCTGCATTTGCAATGGTTTCTGATGAATCAGCTACCTGAAGCACTCCTGACATTTCTTCAGCTTCTTCGATACGGCGGGCGCTCAGCATGGCGGTAATTTTCATTTGGTAATCAAGTAAATTCATTTTTTCTTCAAGATATAGCACTTCCTCTGCAATATCTACATCATCGTATATCATGGCAGAATATGCAAGGTCAACCATTAATTCAGAAATGTCCTTCATTTCTATTAAGGTGTCTTTGAGGTTGCGCGGGGTGTACTTTACTTCTTTGGATTTCATATTGTCTACCAGTATTAGATGTTTTTATTTATATAATAATTTAAACCTTTTTGCTAATATATTAAATAAGACCTATCAGGTAAAGGGTTGTGAATATACCAGCAACACCTATAAGGTCACCAAGTGTTGCTATCAATGGTATAACAGTATCATCCGGGTCAAGTCCGAATCGATGTGAGGCAAACGCTATTAATACCGTGATTGCATAGACAGCTATCAATTCCAGTATTCCTGCAATCATACAGATTTTGAAAAAGGTAATATATTCAAGCCCAATTCCCATCAAATTACTAACAGACCATACCACAATACTTAGTATGAAGCAGGCTGTAATTCCTACTATCAGAGCGCCTAACAGACTATTTTTAACAACCGGATTTTTGTGTATGTTTCCACCCATACCAAGATGGAATGCTGAAGACAAACGGGCACCCAACATACTCCCAGTATCTCCGCCAACTTTTATGAGAGCGGGTATGAGTACAAGCAAAGAGGGTAGTGATATTAGATTCTCTATCCTTGCATTAAGAATCTGTCCGGAAAAAATACCTATGATGCTGGTAACAAAAAGAACCGGAAGGCTTCTTTTTACTATTCCGGGGATGGTGTAATAGCTCATATTGCAATCACCAACTTGGTAGTTAAAAACAGCATTAACATGGATATTATATCCCCCAGAGTTGCAATTGAAGGTGTAACTACATTATCAGGGTCAAAACCGAACCTAAACATACCAAGTGCGAGTAATACAGTAATTATTGAAAGTATAATTCCAGAGGATACACCACTTATAACAGCAATTGATGTAAGTATAAGAGCACCAGCACTATCAAGTCCCATTAGAAGTGTTATATAATGCCCCATTAACCCGAGTATAATTGTGAGTATAAGACTTAATGTAAGGGAGCCCGCGATGTTGTTTATTAGTTCCGGATTTCTTTCTACCCGTGTAATCAAACCCATATGCACAGCGCTTCCAAGTCTTGACCCGAGTGTACATGATATATTTCCTCTAAGTCCCAGAACTGCTGGAGCTATAACTATCAACCCGGGTACAAGTTCCAGTTGCTCTGTCATGCCTGAGAGTATAATACCTGCTACAACACCACCAAATGTTGCAAGAATCTCAAATGGGAGAGCCTCTGATATGATTGATTTGATGCTTGCGTATTCGCTCAGAGACTCTTCAATCATTTCGGACTCGAATTCGTCCGTTTCATTATCTATATCTGTCTCGGGCTCATAGTGCATATAATACCCATTTACATTATTATTCTTAAAATAATCGTGCGAGTTGTTTATCAAAAAAGACTATATATGACTAATAACATTAGGGAATGCGTTAAATATGTCTGATATGGGCCCGTGGTCTAGTAGGTTATGACATCGCCTTTACACGGCGAGGATCCTGCGTTCGAATCGCAGCGGGCCCACTTTGGTTTTTTGAATGATTATTCCTTTTTGGCTCTTCTTGAGATATGTGGTTTCTTAGTGCTCCGATTTGGTTTCAAGGTTTCTAATTCGGTTTTCTACCACGTCTTCAAACTCAGAGTTTAAACTCTCATGATTTATTACAACTAAAAATGCCTGTTTACTATCATAGGATGTCGGGTAGATTTGTGCTTTATTACCGATAATATCAGCATATTCTTTCGGTAAGCGTATCGAAGGATATACCCTGTTTCTACTAGCACTCAATTTTGTAATTTTACTTTCAAAGACCCCATTATTCATAGTTTAAACTATGTTTAAACACTATTTGTACATTTCTGGTGGACACGACAATCAAAAAAAGTTAGTTAAATTAATATCCTGATGATCTTGTTACTAAAAAAATCACAATTTTTAAATAATTAATAAATAATTTATTATTATACATTTTAAAATTATAATAGTATGGGATAATATATGCGAATTCGAGTAATAAGTTCAAAAGATGATATTAATAATCTGAATGAAAATGAAGAAATTGTCCATCTAGCGTTTAGACCATCCAATACTGATATATTTTCTATTGTATCTAAATGCCCTGACATAAAAGCATTCCATATACCAAATTCATACCTTAAAACATTATCACAATCTGCTAAAATGTTTCTTGATATGCAAGGTATAGACCTTATCGAAGGTGATGTATGGGGTCACAGGAAAGATATCAATGAATATTCTGAGATTTCAAATGGAATTTATGAAAGAATTAATGAATTAAAAAAGGATGATTACTCTGATGAAGAAATTGCTGATAAAATAAGTCGAGAATCAAATTTAGAGCCTGATTTTGTTAAATTTCTTATGAAACAGTAAAGTCTTGCACAGAATTTGCCGAAATCAGACCGCAGAGTTCTTCGGTTCTCTCTGATTTTTTAATTCTTGTTCAGGGAATCTAAGAAAAAGATCAGAAAAGGTATATAGAATATATTAGATTATTGAGTATGGATTTGCAAAATAGATGTAGCTACCCAATCTATGAAAACTCCCCCAAGTTCACACAGATTGGGCAGACAAGTCCACTTTGACTACTTTAAACCACATCTCCCCGATGGTTGAACCCCCACTCAACCATTGAAACGCTCGTCCACTACTTCAAACAGTTGTAGAAACTATCCCTCATTCTCTACTTCTGCTTTCTAATCTCTTACTATGATACTGTAAATATATATAATAAATGATGCTGTTATTTTTCCAGCGTTAAATATTATAAAGCTGTTAAAAACTTCAACGCCTTTATTACAGGTTCAGTGAGTAGAACTGTGACTTAAGTAATAACTCCATAGACCTATTTGTTTTACCTTAGCTTCTTGTTCCAGTTCCAAAAACTCATCCATATATTCAATTTCAGCTTCATCATACACCCTAGCATATCCATTCTTGATTAACATCCTATTGTACATGGTATCATTTTGTAAAAACACATAAGCCAGTAACCTTCCATAGTATCCTCTTCTGTCTGAGATATCATCATATTCCAGTCTTACTTTATTGCCTTTTAGAATATCTGACGTGTAATCACTTGCTTTTAAGCCCCATTCATGCAGATAACTGGCATTGTCTATACCTTCGAAATCTTCTGGTTCATTGTCAGTATGTGTTTCTGGTGTATCCACGCCTAGTAGTCTTATTCTTTCAGTAGTGCCATTAGAATAACGGATGTCTATAGTGTCACCATCAACTACCTTGGTTACCGTGACCAAGTTTGTATCATTTGATTCTGCACTATCATTGTCAGTGTCTATACATCCTGATAGATTTATAAGAAGTAAGCAAACGGTTATAATGATTAGTTTCAGTTGGTTTTCAGTCATGCTTATCATTCAGTCATTAAAGAATTAAATTTATAGGAAACAGATTTAAAAAATATAATAGAACTTATAAATAAAGATATAGGTATGATTATTAAAAATCCATGAAAAATAATATTCTGAATTATGTTATCATTTAAAAAGAGTAGTAAAAAAGCTATAATAATTTCCTTATTAATATTTCTAATATTAAGCCCTTTAATTTATCTATCTTTGCATATATTCTATATTACTGAACATGATTTGCAAGAAACTAGCAAGGACATAATAAAGAAATCCTCTAATGATTCTGAAAAAGTAAAAAGCATCATAAAGTGGGAACAAAAAGAGTTCATTAAAAAATCAGATACAATTGATAAAGATTGGGAAATCCATTTACGCTATTTATCAAATGATTCTATATGGTTTTTATTTTGGAAAAAAGGGTCTTGCGAAGAAAGAGCATTAATATTTGAAGATATGGCAGAAAGGACAAATTTGAACTACAGAAAAATAAAAATCAACGGTTTTATAAAACCACAAAAAGAAAAGGAACCAATTATTAATGACCATCGCTGGTCAGAAGTTAAATTAAATGAAGTAAAATCAAAAAATAAATGGAAAATTGCAGATTCTGGATTTAACTTGTCTTATCCTAACAGTAATAAGACATATTTCACCTCGGAATGGGGTGCATATTTTGGACATGTTTCTGTGTTAAACAAAAAAGGTACAACATAGAAGATGTAACAAATGATTATGTAAAAAATACATCTAATTTAACGGTCAAAGCAATTAATGATGAAAAAAATGTAGAAAATGCAAAAGTTACTATTATAGTTGAGGACAAATTATTTGTTATTAACTTGTAATATATTTCGTCGTTTTTTGATATAATTATAAGCAACAAATATTGAGTTATCGACTATAAATTAAACTACAAAAATTATTCATGTACTGTAGTGGACTCTAGATAGGGTATTGATTATTCAACAAATGAATCAGGTCTTTGCAATATAAACTTGGGTGTTTATAATAATACAAATTATACAGTCATAGTAAATAATATAAAAGCATTAGGACTTTATAATAATGGAAGGTAGAAAACCCTGATGTCTTCAGCATCAGGGCTGAATACCGTCCAATATATAACTTAACATATAAATAATGTTAAATCATAATAATTATGGTATGTTAAAAGCTTACAAGTATCGTATGTATCCAAATCAAACACAACAGGAGTTAATCGCAAAACATATAGGAGCTTGTAGGTTCATATACAACTGGGCATTGGAGAACAAAATCAAATCTTATGAGCAGGATGGTAAAGCAATATCAAGATTTGAATTGAACAAACAGATAAGGGTATTAAAACAAGATCATGAATGGTTGAATGAAATTAACTCTCAATCATTACAGGGAGCTACTCTTAACCTGGAAAATGCTTTTACCAAATTTTTCAGAGAAAAATCAGGTTTTCCAAAGTTTAAATCCAAGAAAAACCCAGTACAATCTTTCCCTATTCCTCAATGGTATAAAGTCGATTTTGGTAATAATAAAGTATACATACCTAAAATCGGCTGGATAAAAACCAGGCTTCATAGAAGTTTTGATGGTAAACAAAGGACTGCAACTATAAAAAGAACACCGACAGGAAAATATTATATCAGTATTTTAGTCGATGACGACAAACAATTACCACAAAAACAGAAATTCTACGAAGTTAATACTATAGGAGTCGATGTAGGAATCAAGGATTTCGCTGTAACATCCGATGGTGAAAAAATCGGCAACCCCAGATACCTGAAAAATTCAATTGAAAGATTGAAGGTATTACAGAAAAGGCTCAGCAGAAAACAAAAGGGTTCTAACAATTACAGGAAACTGAAACATCAAATAGCAAAATATCATGAGAAAATTGCTAATCAGAGAGAAGATTTCCAGCATAAATTAAGTTCCAGGTTGATAAGCGAGAACCAAGCTGTAGCACTGGAATGTTTGAATGTAAAAGGATTGCTGAAAAATCATAATCTGGCACAGCATATAACTGATGCTTCATGGAGTAGTTTTGTTCAGAAATTGGAATATAAAGCAGAATGGTATGGTAAAAATATCATCAAGATAGGACGATTCGACCCATCAAGCAAAATCTGTCATGTATGTGGATATTATCATCAGGATTTAGAACTTAAAGACAGAGAATGGGAATGTCCTGACTGTAAAACGGAACATGATAGGGACATCAACGCATCAGTTAACATCAAAAAATTCGCACTGGATAGACAGAATCTAATAGGCATCAATTCACCTTCGGGATGAGGGGTAGAGCCTGTGGACTTGTTCCCATAAGGGAAAAGGATGAAACAGGAAGCCACTTGGTCTTTAGCCAAGTGGTAGTTCACAAGTATACAGGGACAAAAGACATCAAATTGGGTAATAACTCTAAGGTCATAGACATAAAGACAACTAATATAAATATAAATTATAATATTATTCGTAAATACCTAATTTTTACATTATTTTTTTTAATTCTAATATCTATAATGATATTAATCATAAATGAAATATTGAAATAACTAAATAAAATTAATCAGTCAAGTATTAGAAATTCAATCCTACATAAATTTGCACAGAGTGGTTAAATCACAAATTCATTAGCACATCATATTACTACTTTTATGGATTGATAACACCTCTATCAATTGAAAAATTCTTAATTCATACAGAAAATACATCAAATTGGTACAAAATTAGACGTGAGAAAGCTCTTATGAGCTCTGTAAGAGGATTTAGAGAACATCTGATGGAATGTTCGTGGAATAATATTAAACTTCTAATACGGCTCATGTATAGAATATTTCAATGGTTATTTTATTGTTTGATTAAACGTATTGGTATTTAATGATGTTACTTTAACTGTACATACTATTTTGACCGTTATGTAATCCATCCTGTTTGTGTCTTCTAGCGTTAATACAAGGATGTGAAAATTTTTTATAGAGGTGGCTCAGCTCCAGTCCGGTCTGGAGAAAAATACGATGTAAAAATTGTGAATATTGCAAGTAAAGGCGATGGAATTGCCAGAGTTGGTGGCTTTGTTATTTTTGTACCTTAAAGTGGAATGTCTAATCGGCATTCCTTTTTCACTTTTAACTACTCTCTTTCTAATATATAAGTTCACAATGAGGAACTTTTTACAAATTCCACAGCGGATGAAAATTTATGGAGTTAAATTTTATATAAACAAATTGATATATTAAAATTATGAAACAAAACATATCTAATATTTTAGTTGTAGATGATAATCCTGATACTATAACTTTTTTGAAGGAACATCTGGGTGAAGGATATCATATCTTTCCAGCTTATGATGGATCACATATAATTGACACACTGAAATCTAATGATATAGACGTTATCTTGCTTGACGTTATGACACCTTATATTGATGGTTTTGAGATATGTGGAAATATAAAAAATGATGAAAATCTGAATTATATACCAGTTATTCTTGTAACTGCGTTATCGGATAGAGAGAATGTTATCAAAGGACTTAATGCAGGAGCAGATGATTTTATTTCAAAACCGGTTGACTACGAAGTACTTAAAGCAAGGATTAAATCATTAAATAGGGTTAAAAAGTTACATGATGAATTAATAGCTAAGTACGATGAATTGTACAAGAAAGAACAAATCAGAGACATATTTATAGAAATCATGCCCTTATTATTGAAAAGTCACTCTCCTGATAAAAAGAGAATATTAATTCAACAAATGTTAGATAAAGTAGAAATATTCTTTACAAATTGCTATCAAAAATCTGGACAATTCTGTGATGATGATGGTTTAGATTCTAAAAAAATAAACCCTGAAAATATAGAATATGGTTGCTGTGAGCTTATGGGTCACCTTGGTGGGTCTTTTGAAACCTATAAATCCGATAAAAACGATGTTTTGTTTGTGGTTAACGGAACTGTTTGTCCATGGGGAGTTCAACAGGCTAAATTAAACCCAGTTTTATGTAATCTGACTAAAGGAATTATTGAAAGAATTACAAAAAAAGCATTTAATAATAGTAAAGTTCAAACAATCAAAACAATGGGCAATGGAGATGATTGTTGTCAGTTTGAAATCATAGAATTCAAAAAATAACAAATGATTCTATTTTAGTTCTACAGAAATTCTCTATAAATTAAAAAATGATATTCATTATAACTGCTAAATACTATCTGTTGTGTTTAGCTATGTAAACAGACTTATTTAAAGTTTCTATAAGCCGATTTATTAAAGATTGGTTAATTTGCCTGCTGATTTTTCAGGATTTTTATATTTGTCTTCCTCTCCCAGATAATTAAACAGGTTTTTAATCCCGCTGTGACCAGTTTTTAAGTAATATTTTTCGCAACTCTTTTGGATTACTTACAGTATATTTTTAAAAAATTTAATTAAAGAGGAATAATAATTTTTAGTTCGTTCACCTATCCATTATAATCTAACCATTTTCTGAAACTTTGTTGATGTGCCATACAGTAATTATTCAATTTTTTTTGTGGGTTGTCTATTTAAATGGTACTCTACATCTTGGGCAAATCCGCAACATTCCATAAAATTTAGACAACGAAAATTCTGCGTTTCAAGATTTATTTTAGATACTGTTTGAACCATTCTCCTGCCAGTCTGGAGACTTCTTCCAGTTTACCGGGTTCTTCAAAAAGATGTGTTGCACCGGGTACAATTTCCAGTTTCTTTTTTGCATTCATTCTTTCCATAGCCCATTTATTAAGTTCTATAACCTTTGGGTCGTTTCCTCCAACAATAAGGAGTGTAGGTGCCTGTACCCTGTCAAAAATATGTTCTGCAAGATCGGGTCTTCCTCCTCTGGACACTACAGCATTAATATACATGGGGTGCTGGGCGGCTGCGATGAGTGCGGCTGCAGCACCGGTACTGGCTCCGAAATATCCGATATTTAAATTGCTGGTTTCGGGATTGTTCAGAACCCAGTTGGTAGCAGTTACAAGACGTCGTGATAAAAGATCGATATCAAATCGTAGACGACCGGTCAATCTATCGGTTTCATCTTCATCCGGTGTCAATAAATCGATTAGAAGAGTCGCAAATCCGTTATCCTGCAGATTCTGGGCTACGTATTTGTTCCTGGGGCTGTGTCTACTGCTTCCACTCCCATGAGCAAATATTATAATCCCATCTGGGTTATTTGGTATTGTTAAATCGCCTTCTATCTGTTCTGAATCTACTGAAATCTGTACTGTTTTATCCTCACTCCCCGTGTTCATATTAATCAACCTTGACCTTTGATTAAATTTTCAGCTTTTTCTAGCAGGTCACTAACTTCTTCATCGGTAGTCTGTGAGAAATCTTCATACCATGCACCAACACCGTAAAACGGTTCTGGAGTTGAAAGACAGATGATTCGGTCTGCTTCATATTCAAACAGTTCGCAGGTGTCAGGTGCAGATGTAGGAACTGCTACTATGACTTCAGCAGGATTCCAAGAACGGACTGCTTTTACTGCAGACCTCATACTTGCACCGGTAGCCAGCCCGTCATCTATGAGTATTACATGTTTGCCCTCTATCCCGGGTTTTGGACGGTCTCCACGGTATGATCTTTCTCTCCTCTCAAGTTCTTTGTATTCTTTTTCTGCAACTTCATCTATGGTGTTTCTGGATATGCCCAGTGATTGTACAATGTCTTTGTTCAATACTTCTACTCCACCTGACGCGATTGCACCCATTGCCAGTTCTTCCTGACCCGGAACTCCCAGTTTTCTGACAAGAAATACATCCATGGGAACTTCCAGTTTTTTTGCTACTTCATAGGCTACAGGCACACCTCCCCTTGGTAGTGCCAGTATGATGACGTCATTTCGGTTTGCATATTCTGTTAATTCATCGGCAAGTTTTTTACCTGCATATTCTCGATTTTTGAATCTCAAAATCAATCCCCCAGTTCACATTTAAAAATATGGTTTTTTGTTATTTATTGATTTTCTCAAAGGTCTCTACTTTTTAAAAATCCGGTTTATGTAACAAAGTTCTGAAACGTTTTTAAGTAACAGGGTTTTAGAACAGTAATTCTGAACTTATTTTCAAAACTGTATTCTGAATTTGTTTTTCTTAAGAATATATATTCTCGAATTGTATAGATACGTATGCAGTTAATATGGGGGTATAGTAGAGTGGGAGTCCAGAACAAGAGCACTTCACAGCGTAGTTGTGGAGCAGCTGTGGTTGTTGTGAATCTATTGTGGAAGAGTTCTGGACATCCCATCCTCCATGCTGTCTAATAAAAAATTCCGAAGTTTAACAACAAGGAGGTAAAGTGAATATGGGATTCAAAATAAAAGCTTTTTTGATAGCAGCTGTGTTATGCCTGGCATTTACAGGACTATCATCTGCTGCAGATGATGCAAAAGTTTGCTGGGAAAAGCCCTGCAATACAACAGTAGAACAATGTGATAATGAGACGGTGTTCACATTAAACGATGTGAATGAGGAAGCTGATGTGGTCTATTCAGACCAAGGTTATTACTATGTAAGTATGGACGAATCTTTCAACAATGGTGAAAGAGTAATCTCAGATGGTGATATTAGACTTACAGGTTACCATGACAACTATGACCCCAACACCAAAGTAAGCTCTGGTGATGGAGACGTTAATGATGGGGTTGTAGAAGTTATAGATGAACCATTCAAATACATGGACATTAATGATAACGGTCAATATGACCTCTACGACCCAGTATATGTTGATGTAAACAACGACAGCACAATCACAACTGGAGATATTAGATTAACAGATGTACCACCTGTAGACGTATATTCACTTGAAAAAGTTGAAGGTGAATATGGTGAAAAACTCTATGATGCAGGAGAATGGGGACTTGAAGCATGGAGTGTAGTTAAATCAGGTGACGAAGACAATGGAATGGACATTGCTACAATTGGAAGTGGAGAAGCAGTAGACCTTCTTGGATGGGTCGATGCTGACGATAGCGGAGACTGGACATGTGAAGACAAGCTCTACATAAAGGATACAACAAACAGTTGGTGGTTTGAAGACGTAGTTACAATTAATGATGTTAGACTGTACATACCACCAGATGAAGAATGTGTTCCAGAATGTGGTACCAAAGTTGCTCAGGGAGACCATGATGCAACCTATGCATTAACACCGTCAGATGCAACTCTCTCCTACTATGAGTACTCTGAAGGTAGAGAAATATACATGGATATGGATAATGACGGAAAAGTTTCAGTAGGCGATGTAAGACTCACAGCAGTTTCAACAACTTACGAGCCAAATACCAAGGTTAAATTCAGTGATGAAAAAGACCTCGGTCATGATTTGATACCAGCATCACAAGCAGATATCGATATAAAATACGCTGACCTTGAAGAAACAGCTGATGGATATTCACTTGGAGACCCTGTCTACATAGACATGGATGACAACGGTGAAGTATCTGATGGCGATGTAAGGCTCACTGATTCACCAGTATTCGACTCTGGTGATATGACAGCAGGTGAAGCAGGTGAAGCATGGTCTATTGTAACATCCGGAGATACTGTAACAGACGATGCTGATGCTGGCTGGGGACTTAAATCAATAGGTGACGCACCAGGACCAGTCGGAACTGTAGGATACATTGATACAGATGCAACAGGTGACTGGACATGCCCAGACAAGCTCTACTTCCAGCAGCCTGTCGGTGAAGAGTTTGTTAACAAAGGTAGTAATGAACTGGGTAACGATGCTTATGCACACAACCTGTTTACAACAGTTGGTGACCTTAGACTTTATGTGCCATACAATGATCCAAACAGCCCATTCCATGGTGTTGAAGCATGGCCAGAATGTGGAACAAAGGTGACCACCTGCGATGTAGATGTGACATATGCACTCTTGGAACATCCCGAAGTATATGATATAGACCAACTCCTTGCATACTCTGACAGAAACGATAACGGAATGTTTGATTCAGAGGATAATGTATACATCGACATGGATGCAAGTGGCGAAGTAACAATCGGTGACGTCAGACTTACTGATGTAGCAATTAAAGAGGACTTCTATCCCAACAACACAAAAGTAGCTGACGAACATTCAAGAGAACTTAATGACGAGCTGAATTACTTCGCAGACGACGAAGCAGATTGGGAAGCCCTTGAGGATTCCAATAGAGACCTCCTGAACCTTATAGGTGATCTTGAATACAATACTGATGATATCAACATCATGTGGTTCGATGCAGACTGCAGTGGAACATGGACATGTGTTGATGGAATATACCTGCAGAGTGTGCATGACACAGATGGTTATAATGAAGCCAGCGAGTACTTCGTAACCCACGGAGATGACAGACTGTTCATCCCGCCAGACTTGGTAAGTGAAGGTGGAATGGATGAACCAGAGTACAACCAGTTTGATGCCGACCAGAATGGAGTAATTTCAGCAGGAGAACTTTCCAGCGCAATTGATGCATTCTATGCAGGAAATCTCAGCGGCAGTGAACTCTCTGAAGTAATAGATTACTTCTATCTCGGAGGAACAGGTTACCTTTAAATAAATAAACTTTGTTGAGAGGTGATACCTCTCAACTTTCCTATTTAGGGGGTATAAAAGTGAAAAAGATGTTAAAAATAATAGGAATTACAGCTTTATTGCTAATAATGGCAATATCTTTGACATCTGCTGCTGCTGCACAAGACGTCAGCAGGGATTTGTCATCACAGACAGTGTCACCAGGTGATACCATAACAGTGACACTCAATGTGAACAACCCTGATGATCGTATAATCATAGATGAAATGATTCCATCTGGATTAACGCTTACAGATTCTGGTACAGGTAATACAGCAGAAGCAGGTCATATAAAATGGGTAGAATTTAGTGGGGTATCCAGTACCACCTACACTTATGATGTAGAGGTACCAATGAGCGCTACGGATGGAACTACCTACAATTTCGATGGAACCTATATCTTGACCAGTGGAGCATCGGAAACATCCATTATGGGTGAACAGCAGGTAACAGTTACCACAAACGGTAACGGTGCAGAAGAACCAATGAATGTCAGCAGGGATTTGTCATCACAGACAGTGTCACCAGGTGATACCATAACAGTGACACTTAATGTAAACAACCCTGATGACCGTATAATCATAGATGAAATGTTTCCGTCTGGATGGTCGATAACTAATACTGATGGCAACACCTCAGAAACAGGTCATGTTAAATGGGTAGAATTTAGTGAAGTATCCAGTACAACTAAAACCTATGATATAGAGGTTCCTATGAGTGCTAGTGGTACTTACAACTTTGATGGAACTTATATCTTGACCAGTGGAGCATCGGAAACATCCATTATGGGTGAACAGCAGGTAACAGTTACCACAAACGGTAACGGTGCAGAAGAACCAATGAATGTCAGCAGGGATTTGTCATCACAGACAGTGTCACCAGGTGATACCATAACAGTGACACTCAATGTGAACAACCCTGATGACCGTATAATCATAGATGAAATGATTCCATCTGGACTAACGCTTACAGATTCTGGTACAGGTAATACAGCAGAAGCAGGTCATATAAAATGGGTAGAATTTAGTGGGGTATCCAGTACCACCTACACTTATGATGTAGAGGTACCAAATAGCGCCACAGATGGAACTACCTACAATTTCGATGGAACCTATATCTTGACCACTGGTCAATCAGAAACAATGATTAAAGGTGATATGAGCGCAACAGTTAGTGAAACAGATGTGTCAGCAACCAGAGACCTGCCAGACAAGGCTGACATCGGTAGTGATTTCACTGTATCCATCGATGTATCTGAAGAAGCACAGAACGGTACTGTTACCGAAATGATACCTGAAGGATTTGAATGTGTCAGTACAAGTCTACCAGCAGAAGCTGTAGATATGTCCGGTGACTGCAATGTAACATTCAACCTCAGTGAAACCTCAAGCTTTGAGTACACACTGATGGCACCAATGGATGTTAGACCGTGTGATGGATCACAGACCTACATGTTCGATGGTACTGTATCCAACAGTGACACAGCAACCGTCGGTGGAGACATGAAACTTGATGTAATGCATCCAGATGGAATGGTACTGTATCCAGGCATGCAGAACATGGTGTCTGTGCCCTATGCACTGGATAACTCTTCAGTAGATTATGTGTTCAGTGACGTCAACTACACAGCAGTTTCCCACTGGAATGCAAGTGCAGGTATGTGGGAAAAAGTATCTGAACTTGAACCACTCAAAGCCTACCGAGTACTCATACCAGGTGACTACGAAGGTACACAGATTATAGAAGACAAGTTCGAACCATCTGAAGAACTTGTTTCACCTGCCAGTATGTCTGTAGAAGCAGGTAACTGGTACGCCGTAGGTTACACTGGAACACAGGACTGCCGTTCAATAGCCGATACACTTAATCCATCCATAGAAGGTAAATATGGTATTATACAGGGACCATATCTAAATGGAACACCTGTATTCAGTACCACCGACTATGACATGAAAATGAGCCAGTACTACGGTTACTGGGTCTCTGTAAATGAAGATGGAACATTGAACGGATTCGGCTATTCAATGGAATAAACAAAAAAGCATGGTGGGTTCTAAAACCCATCTTTTTATTATTTCCAAGGAGATTAAGAAAGGGGGATAATATTGAAAATAATTAAATCATTAACAATAGCATTAGTATTGCTGTTATCATTGGTATCATTTACAGTTGCTGCCGAGCAGCCGCCAGAACCACCATTGATTGTAAAGGGTGATGTAGAGATAAATGATGAGCCTGCACCAGAAGGGACACAGGTAACAGCAAAGTTGGATGGTGAATTAATCGCCAAATCAACAGTTGAAAAACCGGAAGAATATGAACTTCACCTTCTTAAAAAGGATGATTATACCGGTATAACATTTACAGTCGATGGAACAGAATCACAGCCTGATTCAGAAATAGCAGATGAACTTAACAATGCAGATCCAACCAAAGCTACATATCTGGATCTTTCTGTAACACAATCAAGTTCTGACCAGAATACTGAGAACCAAGACACCGAATTATCTGTGAGCGGTGGAAGTATGGGGGGAACATCATCCAGCACCACAAATGATAATCAAAATGATGATAACACTGCCGGCACAGGAACTGATTCAGAAACAAGAGAAACTACTGCAGGCGACAACAATCCTGATGCAAGCACAGGAACAAACGATGGTGCTGAATCACAGGAATCAACAGCACCAGAACCTGAAGGTACATCAAATATTTCACTGATGGTAGTAGGAGCCATTATAATAGTTGGTATTATTGCAGCAGTAGGGTATAAAATGAAGAAGTAATTGAAAAGTGGGGGGATAAAAACCTAATCAAAAACTGAAAAGATGAATTTCCCCTACTTAACTCTTATAATGGCTAAACATGATGGTTTCAAGAACTTTAAACAGGAGTTAGCAGGAATGTCCAGTTAAAAGAAGAGTTTGGGATATTTAAAGAGTAGGGGATGTGGTACTATAAAAAGAAGAAGTAGAATCGATATCAGTGAGGAAATATTAAATGCTGCAATAGATGGAGCAAAAAAGACACACCTTGTATACAGTGCAAATCTCAATTTTGATATTATCAACAAATATCTCGACATGCTGGAAGAAAAGGGACTGATTGAAAAAGAGGGCGACCTTTACGTTACAACCGAAAAAGGTAAAAAATTCCAGGAACGAGCAAGAGACTTGAAGTTATAACACTGTATATACTAATTATATTAACCAAATATATTATTGTTCTTACTACTTATACTATTAACCAGTTTACCAACTACTTTATAACTTTCAAACTCTTTTTTATTTTTGTTAGATATAAGTTTTTCATTGTTTGTACGTATCTAACATCCTTAACATTATTTCTTAGCCTTATTAATAATTTAAAAAATTGAATAGGGGATGATAAAACCTTAAAGTTTTTATGGGGGTATGTCAATGAGAAAAATTTGTATAAAAACTGTGATAGCTATACAATTGATTATACTGTTATCATTGGTGTCATTTACAGCTACTGCTGAACAGCCGCCAGAACCACCATTGATTGTAAAGGGTGATGTAGAGATAAACGATGAACCGGCTCCTGAAGGGACACAGATAACAGCAAAATTAGATGGTGAATTAATCGCCAAATCAACGATTGAAAAAGAAGGAGAATATGAACTCCACTTTCTTAAAATGGATGATTATACTGGTATAACATTTAATGTTGCAGGGATAGAGTATAATCCAGATTCAGATACAATCACAAATCTTAATGATGCCGATCCTACAAAGGCAGTATATGTGAATCTTTCAGTTGAACAACCACCAGTTACGGTTAAAGGTAATGTGGAGATTAATGGCAATCCAGCTCCAGCTGGTACCAATATATTAGCAAAACTTAATAATAGTTTAATCGGGAACTCAACTGTAAAAACACAGGGAGATTATGAAATCCAACTTTTAAACAAAGATAATTATGAAGGTATTATATTTAATGTCAGTGATATAACTACACAGCTAAATACTAAAAGTCTTGAAAAACTTAACAATGCAAGTCCAGGTAGTACGATTAATATCAATCTCTCAGTAATATCAGGAGAACCATCAGCAGAGCGAAATCTTCCGGAAGAAGTTATAATTGATGAAGAGTTCAATGCTACTGTTAACGTCACAGGAGTAAGAAATTCAAGTATTACTGAAACTGTACCTGACGATTTCAAATATGTTGGTTCAACAATCCCGGAATCAAATGTAATTCTAAATGGAAATAAAATTACATTCAAACTTGAAAAATCTACAAGGTTCAAATATACTCTAAAAGCACCAATGACTGTTGAACCATACACAAAAGACAACTGCAAATTCAATGGAACTCTGAATGATGGTGATACTAAGCAATGTCAGATTTGTGGAGATACAGAGCTTGACGTAGTACACCCTGATGGGATTGTGCTGTATCCAGGTGCTCGGAACATGGTATCTGTACCATATGCACTGAATAATTCTTCAGTAGACCATGTGTTTAGTGATGTTAACTACACAGCAGTATCCTACTGGAATGCAAGTGCAGAAATGTGGGAACCAGCATCTGAACTTGAACCACTCAGAGCTTATCAGGTAGTAGTATCTGATGATTGCGAAGGTGTACAGGTAATATCCGAATCAAGATTAAAACCATCAGATAAATTAGCACCTCCAGCCAGCATGGCAGTTGAAGCGGGCAATACCTATGCAGTAGGTTATACTGGAACGCAGGACAGACGTACCATAGCAGACACACTCAATCCATCCATAAAAAACAAATATGAAACAGTGACAGGTCCGTATATAAACGGTACACCTCTATATGATACTGTTAATTATGATTACAAAATGAGCAAGTGCTATGGATATTGGGTTACTATAAAAGAAGATGGAACTTTACATGGATTCGGATATTCTACAAATTAACAGATGGGTCAATTTCGACCCATTTAATTTTAATTGGATATTGGTATCTTAAATATTTCTTTCTGTAACATTTTTTCTAATCTGTATTTCTTATTATTATATGTGTTTTTACTTCAACTCTCTATTATAATAGTAATTTGATTTACTGAACACATAAAAGAGGTATATTGTGGAAATCTCCTCCACAATATTTTAGTATTTGTTCAAATTGTATAAAACTATTATAATATAAGTATAATAATTAATATTATATTTATCAAAAGTAAATTTATAATTTAATTGTCTGGTTCAAAAACGAATAAAGCGGTATTGGAGGTAAGAACACGAAAACGATAGATGCATTTGAGGTATTATATGCATTGATACCCTATTCAATAAACAAAAAACTGGTTGAGAGAAAATGTAAATTGAGTGAAGGCAACCAGTTGTTTAAAGATAGAAATGCTGCCATGTATCCTCCTGATTTGAATCTCAACAAAATGGTTGATGAGATAGACAAAGCAATAGCATTTCTCCCTTACTGTGCAAAACCAAAAGACGATTATGAATGTCCTGTTTCTGATTCTATTAATGGGCGAAAAAATCAAAAATGCCTGAAACTGGACGGTTACAAATGCAAAGTTCCGTGTACACTGGGTAATATGGTGGATGTTCTTATAAAACACGGTTTTACAAAAGACAGAGTATTCATAATTGACAAGGATTCAAACCTCTTTCCCTGGTTGATAAAAAAACGAGAAGAAGGGTACAAATACTTCTTCCCTGGTGTAGGATGCTATTACGGAGTAGGATATGCACTGGATTACGTGGTTGAGAAACTCGGTTATCAGGGATGTGTAGTATTCCTTGATGATTATATACCAGGAGACAAAAAAACAGGGGTATGCCGCAGCATCAGTGACTATATGAGTATGGAAAAATCAGACAAGGGTAAAAAGACAAAAATCAATGTTAAATCTGTACAACTGGTTGATAAGTTGTTAACCGATAATAAACAAAGTAATAATTTTGACGATGTTTCCTATGATAAGTCTTCCCAATATAAAAATTCCGAAAATAAACTAACATGTGAACCTTAAATCGGGTTCATTCACTATTTTTCTTCTACCAAAATTTAATCTCTGATTTAATTTATAATTTTTAACAGATTTTAACTAATTTACTAAATCCAAATTCTAAACTAAGTTTCGTAGCCAATTATATGATTTTAGATTGTACATTATAATGACTCATAATAACTACTATGGGGTATAGTATAAAACTAAATAAAGGGAGATGGAAATTATGAAAAGATTAATGGTATTATTTGCAGGATTGATGGCAATTTTAATGTCAATTTCTGCTGCTTCCGCAATAACCGTAGATGGTAATAAAACATCTGGGGAGTGGGATGAAAACTGGGCATTTGGTCAAACGAATAATGCTACAGCTGCCTCAGAATATGATATAAACAATCTGGGAGATAGATTAGAGATTATGCAGGGTACACTTCAAGCGGATACTGGAGATTATAATGCAGTAGACCCAAAGAATGATTCAGGGTCTAGTTATGCTGAGTCAATGGCTTTGAATGGAAATTCTAGTGGTTCGGATTTATACAAAGTTTACGGGCATTATAATCAATCAACGGATACCTTGTATGGTATGACAGAAGTTTATGGTATTCCTGGGGACCATGATGGTAATGGAGATGTAACTACAGAGTCGTCAGCAGGAGATTCAGGTGGAGATGTTGGACCAGCAGGATTCGGTTTGAGCACTCAAGAGTCATGGAGTATCGCATTTTATCAAGTAAAAAACGGTGATTATCAGGACTACTCTCTGATACAGATAAGCGATAATGATTGGAATATAATAGATACTGATGTGGGACTGGATTATGATAATGTATCAGCAAAATTCTCCTATCAGAATTTCCGTCAAATAGGAGATGATACACTACCCAAATCAGTTTATGAAATCAAAGTTGAAAACTTTAGTAAATTTTACGATGTAAATCCAGGTTCAAAACTTGCGATACAGGTTGGAGCAGGTTCAAACGGTGACCCGCAGGTCGGTGAAGACTCAGGTGTAGTATTCTTTGAAATTCCAAACCCACAGATAGATATAGAGAAATTCACAAAAGATATGGGTGGAGATTGGCAACAGGCAGATAATTCAGCTGATCCGGATGTACCGTTCTTTAACAGTGCTGGTCAAACAGTCGAATGGAAATATGAAGTGACAAATAATGGAACGGTTCCATTTGATTTAGCCAATGTTACTGTTACAGATGATAAAGGTGTAACACCTGTGCTTGATGAGACAAGCGATGATGGAAATGATGATATACTTTCACCAGGTGAAACATGGACATATACAGCATCTGGAACTGTAGAAGAATGTCCTGAAGGGAGCGTTTATACCTATGAAAACATTGGAACAGTTAATGCAATATCACCTTTTGGTGAAGTTAATGACACAGACCCAAGTCATTACAAATGTCAAGAACCTACACCAGGAATTGATATCGAAAAGTACACAAATGGTGAAAATGCTGATACAGGTCCAGGTCCAAAAGTATCCAACGAAAGTACAGTAACTTGGACTTATGAAGTTCATAATAATGGGTCTGATGATTTGCAAAATGTTCAAGTAACCGATGACAAATTAGGAACCCTTCCAGAAACTGCGATTGTAGATAAAGGAGATGGTGATGATATATTAAACATCGGAGAAACATGGGTATATGAAATGACAGGAACTGCTGATTGTAACTTTACAGAGGACAATCCTTATGAAAACACAGCGACAACCAACGGTACTGGTGTTATAACAGGTGAATCTGTAGAGGACACAGACCCAAGTCATTACTACTGTAAACCACCAAATGGTGTACCAGCCCTGACACCAACAAGCTTAATGGGTCTTATAGGTGCACTTGGATTGATTGGAATTGTAGGTCTTAAGCGCCGTGATTAAAATTAATTCCAACCAACCTTTCTTTTTTTCTTTATTGATGACATAAATTAATATACCAGATTTTACATATTGCCATTTAAGTGGGGGTTTTGTCGCAAATGGCAAAAAAACGTGCAAAAAAAAATCAAAAGAGTGCAATAAAGGACAAAAAAATCGCTTCTGAAACGTCTTTTAAGCAAAAACTTACAGACAAGATAACAAATAACAAAAGTATCCTCAAATTTGCTGGATTATATATATTTTATATCGGGATTTTTACATTATTGTATATCACATTTAAAGATGACCTTGAATTTTTCCGAAATATAACTGCAGATGGTCTTTCAGCCATACTTGGAATGTTTGGGATTCAAAATAGTGTGTTTGGTTCTGTAATCCATCTGGAAACAATATCTTTGAAAGTTATAGATGAGTGTACAGGAATTTATGAACTTCTGGTATATTCAGGATGTGTTCTTGCTTATTCAACAACTTTTGACAAAAAGATATATGGTATTGCTTTCGGAGTACCGGCGATACTCAGTATAAACATGGTTCGGCTTGTATGTCTTGCTTTTGTGGGGGTATGGTATCCCGCTATATTTGATTATGTCCATTACTACCTGTGGCAGGTGACCCTTATACTTATAATAGTCCTTGTTACATTATTATGGATTGAAAAAGTGGTGAAACGATGAGATTGCTGGTATTTATAGGAAAATTCTTCCTTTTTTTGACAATTATGTTCATACTGGGAATCCCTGCAATACAATCCTACCTTTCATCACCTGATAATGCACTAAATGCGAGGGATTTTTTTACTTTTTATCTGCCTATAAACCTTGTACCATTCTTTGCACTTGTATTTGCTACACCGATTGATAAACGCAAAATGGTAAAGCTTTTGGGGATAGGAACTGCAGCTATATTTGCTTTTAACCTTGTAATTATAGGTCTGCAGTTTACTTTTTTAGATTATGCGGGAGAAATGTTCAACATCTATGCTATAGGAAGAGCTGCATTCCCATTTTTACTCTGGTATGGTTTTACCTATAATGATCTTAAACTTGACAACGATAATAATATGTAACCACTACTAAAAATATAATAATTAAAAATCTTTATATACAATCATAACTCAGTTATGTATGGGGGTTAAGAAACAGTAATATGAAATATTGTTTCTCTTAACCAATCCATAGAGGATATCAGCTTCTATAAAAGTATAGTTAATATTGATGGGGGTAGTTAACATTAGAAGAAGTAGAATAGACATTACATTGGATATTTTAAAAATCGCATCAAATGGAGCAAAAAAAACCGAAATAGTATATGGAGCAAACCTAAATTCTAACATAACCAACAAGTATCTGGATATGTTGAAACAAAAAGAACTGATAAAACAGCAAGAGAATATTTTTGTGACGACTGATAAAGGGAAGGAATATCAGGAACTTGCCAAGGGTCTGGAATTAAAATAATTATTTAAACCATTTGATTATCAGACATTAGAATGGAGTAATTTCCATTCGCTTTCCAAATTTTTATCAGAAACAGTTTGTATAATATGTTTAAATTCCTTGTTTCCGATATTGTCTGAATTTAAAAATCTCTGATTGGCTTGTTTCATTGAATTAATTCCTATTTTTTTATATATATTGTAAAGTAGAACAAATGATTTTTTATATCCATAATCTACCCGGTCAAAGTTTTCTGAACCGATTGAATCAGGAACCGACCATTCAGATAATTTTAGGTTTTTGGATTGTTTCATGGATTTGTACTGTTTGATAAAATCTTCTTTTCTCTCAAGTGCATCATTTGAATCGAGACGGTTCAAAACAAGGTATGTGTATAAATCAGCATATCCTTCATCCATCCATATATATTCAAAACCACATTTTTGTGTCCAGTAATGAGCCAGTTCATGGATGAGTATGTATTTATCTGCAGTATGTAAAAGTAATATTCCATCTTCACCTTTGTTTATACCGCCATAACCCGAAGTTTTATTTTCAGTAGATTGGGTTATAGTGATATTGTGGTCTTTTGGATAGGTAAATCCCCATTTTTCTTCCAGTATGGGGAGTGCTTTTATTGCCAAATCCATTGTTTCATTAGCCCAATGATTTTCACCTTTCCAGTATTTTATTTTTAATCCTACATTTTTATTACCAAGGCTTACCGATTTATTTAATACCTTATAATCTGTAAGATTAACAGCATCAATTGAACATTCCAGTTGATTCTTTATTCCTTTAAATTTATACATATCAATGTTACTGGAATGTTTTACAGTATATTCGGATTTATCAATATACGTTTCATAATCATCAGGTACGATAACGGTCGCATTGATAATGTCTGCATTTTCGTATAATTTAAAATCAGCAGTGTTTTTGTTTATTGGTATAGCGTATTCCAAGTATAAATTACAACTTTGGCCATACCATATTTTTTGGTTTAAATCAGAGACATAAAAATCATTATGTGAAGAATTCTGGATTTTTATTTTCTGATTTTTACTGTTCCACATATCTACATTTATAGCATTTTCCGGTATTTTATGGTGCAGGTGGCTGTAATATCCCTGCCAGTATTTTGTATCAGAATCATAATTTGTAAAATGTATCTTTTTAAAAACATTCACTATTTTTTCGTCAGGATTTAACTTATAAAAGCTTTCAATTTCTTTATTTGTTTCATTCCAACCTGCTGACACGGGTGTGATAAACATTGCAACAACTATAAATGAAAAAAGACATCTAAAAAATATCTTCTTTTTTATATTTTTCATTTCATGTATCAAATTTTGTGAACATGTATCTAAGGGTTATGTAGACACAAATTGAAGTTATCGACATAAACACCATAAACAATTTAATAATGGTGTGTTGTCTGTTACTGTTCAGTTAAAACAATCTTTAATATAATTTACAAATCTAAATCGTTATGCTTAGAAATAGTAAATATCTAAAGTAAATTAATATGTTCCATTAACTGAACAGTAATGTGTTATCCAATAACAAATCATTTAACATGAAGGTGTAAATCCTTCTCTTCCTATAAGTGTTCGGCATAGTAACCAATTAGTAGAAATTAGGTAATTTCTGACAGCTAAAAGGGTAGATAAAAACGTCTATTTAATTAAAATTTAAAAGGAAAAACTTTAAAACTATTTATGTCTACATTTATATCAAAAAGAAATATAGATGGTTCTGTAGAAATCCTATTCTGATAAAACTCTCTAATATTAGATATATAGGTAATCAAGGTGTAAAAAGTGCTTCTGACAAAGAAATATAAGATAAAACCGACCAATGAACAATTGGATGTACTCTGGAGCTTATCAAAACAATGCACCTTGCTTTACAACTTATCGTTGTCTGAAAGGAAAGAAGCATGGATGCATAAACGTAAAAGTATAAAATATAGCCATCAACAGGACAATCTCCCATCATTAAAAGACCAATATCCATCTATTTATTCACTTTATTCAAAGACCTGTCAGGGTGTACTGCAAAAATTGGATGCAAACTACAAATCGTTTTTTGGATTAAGAAAAAACGGTGATAAGAATGCAAAACCACCTAGATTCAAGAAAAGCGTGTATTTTTTCACTATTCCATATAACCAGAGTGGATTCAAAATAGAAAATGGAAAAGTAACATTCAGCCATAAATATAATAATAGACCTCTTTCTTTCGATATTCCACAAGAACTCGAAAATTATGACGTAAAACACACCGAAATTTTCAATTCCGAGCCATACAAAGGCAAAGGTGATTTCTTCGTATCAGTAGTTTATGAAACATTTCCACAAACGAATTACAAAGACAACGAAAAATATCAAGCAATTGATATAGGTATTACAAAAACCATCACTGCTGTAAACACTGATGGAAAAATCCTTGAAATCACAAACCCACGGTTTGACAAATATTGGGACAAAAAGATAAACCATGCAAAATCAAGGAGAGACCACTGCAAAAAATACAGCCGCAGATGGTTCAGGATAAATGATGCGATACGAGTGATGACTAAAAAGAAAAATAATCAGATTAAAGATTGGCAGCACAAATTATCCAGGAAAATGGCCGAGAATACCAGATCAAACACTATAATTGTGGGAGATCTAGATGTCAAGAACATGAAAAACTCAAAAAAGCTACCAAAATCCCGACAGAAATCCTTGAACCGTTCCACACAGAACAACGGATACATATCACGTTTCATCGAATTTTTGACCTACAAATCAGAATTTGCAGGTAAACAATTAACAAAAATTGATGAAAGTTACACTTCAAAAATCTGTTACGTTTGCGGTAAGGTACACGATATGCCTCTCTACAAACGTAACCTATCATGTGATTGTGGTAATGAGATCGATAGAGATAGAAACAGTGCGATAAATATCATGATCAGTTACCTATCACAGAATGCCATTTGGACAGGCTACAGGCAATTCGCCTGTAATCTACGACAAACAGGTTTATTGACATTCGATGTTTATAAAATACATCCAATGGATGATATGAACACTCGTAGGAATTTCCATGTGTAAGCGTGGTGTAGTTCAAACATTGATGTCTATCATCCAACATATTTAGAACAAAAAAACATATACGGAGATTTTTATTGATGAAATACTGGCAGCCAAAATATGAAACAATGGCACCAGAAGAACTCAGAGACCTGCAGTTTAAAAGATTGAAAAGGACAGTTTCACAGGTTTATAACAATGTACCATCCTCTAAGGATAGATTTGACCAGCTTGGAATAGGTCCTGATGATGTAAAATCACTGGATTCATTACAGAAACTGCCAATGACGATAAAAAAAGACCTTCGTGATACTTATCCTTTTGGACTTTTTGCAGTTCCAAAAAAAGATATTGTGCGGATACACGCTTCTTCTGGTACAGGCGGAAAACCTACTGTTGTAGGTTACACGACCAATGATATCGACACATGGTCCAATATAATGGCAAGGAACTTGGTAATGGCCGGTGTTCGTGATGATGATGTATTTCAAAATTCTGTAAATTACGGTCTTTTTACAGGTGGACTTGGATATCATTATGGAATCGAGAAGCTTGGTGCCATGACTGTACCCAGTGGAACTGGTAACACTGCCAGACAACTTGAGATGATGGTTGATTATGGGGTTACTGCAATCCATTGCACACCATCTTATGCACTTTATCTTGCAGAAACCGCTGAACAGATGGATATGCTTGATAAACTGTCATTGAAAACTGGATGTTTCGGTGGTGAACCCTGGTCGTCAAATACCCGCAGACAACTGGAGGATGCACTTAATATAAGTGCCTACGATTCATACGGTCTTTCTGAAATGATGGGTCCGGGTGTGGCGTTTGAATGTGAAGAGCAGGACGGATTGCATGTCTGGGGTGACCATTTCTTTGTAGAAGTACTGGATGAGAACGGAGAACAGGTTTCAGAAGGTGAAAAAGGTGAACTCGTGTTGACATCACTTACAAAAGAGGCTTTACCACTTATAAGATACCGAACAGGAGATATCACCCGTCTGCTTGAAAGTGAATGTGGCTGTGGTAGAACAACACCTCGTATATCCAGAGTGCTCGGCAGAGCCGATGACATGTTGATTGTTAGAGGTATCAATATATTCCCATCCCAGATAGAAAATGTCATAGCGGATATATCAGAAATCACCGACCAGTTCCAGGTGGTTCTTGATAGAAGCCAAAATAAACTGGATGAAATTACAGTCAGGGTTGAACTGGAAGATGATGCGTTTACAGGAGAACTTCAAGATCTATCTGCTGTCAGAAAACATGTTGAAAATGAATTAAAATCTATCTTAAACATACGGACAAATGTTGAACTTGTAGAAAAAGGTTCAATCCCCAGAACTTCTGGTAAATCACAGAGGATAATAGACAGGCGTAATGGACTTTAAACACTATATTGATTATTTAACAATAGGGATTATATGCCACATAAAATGGAAATGTTGGGTAAAACCAAAGTAACGGTAAAAGATGGTAAAGTAGTGGATGTTAGTGAGCCGGTAATAAGCTGGTGTCCCATTTTTGATAAGGTTCATGGTATCAAAAAAATAACACCTGAAGATGTCAAAAAAAACATGGAATTCAGGATTAATGATTTTGGCATGTTTACTGACAAAAGAGAGATTGAACAGGAAGTGTTTGTGGGCTTTGGTGCATCGGAAATAATGATGACCGGTCTCAGAAGAAATGTCTTGGATAGCACAGTTACAGTCTGCGATGGTGCAGGTACAGTAATAACCAGTAACCCTAAACTTGTACAAGGAATGGGAGCAAGGATTTCCGGGTTGGTAGAAACTGAACCTATAGAAGGTCTGATTGAAAGAATACAGAAAAGTGATGGTGTTGTTCTTGACCCGTACACTGCAAAAATTGATCCTATAGAGGGAGTTAGGAAAGCACATGAGCTTGGATATAAAAGAATTGCAGTAACAGTTCCTGGTGTTGATGAAGCTAAAAAGCTCAGAGATTTGGAATCAGAACTTGGACTTGAATTAATCCTTATAGGGGTTCATATAACCGGAATCGAGAGAGATAAAGCACTGCAACTTATAGAATATCTGGATATAACAACAGCCTGCGCATCGAAAAACATCCGTGATGTCATCAAACCTTTGGTGCAGGTGGGAACTGCAGTACCGCTCTTTGGAATCACACAAAGGGGTAAAGAAATTATGCTTGAGCGTGCCAAAGAAGTAGAAAAGCCAATACTTGTTAATACTACTGAATTACCAGAACTTCCAGAAGAGAAACAGCCAAAATAAAATTATTAGATGGTTTATACTATATCATCATTTTTTATAAAGGTTGAGAAATCCCTGATGTATTTAGCACCGGGGTATAGGAAGCAGTCAAAAAAAGATAAGTATTTTGCTAAATGATTGTATAATGCATGTATCTAACCCAGAAGAACCATCTTCGTGCTGATAAGCAGACGTATGAAACCTTGAAGAGGTTGACCAAGCTGTCCAAGAACCTGTACAATTTCACATTGTACACTATCAGGCAGTATTTCTTCAACTACGGTAGATATCTCAATAAAAATACTGCTTATCACACGTTTAAGGAGAACGAGAATTACAGCTTACTGCCATCTTAAGTCGCCCAGAATACTGTGGAAACTGTGGAAACTGTGGATAGGAGTATGAAATCGTTCTTTAAGCTTCTGGATAAGAAAAGAAAGGGTGAATATGAAAAACCAGTTTCCCTCCCAAAATATCTGGATAAAGATGGTAACTTCATATGTACTTTCAAGAAAGATCATTTAAAGGTTATCGATGACAAAATCAGACTGTCTTTAGGTCCTGAGTATCGCAGAACCTATGGAACCAGATTCCTGTATTTCAAGATACCTGACAATATTTTAGGAAAATACATTAAAGAAGTCAGGATTATCCCGAAGTATAAGGGAAAATGGTTCGAAATTGAATATGTCTATCATGAAGACGGAGAGATGGCTAATCTGGATTATAACAGCCATCTATCGATAGATCTTGGAGTAGACAACTTTGCAACCTGCGTGACGACCAGTGGGACAGCCTTCATATTAGACGGCAGGGTTATCAAATCTTACAACCGCTGGTGGAATAAGGAGAAGAGCAGGTTGCAGTCGGTCTACGATAAACAGAATCTTGATGATGGAATTAAGATAAGCCAGTTCTCGAATAAAAGGTTCTGGAAGATGAACGATTTCATGAACCAGTTTGTTAACTATATTGTGAAACACTGTCTGGAGAATAGGATTGGTAATATAGTTATCGGAGAACTGAAAGAGATAAAACAGGAACAGAACATCGGTAAAGAAAATAATCAAAACTTCCAGACTATACCATTCGCGAGGTTTAAACAGAAATTGGCTTCTAAATGCGAGTATCACGGTATAAAATACCATGAAGTAGACGAAGCTTACACCAGCAAGGTTGATGCACTGGCTTTAGAATCCATCAAAAAACATAAGAAATATCTCGGGAGGAGACCGAAACGAGGTATCTTCCAGTCATCTACAGGTAGACTGATTAATGCCGATATCAACGGTGCATTGAATATCTTGAGAAAGGTAATCGGCGATTCCCTTACAGGGATAGTCGATAGTGGGGACGTGAACTCCCCTGAGAGAATAAGACTTTCAAGGTAAACTTCTTCCGAAGCCGTTGAGTCTTTAGATTAGCGGTCGTTCACTTCCGATTCCAGAACTGGAAGATTCTGTACATATCCGTTCCTGTCATAACATCTCCAGCTGTCCTCATCAAACGGTTCACCTACAATTATATGATGAGAACCGGTTTTTGAGAACATTTGAAGGTCTGCTTTTGATGGTTTAATATTTGGTGATGGATGGCTGTGGACAGACCCCACTGATTTAACATTTGGCATCATAAACAGTTTCATGATAGCACTACGGTTGCTTGATTCAGTACCCGGGAGTATGATGACCTCTGTAATAATTCCATTATCTACATGTAAAAGTCCAGCAAATTCAAGAGGAGCAGTGGATTCACTTACTTTTAAAATAAAATTGAGGGCATCACGTTCAATTCCTTTAATCTCCATAATATAGGACTATGTTTTTTACTCTATATTATTTTGATTGAAAGGAATCTATTAAATCTATTTTATTGTTTTTATAAATTTTTACATGTTTTCTGGTATATTAAATTTATTCTAAATTATATCTTTCACAGGTTTATACTTTAAAAACTTATCAGTAAATTTTATATGCAACATTAATATATGTAATTAGTATCATTTAATTATAAGTTTGATTGATAGTGATAAGTATAAAATTTGTAATTTTTATCCTGAATTAGATTTGCGATAACCTTATATACGTCTATATACTGACAATTTAACCAGGCTATAGTCATATACTTATTTATAAGTTATTTACAAATATGACTATATCTGAATAAAAGCGATAAAATAATATAATATGTTATAAAAACAGTATTCATATATAATCTATAAGAATGATTCATGATATGTGTAACTATCATGATAATGATGATTATAGTGGTATAGAGGAATGACAGCTAACAGTAAAAAACGAATAGGCTTCATAATCTAAGAGAGGGGATGAATTTGCAATCTTTGGTACAGGAAGCGTTAAAACAAAAAGAAAAAGAAACATCAGAAAGTGAATCGATAGAATCGGAAGATGATTTTGAAGGTTTTGGGATGCCCAGAATCACTATTGTAGGATGTGGTGGTGCTGGTAACAATACTGTGAACCGTTTATATAACATCGGTATTGAAGGTGCAGAAACCGTAGCAATAAATACAGATAAACAACATTTGGATAACGTACATGCTGACAAGAAGATATTGGTCGGTAAAACCCTGACACGTGGACTGGGTGCTGGTGGATACCCGGAAATGGGTAAGAAAGCAGCAGAACTTGCACGCGGTACACTTGAAGAGGTATTCAAAGATTCTGACCTTGTATTTGTAACTGCAGGTATGGGTGGAGGCACCGGTACAGGTGTAGCACCTGTAGTAGCAGATATTGCAAAAGAGCAGGGAGCGATTGTAGTAGGAATGGTATCCAGTCCTTTCAGAGTTGAAAGAGCAAGAACTGTGAAATCCGAAGAAGGACTTGAAGAACTCAGACGTGCAGGAGATACAGTTATCGTTCTCGACAACAACAGGTTACTTGAATATGTACCAAACCTGCCAATTGATCAGGCTTTTTCAGTTATGGATCAATTGATATCAGAAACCGTCAAAGGAATTACAGAAACAATCACCCAACCTTCCCTCATCAATCTGGATTATGCTGATATAAGGTCGATTATGGGTTGTGGTGGAGTAGCAGTAATGTTGTTTGCTGATAGCAAGAACCAGAACAAGAGCGACGATGTTGTACGTTCTGCATTAAACCATCCATTGTTGGATGTTGATTACAGAGGTGCAACAGGAAGTCTTGTACACATAACAGGCGGACCTGATTTAAGTCTAAAAGAAGCCGAAGAAATAGCTGGATCTCTAACCTATGAACTTTCACCCGATGCCAATGTAATATGGGGTGCAAGGATACGGGATGATTTTGAAGGAAAAGTCCGTGTTATGGCTATAATGACTGGTGTGCAATCTTCACAGATACTTGGACCCAATGAATACGATCCAAATATAGTGGAAAAGAAAGAACCAAACAGAGCTTCTACCAGTGGTAGCAACCCGAAACGGAACACAGCCGGTCCAAATAAAAATGACAATGGTTCCATTATAGACATAATTAATTAATAAAATCTATACCCAGACTTTATAAAGATGAAGAAAACCACGATGTCTTTAGCATCGTGGTATGATAAATAGTCAAAAAAATATAAGCAGTTTGCTAAACGATTGTATAATGTATGTATCTGACCCAGAAGAATCATCTCCGTGCTGATAAGCAGACCTATGAAACTTTGAAGAGGTTGACCAAACTGTCCAAGAACTTGTACAATTTCACATTGTACACAATTAGACAGTATTTCTTCAACTACGGGAAATATCTCAATAAGAATACTGCTTATCACACGGTTAAAGAGAACGAAAATTACAGATTAATGCCATCTCAGGTTGCCCAGAATACCATAGAAACTGTAGATGGTGGTATGAAATCGTTCTTCAAACTTCTGGATAAGAAAAGAAAAGGAGAATATGAGAAACCAGTCCCTTCCAAAGTATCTGGATAAAGACGACAACTTCATCTGTACATTCAAGAAAGATCAACTGAAGGTTATCGACGATAAAATCAGATTATCTATGGGTTTAGATTATTACAGGACTTATGGGATCAAATATCTGTATTTCAAGATACCTGACAACATAATAGGTCAATACATCAATCAGGTCAGGATTGTCCCGAAATACAAGGGTAGATGGTTTGAGATAGAATTTGTCTATCATGAAGAAGGGGAGATAGCTGAACTTGATTACAATAGTCATCTATCGATAGATCTTGGTGTGGACAATTTTGCAACCTGTGTAACGACCAGCGGGACTGCATTCATATTAGATGGCAGGTGTATCAAATCTTACAACCGCTGGTGGAACAAGGAGAAGAGCAGGTTGCAGTCAGTCTACGATAAACAGGATGTAGATAATGGTATCAAGCTGGATAGATTCTCTAATAAAAGATTCTGGAAGATAAATGATTTCATGAACCAGTGTGTCAATCATATCGTTAAACACTGTCTGGAAAATCAAATCGGTAATATTATGATTGGAGAGATGAAAGAGATTAAACAGGAGCAGAACATCGGTAAAAAAAACACCCAAAACTTCCAGACGATACCGTTTGCCAAGTTCAAACAGAAATTAGTTTCTAAATGCGAATACCACGGTATAAAGTATCACGAAGTAGATGAAGCTTACACTAGCAAGGTTGATGCACTGACGTTGGAACCCATCAAAAAACATAAAAAGTATCTCGGTAAAAGACCTAAAAGAGGCATCTTCCAGTCGTCAATAGGTAGACTGATCAATGCCGATATCAATGGAGCATTGAACATCTTGAAAAAGGTAATCGGTGATTCCCTTACAGGGATAACCGATAGTGGGGACGTGAACTCCCCGGAGAGAACTTTGTAAATTGAAAATTTACAAATATCTTTAAATCTTTGATTTAAAGAGTAAGGCTTTCCTGGTAAACTTCTCTCAAAGCCGCTGAGTCTTTAGCTCAGCGGTAGTTCACCCAGTTTCAATTCCAAATTGAAATTGGATTCTGTATCTCTATTTTTTATAAAGTTTTTAATACAAGACCAGCCTACAAAAGCATATGAAAATCTTAGTAGTCACAGGATATCTTGCAGAACAAACTGTAAAAAATGCAGTAAACTCTGGGGCAGATGTTCTGGTACTTGATACAGATATTGCTGCTTTTATCACACCCAATAAATTGCTTCAGGTAATGGAAAAACGAAAATTGAAAGACAAATATGATATTGTTTTTGTACCGGGTATTGTATCTGGTGATTTTACAAAGGTTGAAATGGAGATGGGATGCAGTGTATACCTTGGTCCCAAACATGCCTATGACTTGGATTTTGTTATCCCTTCTGCAGAAAACTTCAAATTTTCTAAAGTAAAGCCTGCTTGTGAATTATTATCTGATGTGCGACGCAAAAAAGCGATTGAACAGATACAGAATATCGAGGATAATTCGACCTCTGCATTTAAGGTAGGAGAGTTAAAAATAGGTGGCAACTCCCGTATGAAAGTGATGGGAGAGGTTGTAAATGCAACCGGTATGGACGGATTAACGCTTAAAAATAGAATACTTTCTTTTATAGACAAAGGTGCTGACATTATTGACATCGGGGTTTCGATGGATGCAACCCCTGAAGAGGTAATAAATGCAGTTGAAATCGCAAAGGGCATATCATCTGTACCTTTAAGTATTGATACACTTGATTCGGAATTAATAAGTAGTGCACTTGATTCTGGAATAGATATAGTTTTAAGCCTTGACGGTAGCAACATTGAAGACGTAGGATACAAAGTAGCTGAAAATGATGTTTCCGCAGTTGTAATTCCTGACGTGGGTGTTGATGAGGATAGAAGGTTAGAGAGCTTGATTAAAAACATCAAATCTGTGATGGAGATGGGGGTAACCCATGTAATTGCAGACCCTGTGCTTGATTCAATAGGTTATGGTATAGATAAATCTATAAACCGTTACAAAAAGGTTTGTGATATGTACCCGGAAGTTCCTCTGTTTTTCGGGGCAGGAAATGTAACAGAACTAATAGATGCAGATTCAGTGGGTATTAATGCATCTCTTACAGGAATTGCAAACGACCTTGGAGCAAGTATACTTTTTACACCTGAACTTAGTGATAAAACACAGGACTCTATAAGTGAATTAAAAACATCATCTTATATGATGGCACTTGCCTCAGAGCGAAAAACACCTCCAAAAGACCTTGGCCTTGATTTGCTTGTATTAAAAGAAAAACGCAGACATCCAGATTCTACGGTTCCGGACAATTTTTTACAGGCTAAGGAATCAGGTTCATGGCAACTTGATCCTGTCGGGTGTTTTAGAATAAAAATTGCAACAAATTTAAATTATTCTGAAAGATGTATAGTTGTAGAGCATGAAAAAACCTGTATAGTAGGTAAAACTGCAAATGAGATTCTTGATACAATACTTGACATGGAACTTGTATCAACTCTTGAACATGCGGGTTATCTGGGGCGGGAATTGAAAAAAGCTGAACTGGCTCTTAAATTTAACAGAAGTTATTCACAGGACGATGAATTTTGATACAGGTGATAATGTGAAACTTGAACAAACAGATAAAGAATCAATAATGAAAATTGTTGCGGCACGCTATTTTACAAACCAGAACTGGAAATGGATTAATTTAAAATCTGAAATAAATAAAATTTATAAAGCATATGATGAACTGAATGAGCAGTACAATGCTTACCCCTATATGAGCAGGGACTGGTATGTTGCAAATTCAGCAACCAAGAATATTCATATGTGTGAAAAATGGAATGAATTAAAAGAGTTGATGGGGTTCTTGGAATCATATGCTCAGCATTTTGATTTTATGGTCAAGAACGGTGATGAAAAATTTTTCTGTATAATAAGCGATAACAGTGAACTTTCTTCAGATCAAAAGAATGCAATTGATATTGCTAGAAAATCACAATATAAAATTTATGAATTTAACATGCAAGTACCAGATGAGGTAGCGTTTGAAATCTCTCAGTTATAATCTATATTATTGGATTATACGTAAACCTTGCTTTATACAAGTTTGATACTGGATTTATATTTGAAAAAAATCTATAGGTTTTATGTAATAGGTTGCATTAACTACAACTAACATTTAATGTCCTAACATCTAAAAGAACAAAAAGGAGAGGAATAGCAATATGGATAGCCTAATATATATAGCCCCTATTGCAGGTATTGTAAGCCTGGTATTTTCTGCATTTTTTATACAAAATATTATGAAAAAAAGCCCGGGAACGGAAACTATGCAGCAAATAGCAGGAGCTATACAAGAAGGGGCAATGGCATATTTAAACCGTCAATATAAAACTATTACTGCTGTTGCGATTGTACTTGCATTGCTGATTTTTGCTTTGCTTGGAGATGACAGTGGTAAAATAACAATCGGATTTATAGCAGGAGCTTTAAGTTCTGCAGCTGCAGGGTATTTGGGGATGAATGTATCTGTCAGAGCAAATGTCAGAACCACCAATGCTGCTTCACAGGGATTGAAAGAGGCAATGGCTATTGCATTCCGCGGTGGTGCTGTCACAGGTCTGGCGGTTGTAGGTCTTGCGCTACTTGGTGTGAGTGGTTTTTACATAATTTATGGAGACGTAAACCTTGTAATAGGTTTTGGATTTGGTGCAAGTCTTATCAGTCTTTTTGCCAGAGTTGGTGGAGGTATTTATACAAAGGCTGCTGATGTCGGTGGAGACCTTGTAGGTAAAATAGAGGCAGGTATTCCAGAAGACGACCCACGTAATGCAGCAGTAATTGCTGATAACGTCGGTGATAACGTCGGTGACTGTGCAGGTATGGGTGCAGACCTTTTTGAAACCTATGTTGTAACAGTGCTTGCGGCAATGTTGCTCGGTTCAGTAATTCTGGAAACCTATCCAAATGCAATATTGTATCCTCTTGTACTGGGAGCTACGGCTATTTTTGCATCAATTATATCGATATTCTTTGTAAAAGTCGGTGATGATGGAAAGATTATGAAAGCACTTTATAAAGGTGTAGCCCTTTCAGCGATATTATCCATTGTGGCATTTTACTTTGTAACGGATTTCCTGATGGGTGATATAGAATTCTTTTACGCGGCTCTTGTCGGTATAGTTATAATGGTTCTTATGGTTGTATTTACCGAATACTATACCTCAACAAGTTTCAGACCTGTAAAAACTATAGCCAAATCGTCCGAAACAGGAGCAGGAACAAACGTAATATCAGGTCTTGCAATCGGACTCGAAAGTACAGCACTTCCAGTAGTAATTGTTGTAATAGGTATCTTGGCCGCATACTTTGTTGTTGGCGGGGTTGCTGCACCGGCAATAGGATTATATGGTATTGCGATAGCAGCATCAGCAATGCTTTCAACAACCGGTATGATTGTAACTATGGATTCATTTGGACCGGTTACAGATAATGCTGGTGGTATAGCAGAAATGGCGGATTTACCTGAAAACGTCCGTAACGTTACTGATGCACTTGATGCAGTCGGTAATACTACAAAAGCAGTTACTAAGGGTTATGCAATAGGTTCGGCTGCACTTGGTGCACTGGCATTGTTTGCTGATTACCGACACAAGGTCGACCTAAGTGCAGGGAGTTTAAGCCTTGATAACCCTGTAGTGCTTGTCGGACTATTTATAGGTGGATTGCTGCCATTTATATTCAGTGCGGTCACCATGAGAGCAGTTGGAAAAGCAGCTTTTGAAGTTGTAAATGAAGTCCGCCGACAATTCAGGGAAATTCCCGGTATCCTTGAAGGGACGGCGAAACCCGGATACAGTGAATGTGTTGATATAGCAACAAGGGCTGCCATCCGTGAGATGGCTATACCCGGTGCAATGGCAGTAGTTGTGCCCCTTGCTGTAGGTTTAGTACTAGGACCTCTGGCTTTAGGGGGTCTTTTGTTGGGTATCATTGTTTCCGGATTTCTCCTTGCACTGACCATGGACAACGGTGGAGGTGCATGGGACAATGCCAAAAAACTGATTGAAGACGGAGAACACGGTGGTAAAGGTTCAGATGCCCATAAAGCAGCTGTAGTAGGGGATACAGTGGGAGACCCATTCAAAGATACGGCAGGTCCGGCACTTAACGCTTTGATTAAGGTTGTAAATATGGTATCCATTCTTTTCTCAGCCATCTTTATAGGTGCTGGGATTTTCTAACTGGATGGCTTTTACCATCCACCTTTTTTTTGATAATATCCAGATATTGAAAATAATGGATGATGAACATTTGTTTTCATTTGCCAAATTTTATTTAAAATACGATGATAAGGGATAAATATTTATATCATAAATTACTATGGTAGGGTTAGAAACGAGCGGGTCAAAGACTACTTTTTTACCCACACTCCCCCTACAACAAACCCCCACTCCCCAACCCGCTCGTCCCCTACTTTTTCTACATTTTCAACAAAAAAGGTACTATTAGATTTACCCAGTTATAACTGCCACCAACATGGCAGAGGTATAAATTTTTATTTTATTGGTTTCAACATCATTTATCATATTTATTGTAAAAAAGGAAATTGTTATCAGGTTGATACAATGGTTAAAACTCGTCTTAGAGATTTTATAGTAACAGAAGATGACTGGATTTTTGCAGTGGCGGATTATTTTCATCCAAACGGTATAAGGTCAATTCTCAGGTACGTACCTGATAAAAACGGCGACCGTGAACTGAATGGAACCCGTTACAGTAAATACGATTTTAATGACGCTTTTAAATTCATGCGTGACAATCGCCCTTTATGGGTAAATGATGTACACATAGTCCCCAAAAATAAATTGAAAAAGGTTCTTTATCCAGATGAACGTATACCTGAACTCGTAAAGACAAACAAAAAAGTTGCATCAATCGTGGAAACACTGGATGAAGCTGGAATCCCGAGAGATAAAATGGGGGTGACCGGTTCACTTTTGCCCGGTCTTGAAAAGGATGGATCAGATATTGATTTTATTGTTTATGGTAGTTCATGGTTTGATGCCCGTGATGCAATATTCCGGGCAAAATCAAAGGGTGGGTCTATACAAGAAATAAACGAGGAAATGTGGTTGAAAATCTACAATAAACGCGTACCGGATATATCTTTTGATGAATTCAAACTACATGAAAAAAGAAAAGGTAACAGAGGTATGGTAGATGGTACGTATTTTGACCTGCTTTTTGTGCGCGACTGGAGTCAAATATATCAGCCATTACAAAGGGGTGAGGACACAAAAAGAATGAAAATTGAAGCGCCTGTAACCAGCTCGGAATTTGCATTTGACAATCCTGCCGTTTTTGAGATAGACCACGATACAATAGACCATGTATTTTCATATACCCATACCTATGCAGGTCAGGTGGTTGAAGGAGAAATCATGGAAGCTCAGGGGGTTGTTGAAGATCTGGGAGATACAAAACGTCTGGTTGTTGGTACCTCGCGTGAGCCTAAAGGAGAATGGATACGGTCACTTACACTTCTTGAAAAAAATGGTTATATCTAATTTGATATCAACCTGCTGATTATCCACCGCCTGTGATGTGTGATATATCTTCAGGGGCTTCTGTTCCTTCTTCACCCGGCTTCTTTTTCTCGGCAGGTTTTTCCTTGCTTTTTTTAGTAGTAGTTTCGGTTATTTCCAATAATTCAGGTTTGTAATACAATTCTTTTTCGTCTATAAGCACCCATAAACCATCATCATCTTTTATATCAACCACTTTACCGACAGTACCGGTATTTATGTATCCGACAGTTGAACCGATTTCTATTAAAGAACCATTGATATCAGTGGCTTTAACTGTTGTCTCATTTTCTGTCTCTGTCAAACTGTGACCCCTTTAAGTATATTATTAATAAAACTTACTGGATATTGATGTCAAATAATACTTTTGATATTTCACATTGTGGTGTTTTAGAGAACCGTACACCTTTATATGTACCACTGATTTCAAGGTTATTAAATTCAGTGGAACCACAGACAATGTCCTGTTCCGGATGAGTTCCTGGTGTTATATCACAGCTTATAAAAGTTTTATTTCCTGCAGATACGGCGGCTTTCATTCTTTTTGAAGCCGGATGGTTTTTTGGAAGTACTACTAAGGGGGATTTCAATTCCCTGATAGTGTATAATATACTCTTGAGACCCTTTTTGATAACATCACCGGTAGAGAAAGCAGATGCAACTATCAGGTCATGAGGTTCAAGTCCCAGTATTATTTCTTCATTTTGAGTTTCAAGAAAATACTGCCCTTCATGACCTGCTTTTACTACAGCTACTGTTCCATTCTCACCACTTAAAAAAAGTAATTCATTTTCTTTTAAGGTGATATCTTCTGTTTTATCCATTTTAAAAAATTAAATGTTTATTTTTCTGTTACATTTTTGGATTTGCAGGAGGGACATTTAACGTTTTTTCCCAGCCCTTTGAATTTGTTCTCACACTCATTGCATATATAATCTTTTGTGGGAAGGTCTTCATCTGCATCTACATCATAGGATTCGCCGCAGGTACACATATTGTTCACCCCGTTAACACTGTATATATCTTCTGTTTATAATTCAAAAGTTTTCCGCCTGGAATTTAACCCTGACTAATTTCGGATTTTAACTCTCCAAGTGTTGCAATTCTTTCAGCAAATGCATTATGCCTGTGGATACTTTCCTCGTTTATCTGTTTTATTGTGACTACAGAATTGTCGGGAAGGTAGCCAAACTTATGAACTACGTTTTTAGCCATTGTACGAACACAATCCTCAACAAATTTTGGTCTTTTGTGAGCGTTTTTAACAATTTCTGCTTCATCTGCCCGTTTTAAAAGTTCATATACACTTGAACTCATGGAGTTTTCAATTATTTCTATGACATCTTCAAGTGATGCATCTTCTTCATCTTCTACTTCTATAGAGATAATTCCACGTCCCCGCTGGTTATGGGTAGCCATAGGAACTTCATGCAGGAATTTTGCAATAGTTTTCTCGTCCACACCCAGTGATTCAAGTTCATTATGGGCTTCGTCTCTCATAATCTCCTGTGCACATGGGCATGCTGTTAATCCCACAACTTCTGCTCCGATAAGTTTTTTAACATTGATTTCATTGGACTCTGACCTGAATGCAGTAGATTCAGCAAAAATATCCACTACTTCTTGGCATTCTAATTCTGTTGCAGGTGATTGTCTTTTTATTACATATTCACTTTTCATTCTTACTTCTGCACGCCTTGCATATTCATGGCGGTCAAGCAGGTTTTTTGACACATCTCCACAAAGCTGTTCTATTTCGTATACAGGCATATTGATTACTTTTTCAAGCACTTCATCGATTGCTTCAAAATTGCGTGAAAGGTTAGCCCCTTTAAGACTGGATGGTAGGTCTACAAAGATATCAAATGTTGAAACAAGGACGATAGGGCGTTTATCCTTTCTTTTAATCTCTACAAGTTTTTTGACATCAGTAACACCAACGCGTGTGAGATTTATCGGGACTTTGGGTTTGCCTGCCTGAACATCTGGTAATTGTACAATAGGAAGTTCCATTATATTAACCTCAAAATTAAATGTTAATCAGAATAGAGTATTAATTTACGGTTCAATTATTTGTATTTAATATTAAGTTTTCGATAATAATCGAATCTCGACATGGTTAAGTTTTCAACGGTTTGAACCTATTTATGTATAATTTACCATTTGTATAATACTGTATTAAGTTATCGGTAAATGTTTTTATTTAATGTATATTTTTTCACTGTTAACTTATTCTAATTTTCAAGTACTCTTAAATCAATTTGGGAAAGGTTTTTATAATTTTACATTTCAGATGCCAAAATTTAGTAGAATACAAATAAATTAATTTTCTTAGTTATCAGTGTTTAATGCAAATAAATCGAACAAATCATAATCAAAAGCCAACTTTAGAAGAAAAATATATATAATTTATATGCAAAGGTTATAACAGCGCCATTAAGGCGACGGAGCGAGGTGACATTATGGCAGAAAATGAAACAAGAAACTTTGTAGTTAGAGATAAAAACGGAAAAGAACACGGTGTATTTACCGGTAAACAACCAAGACAGGCAGCATTAAAAGTAGCAAACAGAGGTAAAGGAACAAAATCCAAACCTGACACAATCAGACTCAGAGAACGTGGAACAAACAAAGTACATGTATTCAAGGGCTGGAAAGATAAAGTAGATGCACCAAAGAACAAACCAGAATGGATGCCTGACAAGATAAACAAACCATTTGTGAAAAAACAGGGAATCGAAAAATTAGAAAAAGCCTAAAACTTAATGTTTTTATTTATAGTTACCCATTGGCTATGGGTAAAACTTTTTTTATCCCGTCAAATATAAACTATTTTTTATAATTCTTTTTTTTGCTTTAGATACTAATCTGGTTATATTTAACGCAAAAGTTTAAAAATTTAAACTCATCTGGATTTATATATGGAACTTAAAAGGGAAAATGTGTTGATAGAAGCCCTGCCGTATATTCAAAAATTCTACAATTCTATCATGGTAATAAAACTTGGCGGGCATGCCATGGTAGATTCTGAAATAATGAACGATATCATCAGGGATATTGTACTTCTTCGTTTTGTAGGAATTCATCCAGTAATAGTTCACGGCGGCGGGCCTGAAATAACAGAAAAAATGGAACGCATGGGTAAAAAATCAGAATTTATCGGTGGCATCCGGATTACTGATGATGAAACACTGGAAATAGCCAGAATGGTTCTTGTCGGAAATATCAATACCAAGATAGTGTCTCTGATAGGGCATCATGGGGGACATGCAGTAGGGTTATCCGGTAAAGACGGTAAAATGATACTGGCAAGGAAGAAACCCCCTCAAAAGGTAAGAATCAAAGAGATGGAACATGATGTAGACCTCGGATGGGTCGGAGATACTGAAATTATCAATCCAGAACTTATCCACATATTAACTAATAAGAGCTACATACCGGTAATATCACCGATTGCAATGGATACAAAAGGAAACACCTTAAATATAAATGCCGATGTTGTGGCAAGTGATATTGCAGTATCTTTGAATGCTGAAAAATTGATACTTCTTACGGATGTAACAGGTGTTTTGAGGGATAAAGACGACCCTTCAACGCGCATATCCCAGATAGCAGTAGAGGAAGTGGAACAGTTAATAGAGGAAGATGTAATCTCAAGTGGTATGATTCCAAAAGTTAGAAGTGCAGCATCTGCTGTTATAAGCGGAGTTGATAGAGTGCATATTATAAACGGCAGTGTATCTCATTCATTGTTACTTGAACTGTTTACAGATACTGGCATAGGAACAATGGTTTATGAAGCGGAAAATAATAAGTAAAAATAGAAACAGGTAAGCCCTGTTTGTCTGATATTATTGCATCATCCTGTCTACAATAAAAGCACCGTATGTATATTCATCCAGTTTTACTACTTTTTTCCATAATTGGAAACATCCACATGTTTGTCCTTTAAAATCCAGGTCATTAATGTTCTGGGTTATGGAAAATCTGCGGACGGCATTGGCAATATCCTGGTCACATTTGTAACAGTTATGAGGACCGCGTTTGGAACCGGCACCAACTGGGTCAGAGGTAATAATAGTTTCAGGATGTTTTTGTTTTGATTTTTTAAGAACATCCACAATGCTATAGAGCCAGGGAGGTCTGTATTGACCTTTTTGCCACATCCATTCAACAAATGTACCCTTTTGAACGTTACACAGGTTTATTGAAATATTGTTTGCATAAGGTACTATATCATCAATAGATTGTTCCATATCATCTATTGCTGTACCTTCAGTTATAAAAGGGGGTTTAAGAAGCAGGTAGGCTTTGGTGGTAACATCATTTTCTTCGGCTATTTGTGCGGCTTTAATAAAATCTGAAAACTTAAAACCCTTATTTATAGAATCCCTGCGAATAATGTCGGAACTGGTTTCCAGTCCTATAGCAATCTCAAATTCTGTATCTTTTAGCATATTTCTGCATTTTACAATTGTGTCATCAGTTACAAATTCAGGGCGAGTTTCTGCAACAACCTTGAGTACCCTTTTATCTTGATTCAATGCCTGCAGTATATATTTTAAAACGTCTGTAGAAACTTCATTTTCATCCAGAAAACTTCCGGATGTATAGATTTTTACCATAAACTCTTCAAGGCTGGATGCTTTTTCCATAGCTTTTTGAAGCTGGGATTTGAGGTCTTCGTAACTTGGAGGGTTCTGTGAACTGTCATATACATATCCACACATGGAACATCCACCCTGATTACCCCACCAGCATCCGGATGTTTTGAAAATAATAGTAAGAGTATCGATTCTCTTACCTTTGTGGTTGTCATAACCTGTCCAGACAGCAGTAGGTACATCAGGTGCAGATGGTTTTATACGTTGTCTGTTTCTAATTTCTGATATTATCTGGTTTAATGGCATAGTATTAACCTTTATTCAAATTCAATAGTTGCAGGTGGTTTGGGTGTTAAATCATACACAACTCTGGAAACTGATTTGATTTCGCTGTTAATTCTGGATTCGATTCTGTTAAGGACGTCCCAGGGCAGTTGCATCGCTTCAGCAGTCATACCATCTCTGGAACTAACAGCACGAACGGCAATAATCCATCCATGTACTCTTACATCTCCTTTTACACCGGTACCTTTTCCAAGAAGTGCAGCAAATGTCTGCCATGGATGATATTTTTCAACAAGTTCCTCTTCTACAATGGCATTTGCCTCACGAACTACTTCCAGTTTTTCTTCTGTTACCTCATCAATAATTCTTACTGCAAGTCCGGGTCCTGGGAACGGCATACGTTCGGAGAGTTCCTCTGGTAAATCCAGTGCTTTGGCTACCTCTCTAACTTCATCCTTATACAGGTCAGATATGGGCTCTACAATATCTTTAAAATCAACAACATCGGGTAATCCCCCTACATTGTGGTGGGATTTAATACCGCCATCAGATTCAATCCTGTCCGGATAGATAGTCCCCTGTATAAGATATTCAGCCTGTTCTTCTTTTGCTATCTCTTCAAACACTCTTATGAAGGTTTCACCCACTGCTCTTCGTTTTTCTTCAGGATCTTCAACACCTTCCAGAGCATTCAGAAACCGGTTTTTCATGTTAACTACCCTGAGATTCATATCGGCAAATGTTTCTTTAATCCTCTCGGTTTCTCCTTTTCTCATCAGACCGGTTTCGATGTATATGGGTACCAGATTGTCCCCTATTGCATTATGTGCAAGCACTGTGCATACCGAGCTGTCTACACCACCCGAGAGAGCAATGATTGCCTTCCCGTCGATTTGTTCTTTAATCTTTTCTGTACTTTTCTGAATGAATTTGTCAACTTTTACCATAAGAACAAGCTCCATGAGGTGTTATTATAATCAACCAGTTTTTTCTTAATAGGTTCATAAAACTCAAGATTTATAAATCATTATCTGGATGTGACCATTACTATAATTTAGTTTAACATTAATTGGATGAAAATTATATATTAATGTAACATCTACACTATAAAAATCAAATTATCCATTAAAGCAGGATTAAGATATACCTATGTACAAAATTTTGCATAAATACTTTGGCTATGAAGAATTCCGCTCTCATCAGAAGGATATTATAACTGATATTTTGGATAAAAAAGACACTTTCGTAGTAATGCCCACTGGTGGAGGCAAATCATTATGCTATCAATTACCTGCACTCCTTATGGAAGGAGTAACAATAGTGGTATCACCGCTTATATCGCTTATGAAAGACCAGGTGGATGAGTTGAGGTCTAACGGCATATCTGCTGCATGTCTTAACAGTACGCTTGGATATCAGGAATCGAATCAGATATGTAATGACCTTTTGTACAATAGAATAGACGTTTTATATATCACACCTGAACGTTTGACTATGTCAAAAACTCTCGATTTTCTTGAATCTGTAAATATCAACCTGTTTGCTATTGATGAGGCTCATTGTATTTCTGAATGGGGACAGGATTTCAGACCTGAATACCTTCGGTTGAACATGCTGAAAAAAAAATTTCCTGATATACCATTAATCGCACTTACTGCAACCGCTACACCCAGAGTGCAGAATGATGTCATATCATTGCTTGAACTTGAAGATTGTAGAAGATACATATCAAGTTTTAACCGTGATAACCTCTATTATGAGGTCAGACACAAAAAGGATGCCTATAAACAGATGGTTAGATACCTGAAAACCCACAGAAAATATAATGGTATTATCTACTGTCAGAGCCGTCGCGCGGTAGAAGACCTTTATAATAAACTTAAAAAGGAAGGTTTCCGTGTTTTACCCTATCATGCAGGTTTGCCTGCAAAAATCCGTGAAGAAAACCAGGAGAGCTTTATTAGGGATG